>JAILCW010000088.1 GCA_024690265.1 Lachnospiraceae bacterium | reverse complement strand
TATGGCGATTACAAAGGCTGGTGGGAATTTCCCGGCGGTAAAATCGAAGAAGGTGAGACTCCACAGGAAGCGCTAAAACGCGAAATTATGGAGGAGTTGGACACGGAGATTTCTGTTGGTGAATTCATTGATACCATCGAGTATGACTATCCAACATTCCATCTATCTATGGATTGCTTTTGGTGTGAGGTGGTAGAAGGACATCTTGTTCTGAAGGAGCATGAAGCAGCTAAGTGGGTAACCAAGGAGACGTTACGTAATGTGGACTGGTTGCCAGCGGATATAACGTTGATTGATCAGATTGAGAAGGCGTTAAGCGCATGACATATTAGCATAGAACTCAATATAGGATAAAGGCGTGTCGGCATTCCGACGCGCCTTTATTTGCACCATAATCAGTGCTACAATACAACTAGATTATTCGTGCGAGAGCGGGAGTCTTCTGATTCCTTACCCATGACTCTTTTTTCTATTGCGTAGGCAGAGCGGAGCATTCATGAGGTAGCGGATAATCTTTTTTTATTGAAGAGGAGCACTAACATGGAATCAATCTTAATCAAAGACACCACCTGCGAGGAACGGGAGCGAATTGTAGTAGAATCCATCGGGAATATCAGCGGTTCTTGTGATGGATGCATGGCGGGGCTTGCTGAGATGTACCAGGATTACATCGATGGCAAGAAGGAAATCCGCGAGATTAATATGGCCTTTCGCGCGCAGTACGAATCCGGTATCGAAGGTCCCGAGAAGGGCGGATGCGGATACGCGAAGTAAGGTACAAAAGCGAAAACAGTAGCTACCACAATCCCGTAATATGCTATAATACGAGAGAAACTGAACTTACAAAGGGGAGGAAAAGGAAATGGATATTATTTTAGGATTACTATTTGGTGCATTAGCAGGCTTTATTGCAAGCTTCATCATGGGAGAGAAGTCCGGCTGGATCAAGAACATCATTCTTGGTATTCTTGGTGGTTTCGTTGGTGGATTCATTTTCCATCTCATCGGATTCGCTGCAACCGGATTTGTTGGAAGCTTGATTGTTTCTGTTGTAGGCGCTTGCGTGTGCATCTGGATTGGTCGCAAGTTGTTTTAGTTGAGATTCGATAAGAAAAGGCAAGACCTTAATTGGTCTTGCCTTTTTTTGCACTTCGTAGCATATATTTTCGAACCACGTTGATGCCCACCCGATAAGGCAGTGGGCGAACCACTTTATCTGCTTCCTTGATCATCTTGCGAATCGGAATGTTTTGTGGGCAATGCTGTTCACACTTGCCGCACTCGATGCACTGAGTGGCGAATGCCGGCTCAGATTTCAGCCCTACGGTCTGGGCATATTCAAACCGGGCGGCAGACTTGCTCTCTAATGCAGTCATATTATAGCAGCGGAAGAGGGCCGGTATATCTACACCCTTCGGACATGGCATGCAATAACGACAACCGGTACAACCAACGAGCTCAGACTCGGAGATGATGCCCTTTACCTGATCAATCAAGGCAAAGTCCGCTTCCGTGAAGGTATTGGCTCTGGCATCCGATGCAATGCGACAGTTCTCCTGAACCATCTCAATAGAATTCATGCCGGAGAGTACACAGGTGACGCCCGGTTGATTCCACAACCAGCGAAGTCCCAACTCTGCAGGAGTGTAGCCTCGCTCATTGGATGCAATGACATCCTTGGCCTTCTGTGGTAAGAGGTTCACCAGCTTGCCGCCGCGAAGAGGCTCCATAATCACTACAGGGATGCCCTTGGCCTCGGCATGCTCCAAGCCGGCACGACCAGCCTGAGTGTGCTCGTCCACGTAGTTGTACTGAATCTGACAGAAGTCCCAATCAAAGGCGTCCAGGATTCCGATAAAGTCCTCCGTATTTCCATGATAAGAAAAACCAATATTGCGAATCTGACCGGAAGCCTTCTTCTCTGCCACCCATTCACGGATACCAAGGGCATCTAGCTTGTCCCACTGGTTCTTGGCGGTCATGTGGTGCATGAGATAGTAGTCGATATAGTCGGTCTGCAGACGATTCAACTCCTCATCGAAGTACTTGTCCAAGGCAGCACGACTGCTTACCAGATACTGTGGGAGTTTGGTTGCGATGTTGACCTCCTTGCGAATGCCGTTGCGCGCCAGGATCGTACCAAGAGCAACTTCGCTGCCCGGATATACATAGGCGGTGTCAAAATAATTAACGCCGGCCTCATATGCTGCCATCAGTTCTCGCTCTGTTTTGTCCAAATCAATAGAGCCACCCTTGGTGGTAAAACGCATGCAACCATAGCCTAAAATGGAGATTGGTTCCCCGGTTCGATTCTTTCTATATTCCATGTTTCCTCCGATACTTCTCTAACATGAATTGTAGATAATTAAATTGCGTTAAATCAATTATAAAACATTGGAGAATAAGGTCAATACGGAAATGAAAAACATAGGTGATTTCTTTTCGAGGAATGGGATATAATAGGAGAAGAATGTTAGGGAAAATAGGGGAACAACAAGCGTAGATTAGCGGGCAACATTGGACAGGAGAGTAGATACAATGAATCACATTTTAGAAAATGACTTATTAAAAATAACAGTAGCAGAACACGGCGCAGAGATTCGCTCTATCATTCGCAAGAGCGACGGCGTAGAGCTGATGTGGCAGGCTGACGCCGCATATTGGGGCCGTACTTCACCGGTTCTTTTTCCATTAGTTGGCAATTATTACGAGAAAAAGTCCATCTATGCCGGTCACACCTATGAGATGGGCCAGCATGGATTTGCAAGAGATATGGAGTTCACCCTGTTGGAGCGCTCCGATGACGAGTTATTATTCTATCTGCAGGAGGATGAGACTAGCCTGGAGAAGTATCCATTCTGGTTTGAGCTGATGATTCGTTATCAGTTGGATGGCACCACAGTGAAGGTAGAGTGGACCGTTAAGAACACCAATGACGACGTGATGCATTTTTCCATTGGCGCACATCCGGCATTTAACTGTGATTTGGATACGGCAAGCCTTCGCTTCGAGAAGAAGGGCAAGCCTTGTGATAAGCTAGTTGCCAATATTATTGCAGGCGACGGAAGCGGATGCCTCTCTGACGAGCAGGAAGTATTGGCATTGGATAATGGCATATTAAAGCTGTCGGATGAATTGTTTGCCAAGGATGCACTGATTATGGAGGATGAGCAGGCGGATTTGGTGACGCTGATTGATGCTGATGGCAAGGATGTGGTAAGCGTTACCTGTCCGACCCAGCTTTTCGGAATCTGGTCCCCGGTTGGCAAGCATGCGCCATTTGTATGTATTGAGCCATGGTACGGCAGATGCGACCGCGTCGGCTTCAATCAGATGTTAGAAGAGCGCGAATATGGCAATTCTCTTGCAGTTGGCGGACAGTTTGTGGGCGCATACGAGATGCAGTTTAAGTGATTTTGTCAGATTGACCTATCCGGGATATCGTGAGAAAATAATAGCGTACATTAATTTCATAGGAGGAACCAATATGGGAAATAGAGCTGATCTAATTAATGCGTTAGCTAGTGAGTTCACTGATGGAAGCAGTGACATGAAGATTGCAACCAGTAACTTTATTTCAGATACCGGCGCCATGGATTGTACCGCTATGGGACTTCCTCTTGAGACGTTGCAGAAGACCAAGAATGTCATCGAACAGCACGAGACCCGTTATGCCAATGAGACCAAGGACCCTATGGCTGGCCAGTATATGCTTCACCTAAAGGTGGCCAAGAAGTGTATCGAAGAGGTCATGTCCATGAAGATTAAGAAATAATCGAAGCCCTTCCTAGAATTGTCTGGGAAGGGCTTTTTATGTAAAAATAAACCACAAGTTCATAGGAAATGTCTATTTCT
Organism: Lachnospiraceae bacterium; assembly: GCA_024690265.1. Classification (GTDB taxonomy): domain Bacteria; phylum Bacillota; class Clostridia; order Lachnospirales; family Lachnospiraceae; genus XBD2001. Next base: position 3,057 of record JAILCW010000088.1, on the reverse strand, counting down.
TATGCTACAATTGGAAAGACTTCAAAGTTTATGCATGAAAGTAGGAGGTTTTTTATGAACAAAGTCGCTTCGTTTATTACAACAGCGGTGTTAACCCTTATCTTCGGATTTGTGATGAATTATCTGTGCTTGCCGGCATGGAACATCCATTCCAAAGGATTGCCGGTATTTTTGGTATTTGTATTATTGTTTGCATTCTTTATGCTGGCTCTTACCGGCAGCAAGCCAATGTATAAAAAGAACCGCAAGAGGGGAACCGTTGTTTTTGCAACAAGTTTTGATGCCAAGACAGCAGCGGCCACCGGGGCAGGATTTGTCATGATTGCCATTGGTGTGATTGCAGCATTGTGGATTCTGGCGGGATTCTTTTCCAGCAGATTGTTCCATGCAACGGCATATTCCAAGATTCTTCAGGTGACAGACGGAGATGTCACCGACATCCCATCTGCAGACAAGACCGACGCCATTGCACTGATGGATACCGCATCTGCCACCAAGTTAGGTGACCGCGAGATTGGTTCTCTGTCTGAATTGGTGTCCCAGTATGAGATATACAGCGGTGACTATACCCAAGTGAACATCGGCAATGAGCCGGTGAAGGTGGCTCCGTTGTCTTACGCCGGATTTTTTAAATGGAATAATAACAAAGACAAGGGTATCCCGGGCTATGTTTCCGTTAGCCCGGTAAATATGGATGCGGAGTACATCTCCTTGAAAGAGGGCATGGTGTATGTACCAAGCGCTTATTTTTCTGAGGATTTGGAGCGTCATATTCGATTCGCTTATCCTACAACCATTTTTGGTAACGTTCACTTCGAAGTAGACGAAGAGGGCAATCCTTGGTATGTGGCGTCCACCTATGAGTACACCATCGGATTGTACGGTGGCAAGACGGTAAGCGGTATTATTCTGGTGAACCCGATGAATGGGCAGATGCAGAAGCTGCCGGTTTCTGAGGTACCGGCCTGGGTTGACGTGGTTTATCCGGGTAGCCTGATTTGCTCCCAGTACAACGATTATGCCCAGTTGCAGCGGGGCTATTGGAACTCTGTTTTTGGCCAAAATGGCTGCCGCAAGGTAACGGAGTACACCAGCGAGGATGACGACGATGAGGATGCCAAGCCGGATTATGGTTACATTGCCAAGGATGACGATATCTGGATTTATACCGGAATTACCTCTGTTAATGGGGATTCTTCCAATATTGGATTTATCGTAGCCAACGAGCGTACCGGCGAGACCAAGTTTATCGAGGCTTCCGGTGCAGATGAGTTTTCAGCTATGAATGCGGCTGAGGGCGAGGTGCAGGAGAAGCGCTATCAGGCGTCCTTCCCATCCCTGATTACTGTGGGGGATGTGCCGACTTACATCATGGTTTTGAAGGATAAGTCCGGCCTGGTTAAGATGTATGCCTGCGTTAATGTTTCTCAGTACAATATCGTTGCCACCGCAAGCAATCAGGATGATTGTATCGCCAAGTACACGGCACTGTTACAGGGCAAGATTACTGCAGAACAGGCCACCGGCGAGGGAACTCCGGATGCAGTGACGGAGGATACTTCTGTTGTAGATACAACAAATTACGAGAGTAGAACTATTACTGTTACCAAGCTTCAGACCATGGATGTGGATGGCAATACCTATCTCTACATTGTGGATAGTGAGGGCAATGTGTACAAGGCACGTTATGTGGACGTGGAGGACATGTTGTTTGTAAATGTTGGGGATGAGATTACCATCGAGACCGATGGGGTGAATTACAGATATCATAGATAAATTTTGACTCAGGGGGACGGGGTTAGTGGTTCATTGTACTTATGGAGATACAATGAACCACTAACCCCGTCCCCCTGAGTCATTTTACATGCTTGCTCGATAGATAGCTAACATGTCTTCTTCATGCAACACCTTGGCTGCACCCTTGGCGCCGCCTACTGCGATGGAGCACTTCTTGGCCAAGGTAACCAGTTCTTCCTCTGTTGGCTCCACACCTAACTCGCGTAAGTTGGTTGGCATGTGGATACTGCGATAGAAGTCTTCGACTGCCTCGATACCGCGAAGAGCGATTTCTTCGTCCGTTCCCTTATCCTCAACATCCATGACGTTGATGGCAAACTTCTTAAATCTTGGCAAGCATTCCTTGTATACGTATCTTGCCCAGGTGCCCCAGATGGCAGCTAAGCCTGCACCGTGTGCCACGTCATACAGACCACCAAGCTCATGCTCTAAGCGGTGGGTCATCCAGTCGCCACCGTCACTTCCACAACCGGTCAAACCGTTGTGTGCCAAGCTTCCTGCCCACATTACTTCCGCACGTGCATCGTAGTTCTTTGGGTCATCACGCAAGATGATGGCGTTCTTTTTTACGGTGCGAAGCAATCCCTCTGCCAATGCATCGGTAATCTCCATGGTTCCGCTGTTGGTAAAATAACGTTCCATGGTGTGCATCATAATATCTGTACAACCGCAAGCGGTCTGGTAATCCGGCAAGGTCATGGTAAGTTCCGGATTCATAATGGCGAACTTCGGACGGCACAAATCGCTGTTGCAGCCGCGCTTGATGAGGCCTTCTTCCTTGGTAATTACGGAGGAATCGCTCATCTCACTACCGGTAGCAGCAATGGTCAAGATTACGCCTACCGGAAGACAAGCCTGCGGCTTACGGGAATAATCATAAAAATCCCACACGTCGCCTTCGTTGGCGACACCATAACCAATGGCCTTGGCGGAATCGATGGCGCTACCACCACCAACAGCCAGGATGAAGTCGACACCTTCTTTTTTACACAGATCAATGCCTTCATATACCAAACCAAGGTGTGGATTCGGAACAGCGCCACCCAGTTCTACGTAGGAAACACCGGCACCGTCTAGGGTATCCTTCACCCTCTGTAACAATCCAGAGCGGACAACACTGCCACCGCCGTAGTGAATCAGCACCTTTTTGCCGCCGAACTCCTTCACAAGGTCAGCTACCTGGCTCTCGGTTCCCTTACCAAAAACCACTTTTGTTGGTGTGTAATACTTAAAATCTAACATGAATCATTCCTCCTCTCG
>JAILCW010000052.1 GCA_024690265.1 Lachnospiraceae bacterium | reverse complement strand
TAATCCTTCCCTGGACTTTCTTGTGAAGGTTGCGGACTCCATGGGACTCCAGTTGAATATCAACATTAATTAGACATTAGACCTTCTATATTTGGGTGTGCATAATGAAGCCTGCGAGAACTCCTTCTCTCGCAGGCTTCTCTTTTTGTATTGAGGGGGCACCCTTAACCTATAGTTGAAAACGAAGTCCAAATCCATTAATATAGAAAAGAAAGTCTACCCATTTTTCTCTAAGCGGTTTTCTACACTGCCGGGGAGACTTTTAAGGAAAGAAAAGGAAGAAGAAAAAGATGAAGTTACAGGTAGGTGTAATCAAAGGCGATGGCATCGGCCCGGAGATTGTAACCGAGGCACAGAAGGTGCTTGACGCTATTGCAACAAAGTACGGACACGAGTTTGTTTATAAGGAGATCCTCATGGGTGGCTGCTCCATTGACGCCACCGGAGAACCATTGACGGATGAGGCAATCGCTGCGGCTAAGGCAAGCGATGCTGTTCTGATGGGTTCCATTGGAGGCAATACTCAGACCTCTCCATGGTACAAGTTACCGCCGGAGAAGCGGCCTGAGGCGGGACTATTGAAGCTTCGCAAGTCCCTGAATCTCTTTGCAAACTTGCGTCCGGCTTATTTATATTCGGAACTTCGCGCAGCATGTCCATTGCGGGACGATATTATCGGCGATGGATTTGATATGATGATTATGCGCGAGCTCACCGGCGGCTTATATTTTGGTGCCAGGGAGACCAAGGAAGTGGACGGCGTGGTAACGGCTGTGGATACCTTGACCTATACGGAAGAAGAGATTCGCCGTATCGCTAAGCGCGGATTTGATATCGCTATGAAGCGTCGCAAGAAGGTCACTAGCGTAGACAAGGCCAACGTTCTTGACTCTTCCCGACTCTGGAGAAAAGTCGTAGAGGAAGTGGCCAAGGATTATCCGGAAGTAAGCTACGAGCATATGTTGGTTGATAACTGTGCCATGCAGTTAGTGAAGGACCCTGCTCAGTTCGATGTCATCCTGACAGAGAACATGTTTGGCGATATCCTTTCTGACGAAGCCAGCATGGTCACCGGTTCCATCGGAATGTTGGCATCCGCAAGTTTGAACGACACCAAGTTCGGCGTGTACGAGCCAAGCGGCGGAAGTGCACCGGATATCGCAGGCAAGGGCATTGCAAACCCGATTGCAACCATCCTATCCGCAGCTATGATGTTGCGTTACAGCTTTGACTTGGATAAGGAGGCAGATGCTATCGAGGGCGCGGTTAAGCAGGTGTTGGCCGAAGGCTATCGAACCATCGATATTATGCCTCAGGAAAATGATAAGAGGGATGGCGTGAAGCAGGTTGGAACTTCTGAAATGGGAGATTTGATTGCTGCACGCGTATAGGTTTTTTATATGAAGATTTTGCTTTTTTGCTCGAACCCATTCAATGGCGGAACGGCAAAGATGTTTTATGAACTCTATGTGGCAATGGAGAAGAAGCTTACTCCGCAAGGACATGAAGTGATTGCTGCAGTGAATGAGAAGAATCCGGTGGATATCTACAAGCAGATACCGAATCTGGTGCGCCTGCCGATGTATTCCGCTGAGGAGAAGTTGGGACCATACCCAACGGGTGACATGTTCACCAAGTCCATGAAGATTCTCATGCGCAATAACAATTACGCCAACGTCATTATGGCCAATGTCCGCGCTGCCAAGGAGTATTTGCACAAGGAACATATCGACTGTGTTTTGATTCATAACGGTGGATATGTGGGTGATGATTTGTGCAATCAGTTGATGACTGCAGCCTACGAGGCCAAGGTTCCGAAGCGCTACATGGTGTTTCATAATGATTTCGAGAAAAATGCATTGCAGAAGCTTCGTTACGCAGGCTATGACAAGCAGATGTCCAAGCAGGCAACAGGATTGATTACCGTATCCAACTTCACACGTAATCGCATCTTGGAGAACTCTTATCTTACCAGAGACATTCGTGTGATTTACAACGGAATTGCAGAGAACAATTCACTAAGCCGTGAAGAGAAGTTAGCGAATCTTACGGGCTATCGTGCCAATACCCGCAACGTTCTGATGATTGGTAACTTCATGGAATACAAGGGCAACCTGAACTTCCTGAAGGCTGTTGCCAAGCTCAAGGAACAGGGCGTCAACGACGTAACCTATACCATGATTGGCAATGTTTACGAGAAAGAGTATTTCCACGAGTGCCAGAAGGTGATTTCTGAGGCGGGACTTGGCAGTCAGGTGCAGATTTATCACAACATTTTGAATGCTGCGGAGTATGTGGATTTGTTTGACTTCCTAGTGACACCATCCCAGATGGATGAGAGCTTCGGATTGATTTCTGTAGAGGCTATGGCCAAGGGCCGGGCAGTGGTTGCTTTTGCCTGTGGCGGAATCCCGGAGGTGGTGACCAACGGTCGTGACGGATACGTGGTGACATCCGG
>JAILCW010000046.1 GCA_024690265.1 Lachnospiraceae bacterium | reverse complement strand
TTAGTTATTTATCTGGTGTTGGCATTGACCTTCGGTTTTACCATGCTGGTAACGGAGGTTGCTATCGGTCGTAAGACCAAGCAGAGTCCATTGACCGCATATGCCAAGATTCATCCGAAGTTCCGTTGGATTGGACTCTTTGCATGTTTGGTTCCGTTTATGATTATGCCGTACTATTGTGCAATCGGTGGCTGGGTATTGAAGTACGCGGCTGTATTCCTCGTAGGAAATGGCACAGCGGCTGCAGAAGATGGATTCTTCACTGGATTCATTACCAGCCAGTATGAGCCAATCGTGATGGCGATTCTATTTACAGCAGCAACGATTTTTGTTGTATATCGTGGTGTAGATAAAGGAATCGAGCGCATCTCCAAGATTCTGATGCCGATTTTGTTCTTGTTGATCTTAGGAATTGCAATTTTTGCATTGACTATTCATAAGGGCGATGTTACCGGTTTGGATGGTTTGAAAGTATTTGTGATTCCAAGCGTGAAGGGCATGAGCGCCGGAGATATCCTAATCGTTGTAATGGATGCCATGGGGCAGTTATTCTATAGTATCAGCGTTGCTATGGGTATCATGGTTGCATATGGTTCCTATCTTCGTGATGAGGATAACCTGATGCGTTCCGTGAACCAGATTGAGCTGTTTGATACTGTGGTAGCGTTTTTAGCCGGTGTAATGATTATTCCGGCAGTATTGGTATTCATGGGACCGGAAGGTATGACCAGTGGACCGGGGCTTATGTTTATTGCATTACCGAAGGTCTTTGCGGAGATGGGGTTGGTTGGACGTATCGTTGGTATTGCGTTCTTTATTATGGTGTTATTTGCTGCGCTGACAAGTTCTATTTCCATTTTGGAAGCGGTTGTTTCTTCCTTCATGGATTACTTTAAGATTTCCCGTCGCCGTGCGACCGTAATCGAAGGCGCTATTGCCATGGTCATTGCCGTTGTGGTTTGCTTAGGATATAACAAGTTCTACTTCGAGGTGACCTTGCCGAATCATGTAGTAGGTCAGATCCTCGACATTATGGACTATGTTTCTAACAATATCTTGATGCCGGTAGTTGCAATCGGAACCTGCTTCTTAATCGGATGGGCCGTTGGGCCAAAGACAGTCATCGAAGAAGCAACCAAGACCGGAGAGAAGTTCGGACGTCGCAGACTGTATCATGTGATGATTCGTTACGTGGCACCGGTACTTCTTTTGTTCTTGCTGCTGAAGTCACTTGGAATTATTAATCTGTAAAAATGTAAAATGGTCGGTATCATTTTTTGATATCGACCGTTTTTTTGATTTCGTAAATTTATGCTCTCTTTTCAAATGCGCTTTTTATAATTAAACCTACACCGACAATTACCGGAACTAATACCAGCAATATATCAACCAGTGTTGCATAGGCAAAATACAGATGCGTACCAAGGATTAAGGACAGCACCAGAAGACACAGGGATACGATTAAGCATGCCCATGTAAATTTATTTTGCTTAACCACAGTGGCAATCGCGGAAAGAATGAGTAATACTAAAATGATGGCGGATGTATTCACACCACCGATGCGATAGAATCCGAAGGATGATACCCGCACCATGCGAAACAGCATGAATAATCCTACTGCGGTTAAAGCGATGCCTGCATATCTTTTTGTCATATTATTTATCTCCTCTCGCTTGTAGTCTTAACTAAAAAGAGTTTTCCCTCAAGTACCAATTATAGAAGAAAGTGAATCATAAGAGAAGAGAAATCTATTGAACTGCTAGTAAACTTCACGGCCGGTATCACTATATCTCCCCAAGGCTCTTGGACTAGCGATACCGGCCGTGTCATTTTACCTGGCATGTTTCGCGCGATACTCCGTCGGCGATAACTCCTTGCAGCGCTTGAATGCTTTGGAGAAGGTATAGGCGTCGGAATACCCAACTAAAAAGGCGATATTTGCAATGCTTCCGCGCTGTTAAAAGACAGCAACGAAAGCATTGCAAATATCGCCTTTTTAGTTGGTTATTCCG
>JAILCW010000038.1 GCA_024690265.1 Lachnospiraceae bacterium | reverse complement strand
TGGTTGTTGTATTTATTTTCTTTGCATTTTTGACTGGCGGCCGTACTCTGATGGCACAGAACGTATCTAACCTGGTATTGCAGAATGCATACGTTTTGGTCATGGCCTGCGGTATGTTGTTATGTATCTTAACCGGTGGTAACGTTGACTTGTCTGTCGGCTCCACCTTGTGTTTATCTGCAGCATTGTCTGCGAAGCTGTTATCTGTTGGCGCACCTGCTCCGGTAGCAATTCTTGCATCTATTGCACTTGGTAGTGTCATTGGTGTATGGCAGGGATATCTGATTGGTTATGTTCATATCCCTCCATTCATTTGTACTTTGGGCGGCATGTTCTTATTCCGTGGATTTGCTCGTGTTATCCTGGATTCCAGAACAATTGCTGTTTCTAACCAGGCATTTTTGAACCTCTTTGGTTCCTACATTAACATTCCGGGTCTTGATACTCAGAATCACTGTGTATCTGCTTTGATTATTGGTATTGTTGTTGCAGTTGGTCTCGTACTTGCTACTATCCTTCGTCGTGCAAATCAGAAGAAGAATGGTTATAACGTTCCATCTGCTTTGAGTTCTTATCTGAAGACTGGCATTATTGCAGTATTGATTGTGATCTACTCTTCTAAGTTGATGCAGTACAAGGGTATCCCGGTAATGCTTCTTTGGATCTTAGTTGTAGTATTAATCTTTGCTTTCTTAACAAGCTCTACCGTATTTGGTCGTTACTTCTACGCAGTAGGTGGTAACGAGAAGGCAACAAAGTTATCCGGTATTGATCCACGCAAGGTTTACTTCCGTGCATACTTCTGGATGAGCTTCTTGGCAGCATTTTCCGGACTTTTGATGGCAACCCGTATCGGTTCTGTAGACGGTAACATGGGTAACTCCTTCGAGATGGACGCAATTGCATCCTGCTTCATCGGTGGTGCAAGTGCTTACGGTGGATCCGGTACCGTTCCGGGAATCATGATCGGTGCATTACTTCTGGGTGTTATCAACCAGGGTATGTCCATCTTCGGATTGTCCGACATGTGGCAGTACGTAGTTAAGGGCGGCGTTTTACTGGCAGCTGTTGTATTCGACGTAGTGTCCAATCACAAGACAGGTAAGTCATAAATCATTGGCTTTTCTGAATCCCTCAATATAAGGGGAATAGCCCGGCGGAGATTCCGTCGGGCTATTTCAATTAGAAAAACGACAAATGGGGTAAATTGTAAGTTACCTTTACAACGAAAAAGTGATAAATGTATTATGGTAAACAAAGAGAATAACAAAAGGAGGACATTATGTTAGCGCAAATATTAGCAGTTGTAATTTTCGTGTTTATGTTTGCAGCAATCGTTCAGGGAAAATTCGAGCGTCACTGGATTACATTGGGATGTGGCCTTGCTACAATCCTCTTTGTGTTCGGTATAGGTATGCGTAGTACTGATGCTGTAATGGAGACGTTGAACCTGCGCACAATATTCACATCAGAGTTTTGGCATGTGACAGGAGAGGCGACAGAGTCTACTTCCGGCATCAACTGGGCCACCATTATCTTTATTGCAGGTATGATGGTTATGGTTGAGGGAATGGCTGAGGCTGGTTTCTTCCGTTGGTTATGCTTGCGTATCGCTAAGGCAGTTAACTATCAGACCATTCCGATTTTTATCACTTTTATGATTATGTCTGCTGTATTGTCCATGTTCATCGACAGTATCACAGTAATTCTGTTTTTGGCAGCAGTCACAGTAGAGTTGGCACAGCTATTGAAATTTACGCCGGTACCATTTATCCTTGCAGAGATTTTCTGTGCAAATCTGGGTGGATCTGCAACCATGAGTGGTGATCCGCCAAACATCATTATTGGTACTGCACTGGGTTATTCCTTCTTTGATTTCTTGGGACATACCGGTGTTATCGCCGGAATCTCTTTGGTATTTACGGTTCTGTTTTTCTATTTTACATACCGTAAGGAAATCATTGATTCCGACCAGGAAGACGGCGACATTGAGTATCCGGATCCTAAGGACGCAATCCTTGACAAGAAGGAATTCATCTTCAGTAGTATCATCTTTGCTTGCGCCGTTGTAATGTTGGTTACTCATGCACAGACCGGACTTACTGTTGCATCCATCGGAGTAATTGTTGCAATTCTAACAATTATCGTTGCAGGCAAGAAAACACCGGATATTATGAAGCGCGTAGATTACAAGACATTGTTATTCTTCATTGGCCTGTTTGTTGTTGTAGGTGGTTTGGAGCAGACCGGCATCTTGAATATGATTGCAGATGTTATTGCTAAGATAAGTGATGGTAACATCTACGTTATGGTTGCTATTATTCTTTGGGTATCTGCATTTGCTTCTGCATTCGTGGACAATATTCCATTTGCAGCAACGATGGTTCCGGTTATCCAGGCGTTGGCAGCTAGCCAGGGCGTACACATTGACACTTTGGCATGGACACTTTCCATGGGTACCGATATCGGTGGAAGCATGACTCCAATCGGTGCAAGTGCCAACGTTGTTGGTACAGCAGTCGCTGCCAAGCACGGTTATCCGATTAGCTGGAAGAAGTACTGCAAGGCAGCGGTTCCGGCAACCATTATGGTTGTTTTGATTTCTATGGTTACCATTTATCTGCGTTACTTATAGAATCGATATATGTTACAATAGGGATAGATAAAACTAAATCACGAAAGGGGTAGACAGATATGGATAAGCAAGTGATTATATCAGTTGGTCGTGAGTTTGGTAGTGGGGGACACGTGATTGCTAAGGCGATTGCCGATCGTATGGGGTTGCCATATTACAATCATGAGATTTTGAACAACATTGCCAAGGAAATGAACGTTGATCCTAAGACCTTGAGGGAATTCGAAGAGAAGAAGCATAGTTCCTTCTTTTCCCGTACAGTCCGTGGATACAGCAATTCACCGGAAGAGCAGATTGCACAGTTGCAGTTTGACTATCTTCGCAAAAAGGCAGCAGCCGGTGAATCCTTCGTTGTAGTTGGTCGTTGTGCGGAGTCCGTACTTAGTGAGTATCCTGGATTGATTTCTATTTTTGTTCTTGCGGATCGGGATGCTAAGATTGCGCGTACTGCGGCATGTGAAAACATCTCTGAGAAGGAAGCTGAGGTAATGATGCTGACTCATGATAAGTATCGTAAGGCTTATCATAACCATTATGCCAACATGAAGTGGGGCGATTCTCGACTGTACGACATGTGTATCAATAGTACACGGTTGGGGATTGATAAGACCACAGATGTGGTATACGATTACATCCAGAGAAGGATAGCTGAGATGTAGACAGTTTTGAGTTGTATGTAGGGAGTGTGCGACAGATACTAGTTGCACACTCCTTTTTTTGCTATAATCAAGGTACATATGGGGGATGATGCAGGCATAGGAGGAGAAAAAATGACAGAATCACAGTATATACGTTCCAACAATCGTGCTTATATCGTAAATGTGCTAATTAATATTGCGGCGTTTGGCTTGATTATGTTTGGTGGGGTCCGTGAAGGATTCTCCTGGCGAGAGAACATCCAGGTTATTTTCCTTGTGGTCGGATTGACTATGGGTACCATTGGGTATGTGAAGAAACGTGGCGAGAAGCTGGGCGCAGTGCTGATTATGGGAGGTTCATCCGTTGTTTTTATCGCATGTATGTTAGCTCAGGGCAACATGTTGTACCTAGGTATGGGCTATCCGGTATTGTTCACAGCCTTTGTATATATGAATGAGAAGATTGTTTTTGGCGGCAATGCAGTGATTACCATCTCCGGTATTGTTGAGCTGGCAATCTTGTATCATCGGGGCAAGGTGGATAACTATACGGCGTTTGTTTCCGTATTCATTATGATTTTGGTAGGCATTGCTGCAAACTTCAGCATTCGTTTGTTGAAAGCCTTCAATGAAGAGAATAATGCAGCCATTGTGGAAGGTGCACAACAACAGAAGGAAGCCGGGGCGCAGATGCTTCAGGTGGCCAAGAATATTTCTACTTTGTTTGCCGAAGCCAATGCTCATATGGAGGATTTACGAGACATCGTGGACAAGAGTGATGTTTCTATGAAGAACATTGCAGATTCTACCGAGAGCACCGCAGAGTCAGTAACTACACAGGCAGCACAGATTCAGGATATTCAGAGTCAGACTCAGACAGCAGACGCTCAGCGTAAGGAAATGATTGAGCAGTCCCGCGATACCCAGGAAACCGTTCGCGAAGGCCAGAAGGCTATCGAGTCTCTGAAGGAGAAGTCCCAGTTAGTAAACGATGCCAGCCGTATTACGGTGGATTCCACCAAGGCTGTTTTGGACAAGATTGATTCTGTTCAGGATATGGTAGGTACCATTATTGCGATTTCCGGCCAGACGAATCTGTTGGCATTGAATGCGTCCATTGAGGCGGCTCGCGCCGGCGAGGCAGGCCGTGGATTTGCGGTTGTTGCAGAAGAGATTCGTCAGTTGTCCGAACAGACCGCAGCAGCAAGTGCAAATATTACCCAGATTATTGGTGAGTTAACAACGAATGCCAATACGGCTATGGAGAGTATGGATAATACCATGGCAGCGGTAGAAGAGCAGAACGAGATGATTCGTGCGGCAGAGGAGAACTTCGAACAGATTAATACCAACGTTGGTAATCTGGTAGATAGCTTCCACTCCATCGGACGAAGCATGGAAGCAATTAATTCTTCCACCAGTGAGATTAATGACAGTATTTCCAATTTGTCAGCAACCAGTGAAGAAGTAGCAGCCCTGTCCAATGAAGGCGTAACGTCCATGAATGATGCAGTGGTCAAATTCGATGAGTTTGACCAGACCTTGAAGGGCATCTACAAGGAAGCACAACAGTTATCCAAGTACAGCACGGAAGACTAATACTGATAAGAATGTAGTCCTGCAGGATGTTTCCTGCAGGGCTTTTTTTGTGGACAAAGGGTGCATTTTTGTTGTGGGCGTGCTAGTATGAGTTCATGAGTAAGAGACATAAATATCGTAACTTGTTAAAAACATTAATCACACTGTCAATCCCAACTATTATGGAAGAGGTCATGAGTGTCCTCTTGCAGTATGTAGATACTGCCATGGTAGGACACTTAGGAGAGCAGGCAACCGCAGCAGTTAGTACCACCACAACGATTTCCTGGATGGTAAACGGCGCGGTATACGCCATGGGTATTGCAGTGCTGGCGCTGATTTCCCAGGCCTACGGCCGCGGAGATTATGACACTATTCAGAAGGTTTCCAAGCAGGCGTTTTTCTTAACCATCATTTGTGGCGTGGTTATCGGGGGGCTGGCGGTGGCACTGTCTCCTTTTGTCCCGATTTGGATGGGAGCAGATAAATCTATTCGCGCCGAGGCCAGTCGATACTTTATGATTATCAGTTTGCCTATGGTATTTCGTGCCGGCAATATGATATTCAGTGAGGCCATTCGCGGAACGTTGGATACCAAGACACCGATGCTGGTGAATCTGGTAGAGAATGTGCTGAATACCGTTTTGAATTATATCTTTATCTACATGATGGATATGGGGGTCACCGGTGCGGCATTGGGTTCTGCGATTTCTTATACTGTTGGTGGTGTGGCCATGTATCTGGTATATCGTCGCAAGACAGAATTACGTTGGAAATACAACGAGCTTCGCTGGGATAATGACACCATGAAGGAAATCTGCAAGATTGGACTTCCGGCTATGGGCTCAGATTTAACAGCGACTTTGGGGTATGTAGTATTTGCTGCTATGGTTTCCGGTATGGGTACCTTTATATTTGCAGCCCATTCCATTGCTGTAACGGCGGAAACCATTTTCTATATTCCGGGATACGGACTTCGAGCGTCTACGTCATCTCTGGCGGGTGTTGCCCTGGGCGAAAAGAATCACGAGAAGCTAAAGATTGTTTGTGTGCTCAGTATCGCCCTTACCGTTGGACTTATGACCTTAAGTGGTGCGATTTTGTACTTCGGTGCGTATCCTTTGATGCGGGTGTTTACGCCGAGTGAGCGTGTCATCGATTTGGGCGGTCAGGTTTTAAAAATGGTAGCTTTTTCTGAACCGTTCTTTGGGCTGATGGTAGTCATCCAGGGAATCTTCTATGGATTGGGACGTACCAAAGAAGTCTTCATCGTTGAAACCATCGGTATGTGGGGTGTACGAATTCTATTCACCCACTTATGTGTACATGTATGGAAGCTAGGGCTGATTGCGGTGTGGAATTGCATGATTGCCAGCAACATTACCAAGGCTGTTTTGTTATTAGTTTTGCTTTTAATTGAGTATCACAAACTTTTTGCAGGAAGGGGAACGAATCATGACACAGTATAACGAGCGTAATATTAGTATGATGATGGATTTGTACGAGATGACCATGGCTAATGGTTATTTTTCCAGTGCATCAAGGGAGGACCGTGTAACCTTTGATGTGTTCTATCGCAAGAATCCGGATGGTGGTGGATTCTCTATTTTTGCTGGCTTGGAGCAAATCGTAGAGTATATCGAGAACCTGCATTTTGATGCAGAAGATGTGGAGTACTTCCGCAGCCTAAAGCTGTTTGATGAGGCGTTTTTGGAGTATCTGTCCGATTATCACTTTACCGGTGATGTGTATGCATTCCCGGAGGGTACCATTATGTACCCGAACGAGCCGGTGATTACAGTAGTTGCACCGCTCATAGATGCACAGTTAATTGAAACAGCGATTTTGACTCAGGTGAATCACCAGTCTTTGATTGCCACCAAGACCCAGCGCATTGTGCGGGCAGCAGGCGGACGTGCAGTGTCTGACTTCGGTGCCAGACGTGCTCACAATGTGGATTCTGCAGTATATGGTGCCAGAGCGGCCTATATCGGTGGCGTGAATAGCACGGCGACGGTTTTGGCAGGACAGATGTTCCATATTCCGGTCAGCGGCACTATGGCACATAGTTGGGTTATGTACTATGAGGACGAGTTTACGGCATTTAAGAATTATGCCCTGAAGTATCCGGATGCAACGGTACTGTTGGTGGATACCTATGATGTGCTTCATTCCGGTATTCCAAACGCCATTCGCTGTGCCAAGGAAGTATTAGAGCCAATGGGTAAGCGCCTGAAGGGAATCCGTTTGGACTCCGGTGACTTGGCTTATTTGTCCAAGCAGGTGCGTAAGCTGTTAGACGAAGCGGGCTTGCAGGACTGCATGATTGTTGCTTCTAATAGTTTGGATGAATACACCATTACCTCCATCTTGCAGCAGGGCGGTTGCATCGACTCCTTTGGTGTTGGTGAGCGACTGATTACAGCTAAGAGTGATCCGGTATTTGGCGCTGTTTACAAGATTTCCGAGGTGGAGCATGATGGTGCTCGCATCCCGAAGATTAAGGTGTCTGAGACGGTGGAGAAGATTACTAACCCAGGCCGTAAGCGTGTATATCGTATCTATGATGAGTCCGGCAAGGCCATAGCTGACCTCATTACCAAATGGGATGAAGAACCGGATTTAAGCAAGCCATATCGCTACGTGGATCCGGAGAAGCCTTGGAAGACACGTTACTTTGAGAACTGTACCGCCAAGGAACTCCAGGTGAAGGTCATTGAAGGCGGCAAGCGTACACGTCCGGCAGAATCCCTGCAGGATTTGAAGGGCTACGTTATGAACCAATTGGGCAGTGAGATTTGGGCGGAGGAGCAGCGTTTCGAGAATCCTCATAAGCATTATTTGGATATGAGTCCGGCATACTATGAAGGGAAAATGGAACTATTGTCCAATATTCAAGACTCATAATTGTGATTTGTGCACAAAACGAATGGGCGATGGTTAACTTTTTGCACAATTAGCGGTAGAATACCTGCATAAGACGTTTTTATGCTTGGAGGTAGTTTTTATGGCTGGAGTACAGACTGATAAGAAAGTAACATTGTTCAACTCACTATCATTTAAGTTTACTTCCCTGATTTTGGTGATTGTGGTTGCAATCATCGCAATCATTGAAGTGACAACAACAATTTCCATTACAAACACAATGGAAGCAACTTACAAAAGTTATACCACTGACGTGGCACGAGCTTCGGCGGCCAGTGTTGATTCCTTGATGGATGGAAGTGCGCAGGGCAACAATGATGGTTTGACAGGTCCGGAAACAGAAGCGATGCTGGCAAATGCCCTGAAAGAGGATCCAGATAGTATGCGCCCAACAATGTTTGAGATTTTTGGATCTGCTCTTGGTTCTGTGACACTGTCTGGTGTGGATGGTTCCTATGCATACATGGTAAGTGCGGATGGAACGATGCTGTATCATCCAACGGAAGATAAGATTGGTAATCCGGTTGAGAATGATGCAGTTAAGGGACTGGTAGCGCAGTTGCAGTCCGGTAAGACTCCGGAACAGATTGGTTCTGGTTCTGTAGTTTATGTTTTTAAGGGAGCCAAGAAATATGCAGGCTACAGCTTCACCGCAGCAGGCGATATGGTATTGGTAACAGGTGATTATGATGTCGTTATGGCTCCAATCATGGGTATTCAGCGGACTTCTCGGATTATTGCGCTGGTTTCAATTATTCTTTCCATGACAATCCTGTTTGCTGTTATTCGCTTTATGCTTCGTCCTATTCAGGATGTTGGTGAGATTATTACCAAGACAGCAGAACTTGATTTCCGCAAGACTGCCAAAGGCGATAAGCTGGCAGCTCGTAAGGATGAGATTGGTGCTATGGCCAAGTCTGTTAGCGATATGCGTCGCAACCTTCGTGCAATCATTAACCGTATTCAGGATACTTCCGGTTTGATTGGTATGGATATGACAGAGTTGGAGACCAGCTCCACAGATGTTAATACCAAGTGTACCGACAACTCTGCTACAACTGAAGAGCTTGCAGCAACTATGGAAGAGGCTGCAGCAACTGTTGAGCACATCAATGGTAATATTCAGGAGATGCAGCAGGAAGCTGAAATGATTAATGAGCTGGCTCGTGAAGGTGAGAAGTTCTCCGAAGAGGTTATGGGCCGTGCAGAACAGTTGCATCATACAACGGAAGAGTCTACCGCAAGCACCAAGAACATGTATGAGAATGTTAAGGTGAAGGCCGACGAGGCATTGGAAGGCGCCAAGGCTGTTGATAAGATTAATGAGTTAACCAACTCTATTATGGAGATTTCTGATCAGACCAGCTTGCTGGCATTGAATGCTTCTATCGAAGCAGCTCGTGCAGGTGAGGCAGGTAGAGGATTTGCCGTTGTTGCAGGTGAGATTGGTAACCTTGCAAATCAAACCACTGAGGCTGTTGCTAACATCAATTCTATCGTAGGTGATGTTATTACTGCAGTTCGTAAGATGTCTGATTGCTTGAACGAGACGCACCAGTTCATTGGCGAGACCGTACTGGAAGATTATGAGAACTTTGCTAAGGTAAGTGAACAATATCAGAACGATGCAGATGCATTCAAGAGCAGCATGGTTCAGATTAAGGATGGCGTTGGTTCTTTGGATTCTCAGATTTCCGAAGTTTCCGATTCTGTCAGCGGAATCAGCCAGAGCGTTACGGATTCTGCCAATGCTATTTCTGATATTGCAGGCAAGACCAGTGATATCGTTAATGAGACCGGAACAACCACTGAGAAGGTTGATGAGTGTCGTGAATGCGTTACTGATTTGGAAGGTATTGTTGGCGAATTTACAATGGAATAAGCTGCTATACAAAAGAGCAGATGTGTATAACCGGGACGACAAACGTCCCGGTTTGTTTGTTGTAGAAGCAACATGGTGGACCTATGATTATCCTAAGGAAAGCAAGAGATTGTTTTATTGAGGAGGACGAAATATGGCTTCACCAATGAATACTATGACACATGCAATTCAGCGACAGGCCTTTTCTGTTGCAATTGACAAATTCTTAAAGCATCTGGACAAGAATCCGGCGAATCGTACCGAGACCTATCTGCGATTGGTTGATTATGCAGAGCGTTTCTGGGGAGAGAACGGTGCCAGCAAGGAAAATCTGGCTAAGGTACGCAAGGCCTTATCTGATCCAAACAACCGTTGGGTACGTTACATCAACAAAGTGTTGGATGAGTCCAATCCCAAATACCTGCACAAGATGATGCTGAACCTGGGCTACGAGGCTTTCTTCCGTGGCACCAAGATGATTCGTGCCAATCGTGAGAAGTATGGCTGCAACATTCCTTGGCTGATTCTCTTCGATCCAACCATGGCTTGCAACATGCACTGTGTAGGCTGCTGGTCCGGTACCTATGGACACAAAGCCAACCTGACTTTTGAGGATATGGACCGCATCGTTACCCAGGGCAAGGAACTGGGCGTATATCTCTATATGATGACCGGTGGAGAGCCGATGGTTCGCAAGGCTGACATCTTAAAGCTTTGCAAGAAGCACAACGACTGCTTCTTTGCAGCTTACTCCAATTCTACTCTCATCGACGAGGAGCTTTGCAAACAGGTGGTGGAACTTGGTAACCTGACCTTTATGTTGTCCATCGAGGGAACCCCGGAGACTAACGATGCACGTCGTGGCGAGGGTCACTATGCGGCTGCGATGAAGGCAATGGACTTATTGAAGAAGTATGGCATCGTATACGGTACCTCAATCTGTTACACCAGAGACAACTTGGATGCGGTAACAAGTGATGACTTCTTCCGTTTCATTTCCAGCAAGGGTGCACGTTTTGGATTCTATTTCCACTACATGCCGGTAGGCAACAACGCAGTTCCGGAACTGATGCCTACGGTTCAGCAGCGTAAGGAAATGATTGAGCGCATTCGCCGTGTTCGCTCCAAGGACAGCGACATTGAGTTCTACCCAATGGACTTCCAGAATGATGGAGAATACGTTGGTGGTTGTATTGCAGGTGGACGTAACTACTTCCATATCAACTCCAACGGTGATGCAGAGCCTTGTGTTTTCATCCACTATTCCGACTCTAACATCCACGACAAGTCCATCCTTGAGATTCTACAAAGTCCATTATTTATGGCATACCACGAAGGTCAACCCTTCAACCGTAACCACTTACGTCCTTGTCCTATGCTGGAGAATCCTGACGTACTACGCAAGATGGTTGCAGACACCGGAGCTCATCAGACCAACCTGGAATCTCCGGAAGAAGTTGAACACCTATGTGCAAAATGCGATGATTATTCAGTAGCTTGGGGCTCTGTTGCTGACGATATCTGGGAACACCAGGTACACAAGCAGAAAGCCTACGAGAACTACTGTGAGAATCATAGAGAACATCCGGAACTGGCTGCATTTGAAACAGAAGCGGATGTTGCTGCTCGTGAAGCTGCTAGGGGAGCAGATACAACCGAGCAAAAGGTGGGTTAATCTATCATACGCAAAAAGGTCGAGGCATAATGCCCCGACCTTTTTATTTACCCGCCAAGTCACCTCTCCTAATCGCGGGGCGCGGCCGCCCATGGCCCACCCATGACGCTTACGGTCCTCCACCAATGTATTTCTAAGTGTCCCACGCCCATCCCCTTGAATTCATGTGTTCTTTAGAACGTTTTACAATTCTATCGGCCCTGTTTGTCCCCCGCTGACACAAGTAAAAACTAAATATAATGACTGCGAATGATTGACTATTTTTTTGTGACTTGGAGTGAGCTTAGAAAAATAAAAGCATGTTTT
>JAILCW010000011.1 GCA_024690265.1 Lachnospiraceae bacterium | reverse complement strand
CGTATACGTTCATTTACATTATATAGGCCGTATAGTTCACTTTCTGCCGGAGCTTTCTTACGAAGGCCATTCTTGACTTCAACCCATCGTTCTTCCATCATTCCGATTCCGTTATCGCTCACCTCGACGTAGTAGACATCCTTTTCTTCCCGACCACGGATAACGATTGTTCCTCCACCACGTTTATTCTTGATTCCGTGGTACAACGCATTTTCTACCAGAGGCTGCAGGGTGATTTTCGGAACAGCATAGTTGAATAATTCCTCAGGAACTAAAATGTCATAGTTTAGGATATCCTGATAGCGAATTTGTTGGATTTCCAAATAACTGCGTACATGCTGTAAGTCTTCCCGCAGGGTAACGATTTCCTTACCTCGATTCAGTGATGTTCGGAAAAAGTCCGAAAGACTTCCTACCATGTGAATAACCTGCTTCTGATTGCCGGCTTCTGCCGACCATACAATGGCATCCAGCGTGTTGTACAAAAAGTGCGGGTTGATCTGCGCTTGTAACAGTTCAAACTCAGCCTTGCGCAATTGCCGCTGCTCTGCGCGCACCTGTTCCTCGATTGGCTGTGTAATACTGATTGGGACAAAAATAGAAAATACGATAATCAGAAGAACCATTCCGCTAAAAATAGCCGCCGATACTCGCATAATCTGCAACACATGGGCGCGGTTTGCCTCCTGGGCAGACTGCAGTTCCCGGTTCTCATAATAGATATATTCGTTAATGGTATCCTGTACCAATGTGGTTACAATCTGAACGTCGTTTTCCCAGATGACCTTGTTCTCCTCGTATCGATCCTGCTGCTGCAAGTTCGCCAGAATACGCTCCTGATAAGTCTCAAGGTTATCCAAATAACGGGCCGCACTCTCCAAGCGCTTCCGGTTCTCCTCAGAATCCGTATACTGCTCCAGCTCATTTACAACACGGCGAGCCTCCGCCAGCAGTGCCGATAATCTGGAATCCTCCGGTGTTTTATTTCCAACAAACAGCAGATATGTTTCATAATCATAATCGTTCTTAAAGTCCAAGCTGAATTCGCTCGCCTTAACCACAGAATTTAACATGGTCTCATAACGCTCGTTGGTTTGCCACAAATTGTAGAAAATATAAACCACGAATACGACAATCGGTATCAGCAAAAACAAATAGGAAATACGAATCTGTAATGCCAATTTGGGCCGTTCTCTTTTGCTCTTCCTGCTTAGCATCTATGATCCTCTTTTGACTTTCCGCGATATTGCGTTGGTGTCATTCCCTGCGTCTTCTTGAAGGCATAGGAAAAATAGTGGGCATCCTTGTATCCCACCAGCATGGCGATTTCACTGCTCTTCTTGCCGGTGCAGCGCAACAGTTCCTTGGCCTTGGTGATACGATAATCCGTCAAATACTTGATGAATGGCTGCCCAGTTTGCTGGCGGAATACCGCACTCAAATGATTCGGCGAGAAATTCACATGAGAAGCCAGCACATTCAAAGAAAAATCTTCCTCTGCATAATGGGTTTCTATGTAAGAAATGGCATCCCTTACCACATCATGATAGCGGTCCTTGGACATATCTTCTCGCAGAATCAGTGCTTGACTGATGACATTTTTCATGTAGGCAATAGCGGTCTCTTCTGTAGCCGTTACATTCGGAGTTAACTCCATGGAATCCAAAGCATCTCTGGATAGGCCTAATTCGTTTTCTACAAAATCAATCACCGTCATATAAGTATCCATGGTGATATACTGGCGGAACATGGTGGACTGCATAGCATTACCACCCAGCCCCTGTACGAATTCCTCTACGAAGAAGGTAACTTCTGTTCCATCGCCGCGGCGCAAAAACTCCTTCACGCGGCCGTGAGCCATACGTTTGGGATCAAGCTCCGAAAGAGACAAAGAGTCTGTGGCGTGACTATCAATATCATTATCAAATACAAATCGATCAACTTCCCCAAGATAACGATGAGCAAATCCTCTTCCGGCGCAAGCAAAGGACTCCGGAATCTCCGTAATGTGTGTGACGGTACGACCCACTCCACCAAAGAAGTGTATGTGTCGATTCTCAGAAAACATCTGCTGCATCCATGCAACACAATCCTGTAACGTCGTATCCATCTGTTCGCGGGAATCTGCTTTGAATAACAGTGCTTTTCCTTCCAAATGGCGATCAAACAACAGTGCATGATTTTGTTCTGCTTTCTGCTTGATCCGCTCCTCCATGGATACAACGGTGTTGGAGTATTCTTCCATATCGTGGCAATCGGACCATACCTTTAGCAATAATACGTTGTAACAAACAGCAGAAAAATCCAACGACAGTTTTCTAGCCTCTTCTAACAGCTCCACTGCGTTACGGCCACCGGTAACAAGGGCATCAAAAAACTCCTGTCGTTCTAGGGTATTCTTCTCCTCCATCTCCCGCTCATACTTTTCCATGAGGGCCTGTTCTTCTTTTTTCTCCTGGATTTTTTGTCCCAAGCAATCCACTTCCTGAAGCAGCTTTTCACCGCTGATGGGTTTGCTTAAGTAACGGGATACACCGATATGAATGGCCTCCTGTGCATAGGAGAACTCTTCATATCCGGTTAACAATATGATTTCCATCCAGGGGAATTCCTGTTTAATCATCTTGGAGAGTGTAAGGCCATCCATAAATGGCATCTTGATATCTGTAATGACGATATCCGGAAGTTCCTTCCGAATCAAAGAAAGAGCGACTTCGCCATCTCCTGCCTCTCCGCAGAATTGGAACCCATAGTCACTCCATTGGATATTATTCTTGATCGCCTCGCGAACAACATATTCATCTTCGACTAAAAATACTTTTAACATCATATCCCCCAACCTAATACTTGGTTTCCCCACATGAAATTGTATCACAAAAAAACCGTCACAAAAAGAGAGTCTCATATAAGACTCTCTTGTGGTTTACAATTATTCTCCGTCGTTTCCGTCCGACCCCCAAGACTCATAGTTCTCAGTAAAATCGTGCTTCACGCCGTTTTCTTTGTAGGCAATGATGGTGCGCAGATTCACATTCTCCACGCTCTTGAAAATGTTCCCCTCCACAAATGCATTGGTCTTTTTCATCTCTGCAATTAGTTGCTTAATCTCCATGCGCTTTGATTGCGAATGACCATCTTCGTCAACGGTAGAACAGGTCTCTGTAAAATGACATGCACACTGTAAGAACTGTAATCCCATGGCATCGCGCCAGCGCTTAATGTCATCTTCCCGAATCAGGTACATGGGGCGAATCAATTCCATTCCCTCGAAATTCGTAGAATGAATCTTGGGCATCATAGTCTGAACCTGTGCCCCATACAGCATACCCATAAGAATGGTCTCAATAACATCATCGTAATGATGTCCTAAGGCAATCTTGTTGCAGCCTAATTCCTTGGCTTTGGAGTAGAGATATCCACGACGCATCCGCGCGCATAAATAGCACGGCGAATTCTCTATGGTATCCACCGCATCAAAAATCCGGGATTCAAAGATAGTCACCGGAATCCCCATCAGCTTGGCATTCTCCTCAATCATACGACGATTGGCTTCGACGTATCCCGGGTCCATTACCAGAAAGGTTAATTCAAAATCGAACTTGTTATGCTTCTTCAACTCCTGAAAGAGCTTGGCCATCAACATGGAATCCTTGCCACCGCTGATACATACTGCCACATGATCTCCGGGTTGTAATAACTCATATCGATTAATCGCCTTGGCAAATGGAGTAAAGAGTTTCTTATGGAAGCTCTTTCGAATACTCTGTTCTATTTCTTCACGCCGAGCATCGAATGCTTCATTCATATTGAGGGAATCCATATACTACACTTTCTATATAAATATCATTCTTTACAAATAATATTTATAACACCGGACGCACCCTTCTGGCAACTATTAATCCAACGACCAACTTGCCCAGGTCCGGAAGGATAAATGGAAATACGCACCATCCAAGGGCGGTCATCACTCCAATGGCTTCCGAAGTGCGTGCATATACAGTCATAAACCAAGCAGTTCCAAGAGCATAGCAAGCTGCCAAACCTAATACAAGTGCAATAATCTCCACAATCAGGGTTCGCTTCCACAAGTGTGTCATGCCCCAATAAATCAATCCGGTTAATAGGAATCCTACGATATATCCTCCGGTTGCTCCTAACAACACGCCAAATCCTCCCTTGAATCCGGAGAACACCGGCACGCCAAAAGCACCAAGCAAAATAAATATCAATATGGATAAGGTTCCACGTCGTCCTCCCAACAGTGATAATACCGTAAATACCGCAAAGGTCTGCAGTGTAAAAGGTACCGCCGTTGGAATGCTAATCCAGGAACAGATTGCCAAAAGCGCCGCTCCCAACGCAACATATGCCATATCTTTTGTACCAAGTTTCTTTGTTGTCATTGTGTTTGTTGAATCCATGTTGTCTCTCCTTTATACAGTTTTATAACCGTAATAAAGGTAACATAGAAAAAAGAGATTGTAAACCTCCATTTGTATAAGTTTACAATCTCTCGGAACAGATACGTTATTCGAATTGTGCAGCTACCTGCTTCAGGTGTTCACGAATCGGTAAATGCTGAGGACAAATCTTCTCGCATTTTCCACACGCAATACAATCGCTAGCCTTGCCAAAGTTCTCTGTCAGGCGGTGATAATACTCGCCCTGTGGTGTAAAGCCCTTACCTTCATACTCCTGTTTCTCTGCATTATACAAGGAGAAGTACTTCGGAATTGGAATGTTCTTCGGGCACCCATCCACGCAGTATGCACAGGCGGTACACGGAATCGCTACGCTTCCATTAATAATCTCTGCCGCGCGGGTAACCAGGTTCATCTCCTCCTCGTTCAGTGGCTGGAAATCTTTCATATAAGCGGTGTTATCCTTCATCATATCCATATTTCCCATTCCGGATAATACCATCTTAACATTCGGCTGGCTTGCGGCAAAACGAATGGCCCAGGATGGAATAGAGGCTTCTGCATTATAATTCTTAAACAAGCCCTCTACTGCAGCCGGAACATTTGCCAGAGTTCCGCCCTTCACCGGCTCCATAACAATTACCGGTTTGTTGTATTTTACACAAACCTCATAACAGCGACGGGACTGGATTGCTTCCGAATCCCAATCCAGATAGTTCAACTGTAGCTGAACAAACTCCACCTCCGGATGTTCCGACAGGATACGGTCCAGTAAATCCGCACCATCATGATAGGAAAATCCCATATGTTTTACCAGACCGGCTTCCTTTTTCTTTGCCAGCCATTCAAAAGCACCATTGGCCATGTATTTCTTATAATGGTCTTCGCCCACATCATGAATGAGGTAATAATCAAAGTAACCGGCTCCGGTTTTCTCCAACTGCTTATTGAAGATCTCATCCATTTCCTCCGGCTTGTTGAAAAATCCGCAGTGTAGCTTGGTAGCCAAGGTGTAACTCTCTCTCGGATGGCGCTTCACCAAAGCTTCTCCTGTGGCATTCTCACTTTGGAATCCACAATACATCCACGCCGTATCAAAATACGTAAATCCCTGCTCGATAAAGTAATCTACCATTTGCTTCATGGTTTCAATATCAATGGAATCCTCTTTGGCCGGATCCAGCCGTGGCAGTCGCATCAATCCAAAGCCCAACTTCTTAGTTTCATCGCGGAAAACTTTTTCCATAAACTTTCTCCTCTATAATACAATACAGCTTTTTCATTCACCTTAACTCTACTATGAATCGCCGGTAGAGGCAATTTGTAAAAATATAAAAATTGTAGTTGACATTTTTGGATAGATTGCGTACAATTTAACTATATAATACATTGCATACAATTTAATTTAGAGAGGTGACGCATATGGGATTCTATGAATTATCAGTTGAACAGGCAAACGGCGAACAGTTATCTATGGCTGAGTTCCAGGGTAAAGTTGTTATGGTTGTTAATACAGCAACCGGCTGCGGTTTCACTCCACAGTACAAGGATATCGAGGCCATTTATGAGAAGTATCACGATCAGGGATTTGAAATCGTAGATGTTCCTTGCAATCAGTTTGCAGGACAGACTCCGGGAAGCGACGAAGAGATCAAGGAATTCTGTTCTTTGAAATACAACACACAGTTCCCTCAGATGAAGAAGTCAGACGTGAATGGCGAGACTGCCATTGAGTTGTTCAAATACTTAAAGCAGCAGAAGGGCTTCGAAGGATTCGGTAAGGGTGCTAAGGCTATGGCTATGAGCGCTATGCTGAAGACCATCGACAAGGACTACAAGAACAATCCGGAGATCAAGTGGAACTTCACCAAGTTCATCATTGATCGTCAGGGTAATGTAGTTGCTCGTTTTGAGCCTACCATGGATATGAAGGATGTTGAGAAGTGCGTTGCTTCTCTAATCTAAACAACGAACTACACCACTTAAGGGACGTCAGATGACGTCCCTTTTTCTTGTTTCTTTTCTATTGTTTTGCCTGATACTGATCAATCACCTGATACAACGCTTCGTTAGGATCGTCCACCATCTGAATGTTGGTATCCAACTGTAGCAACTGTGACTGGTCTTTTGTTCTAGCCTTCCATTCCGGAAGACCTTCTCCATTAGGATTGCCTGTTTTGACAAAGTTCACCCAATATTGCTGCATCGTATCCGAAAGCTGATAATCTTCCTCATCATATAACCCCGGATGTCTCCAGAGG
>JAILCW010000157.1 GCA_024690265.1 Lachnospiraceae bacterium | reverse complement strand
GGGGTGATGGTGGCAGTGCTGGTGGTATTGGTGCTGGTAGTAGCGCTAGTTCTAGGCACTTTATTATAGTTGAGTATCTGAAAAGAGCTCATGACATGGCGTCATGGGCTCTTATTTTAACTGATAGTTTACTTCACTTCTCTTACGGTGTTGGATAGAATATAGACATAGGGGGAGAAGTCTATGAAGCAGCACAAGCCATCAGAAGCATTCTATATTCTATTAGTGATTCCAATTCAGTGCGTTCTTGACGTAGTAATTTTCTGGGGATGCGCATATTTAGATACTGTGGTAATTCCAGATCCAAATGCATTAGGTCATCCTGCACCAGCAACTATGATACTTGCTTTCATGCTGTTGCCGCCGATCACAATTATCGTATGTGTAGTCTCAGTTATTATAACGATCATTCTTTACAACAAGTACTTGCGAGATTCTAAGAATCCACCACCAAAGCCCAATACCCCACCTATGCTATAGGGTGGTAATATCATATGAAATCATAGAACTTGGCACCTAATCAGCTACTTCCATCGAAGCTGGGGCAGCAGATTTCCCATCTCATCCGCAGCAAATCCATCAAATTTCCCATAAAAAATATCCCCCCGGGAGGCTTGTGGACCCCACACGCGCCCCTTATACTACTCAATGGTGACAAAACGCCATCAACTAGAGAGTATAAGATTTAGAGGAGGATATCAGTTATGCATATGGCTGATGCGCTTATCGTTCCAGCAGTTGCCGGTACGATGTATGTAGCTTCCACACTTGCAGCAGGCAAGTCTGTGAAGGAAGTAAGATTAGAAAATGATACGAAGAAAATCCCACTGATGGGTGTTATGGGTGCGTTTGTATTCGCTACTCAGATGATTAACTTCACCATCCCGGGAACCGGTTCATCCGGACATCTTTGCGGTGGTATGATGTTGTCTGCTTTGTTGGGGCCTTATGCAGGATTCTTAACCATGATAGGTGTGCTACTGGTACAGTGCTTATTCTTCGCGGATGGTGGACTCTTAGCACTGGGATGTAACGTATGGAATATGGCATTCTACGGATGTTTCGTAGGCGCGCTCCTAATCTGGCGTCCGATTATGAAGAAGGGCGCATCCAAGGGCAAAATCATTCTTGCCTCCATGCTTGGATGTATCTTGACCTTACAGCTTGGAGCATTCTCTGTATGCTTAGAGACCTTGATCTCCGGTGTGACAGAGCTTCCATTCTCTGTATTTGTAATGACCATGCAGCCAATCCATTTGGCAATTGGTGCAGTAGAAGGCTTAATCACTTCTGCAGTATTAGTATTCATCCATGAGGCTCGTCCAGAGTTGTTATGGGGTACCGAAGGAACAGCAGAAGGCAAGTTGACCTTCAAGAATACTTTGGTTGTTCTTGGCGTTCTTGCAGCTGCAATCGGCGGAATCCTTTCCTTGTTTGCATCTTCCTTCCCGGATGGGTTAGAATGGTCCATAGCAAGAATTACAGGAGATACTGAGTTAGAAGCAGCCGGCGGTGCATATGATGTATTCGCAAGCATCCAGGACAAGACATCTTTCTTACCGGATTACGCATTCCCGGGCAGCGAGTCTGCAGCAGGAACCACCGTTTCCGGATTGGTTGGAGCATTGATCGTAGTTGGTGTTTGTGTAGGCGCTTCTTACTTGTTCAAGTTCTTTAAGAACAGTAAAAAAGAAGCAGTAAATGAGTAGAATCAATCAAGCAATTTACGAGATACAAAAGATAGATTCTTTGGCAAAGGAAGACCGCTGGATGAACCACATTCATCCATTGGTCAAGCTCTTGCTAAACCTCTACTATATAACATTAGCAGTGTCCTTCCATAGGTACGATGTGGAAGGACTTCTTGCTATGTTCATATATCCGGTAGCATGCTTTATTATCGGAGAGTTATCCCTGCGAGATGCCCTGCATCGCCTACGGGTAGTCCTTCCGGTGGTGTGCATCGTGGGTGTGTTTAACCCAATCTTTGACCATACCGTTGTAGGTTACGTCGGTGGCGTTGCCATCTGGGGCGGTGTTGTGTCCATGATTACCCTCATGTTAAAAGGAATACTTACGGTGTTTGCAACCTATATTCTGATTGCAACTACAAGCATTGAAGGCATCTGTTACGCCCTTCGACTACTTCACGTGCCGAAAATGATCGTAACCCAGATTCTTCTAATCTATCGCTATATCACGGTGCTTCTGGCTGAGACCAAGAGAATCACTCAAGCCTACGCACTTCGCGCCCCGGGGCAGAAGGGGATTCATTACAAGGCTTGGGGACCGTTGGTGGGACAATTGCTGCTTCGCACCATGGACCGGGCAGATGATCTCTATGAGAGCATGTTGCTAAGAGGCTTCAACGGAGAATTCCCTCAGGGCAAGCCCAAGCGACAATCGGCAGGAGATGTCATCTACCTGCTATTTTGGGTGATTCTGTTATTCATCCTGCGCACTTATCCGGTACTTACGCTGATAGGAGGACTGTTTGTATGAGTCATATACATGTGGATGTGGAGCATCTTAGCTTCGCCTATGAAAAAAATACACCGATTCTAAAGGATATCACCTTCCATGCCCATGAGAACGACGCCATTGGAATCGTAGGAGCCAACGGTGCCGGAAAGTCTACCTTACTAAAGCTCTTGGTAGGATTGGACATGCGCTTTGAGGGAAGTATTCGCGTGGAAGAGATTCCGCTATCCAATGAGACCTTGGCAAAAGTACGAGAGAAGATTGGTTATGTCTTCCAGGACTCTGACGCTCAGCTTTTCATGACTACCGTAGAAGAGGATGTAGCATTCGCACCACGTAACTACGGTCTGCCTGAGGATGAGGTGCAGCGTAGAGTAGATAAGGCATTGGATAAGGTCCACATCGAACAACTACGCAAGAAACCAATCTATAAGATGTCCGGCGGTGAGAAAAAGTTGGCCAGCATTGCAACCATCTTGTCCATGACACCGGATGTGATCCTAATGGATGAGCCATCTGTGGCCCTAGATCCGAAGAACCGTCGCAACCTCATTCATGTATTGAATGAGTTCGACCACCTGAAGATGATTGCCAGCCACGACCTGGACTTCATCTTAGATACCTGCAACCGAGTCATCTTAATCGACCACGGTGAGATTATTGCAGATGGTGAGGCCAGAGAGATCCTGACCAATGAGGAACTGCTAGAGGCCCATGGCTTAGAACTGCCACTATCTCTATACGGACGCTAGGTGTCTTGTATTTGACAAACCATCCCGGAAGGTCTATATTTGAGAATGGTTCTCAAATTGACATTTTTGGAAGGGAGAAAACAGTGACTACGAGTTGGAAAAACAATCAATTCCATCGCGTTGCATCCTGCGTATTGTGCGCATGGATGGTATTCGTCGTGCTGTTTTCTGCCTTCTTTTTGACTGCAGAATTGGGTCATGAATGTCATGAAGAGGACTGTCCGATTTGCGCATGCATGCAGTTCTGCGATAATACCCTGCATCAGATGGGCGGCGTGGATGACCTGTCATCCGCCGTGGTGTCATGGGCAGTTGTTGCGACGGTAGCAGTAGCGGCGCTGATTCTTTTTATTCGACCAATTACTTTATGTTCCCAGAAAATCCGACTAAATAATTGAAGCCTTCGTATGTGCCATGTGACCCATGGTGTTTTTGTAATACATAATATGCGGAGGTAAATGAAAGTGAAAAAGTTAATATCGATGATTCTTGTTGCAGTTATGCTTTGTGGTAGCATGACTGCTTGTAGTGATGCAAAGGCTGCTCCGGTAGCGAAGGATGATACCTTGCAGATTGTAACAACGATTTTTCCGGAGTATGACTGGGTGATGCAGATTCTCGGTGACAAGGCCGCGGATGCAGAAGTTACCATGTTGCTGGATGATGGCGTTGATCTTCATAGCTATCAGCCTACGGTGGAAGATATTGCCAAGATTGAGACCTGCGATCTGTTCATCTATGTTGGTGGCGAGTCCGATGAGTGGGTAGAGGGTGCGTTGGCTGATACAACAAATACCAACCTGGTTGCCATTAACCTCATGGATGTACTGTCAGATACCATCAAGGAAGAAGAGGTGGTAGAGGGCATGCAGGCCGAGGAACACGAGCATGATCATGACCAGGAGGATGGAGAAGCGCATGAGGAAGGAGAAAATCACGAGGAAGAAGAGGAAGTGGAGTACGACGAGCACGTATGGCTTTCTCTGAAAAATGCTTCTACTTTGGTAACTAACATCTCAGAGGCTATGCAGACCATTGATAACGCCAACGCAGATACCTATAAGGCCAATGCTGATGCTTATGTAGCACAGCTACAGGATTTGGACGCCCAGTATGGGGCTGCCGTATCTAAGGCATCACAGAAGACGGTGCTCTTTGGTGATCGTTTCCCATTCCGCTATATGGTAGATGATTATGGCCTAGAGTACTTTGCAGCATTCGTTGGGTGTTCTGCAGAATCAGAAGCGAGCTTTGAAACCATTAATTTCCTGGCAACCAAGGTGGATGAACTGGGCTTATCCACGGTACTGACCATCGAGGGGGATAACCATCGAATTGCCGAGACCATTGTGGAAAACACCAAGACCAAGGATCAGCAGATTCTGTCTATGGATTCCATGCAGTCTACCACTGCAGCGGATGTAAAAGATGGAGCGAACTACTTAGATATCATGACCAAGAATTTGTCTGTATTACAGCAGGCACTTGGAATGGAGCCGGAGGCGAAAGCCTCGGCTCCGGATGTGGATCTAACGCTCATGTCTTCCATTATGGTTTATGCGGAAGTCTATAATATGTTGATGGTGCCGGATGAGTATCTTGGCAAGACCATCAAGATGGATGGAATTACAGCTGTGTACAAGGATGAAACGACAGGAAAGGTATATTACAGTTGTATCGTGCAGGATGCCACCAAGTGTTGCGCCCAGGGCATTGAGTTTGAACTAACGGATGGATTTGACTACCCGTCGGATGGAGAAAATGTCTGCGTGGTAGGTGTTTTCGATAGCTATCAGGAAGGGGAGTACACCTATTTTACGCTTCGCAATGCAGAAATCGTTTAAAACTCCTTGACGCATCAAATGAAAATGAGTATTGTTGTAACA
Source organism: Lachnospiraceae bacterium (assembly GCA_024690265.1). Taxonomy (GTDB): domain Bacteria; phylum Bacillota; class Clostridia; order Lachnospirales; family Lachnospiraceae; genus XBD2001. The sequence goes on along the minus strand of JAILCW010000157.1, from coordinate 15,092 downwards.
ACAACATTTTACAGAAAGTGTGAAAAGATGATGACAAAGAGATTCTTCGACAATTCCAACGCATCTTTAAATCCCGTGGATAATAATCAGGGGATTATTTGTGTTGCGTTTGTGAGGATGGAAGAATCATAGGGTGTCAGTGTAGATACAATTATTGGTTTCAAAGCCTCATCAGACGCGGGTCTGATGGGGCTTTATTTTTTGCATCAAAAGGAGGACAAAAGCATGACAAGACAAGAAGTAGTAAACGGATTCTACGCAGACTACGACGAAGACGGCCGCTTAGAAAGCGACAAGCAGGGCCAGGTGGAGTACATCGTTACCATGAATTACATCCACCGTTACTTAAAGCCTGGCATGAAGGTTGCAGAAATAGGTGCGGGTACCGGTCGTTATAGTGTGGCTCTGGCCAAGGAAGGCTATGACGTTACTGCAGTGGAGTATACCGATTGTAACTTTGAACAACTCCAGAAGAACGCCGCAGGAATCTCTAACATCCGCTGTTTTCAAGGGGATGCCACGCACTTAGATATGCTTGCAGATCATAGTGTAGATGTTACCCTGCTTCTTGGTCCTATGTACCACTTGTACGAAGAAGAGGAGCAGTTAGCAGCCCTTCGGGAAGCACAGCGTATTACCAAGCAGGGCGGTACGATCATCATTGCATATCTGTCTGTCTACGCCATCATGTATACCAACTACCTAAAGAATAACTTCGTGGAGGGCTTCAAAGAGAACTTCACGGACGACTGCGGTTTCAAGCACTTCCCAGAGCAGCTCTTTACCGCATTTACCATGGAGGAGTTCGAAAAGTTAGTTGGAAAAACAACAATGCAGATAGAAACCCAGGTGGCCGTCGATGGCATGCTTGAACTGGCTCAGCATCGCTTAGATTTCGGCCTAGAAGGCAAAGACTTTGAGACGTTTATTAAGTATCACCTGCATTTCTGCGAGGTAAGAGAGCTTCTGGGGATGTCCAGTCATATACTGATGATTTGCACAAATAAATAGTATGATTTCCAACATTTTTGTATGGAAACTACGAACCGTCCTTGGATTCATACCAATTGTCCTTTGGGCGGTTCTTTTTTGCGTAAACATCGGATATAATGAAGCTTATTTTGGGGAAAACAGGAGGAAACTATGAAAAAGAAAGTTAAAACTTCAATCAAAGGGCGCTTATTGTCTGTGCTCTTACTTTTGCTGGTTATTTTCGGAGTGAATGCCGGCATGAGTGGTGTAACCAACGATCAGGTGGAACTGTCTACTACGTTGATTTCTGACCATACCATTTCTCTTTTATCTGCGCAGAATCAGATGGAACAGGATATGGCAATCATCGATAACTGCGTGTTGAATTCCATGGTCAAAGGAAACAGTTCACAGGAACTTACCAACAAAACAAAGGAAGCAATTGTTCGAATCGAAGAGCAGGCTGCTATTATGGATGAGGATGTTGCCAAGTTCTCCAAGGCAGAGATGAACAACACATTATCTAACGCATATGCTCCGTATTATGAACAGATTCAGTCATATATTGAGAAAGCCAATTCCGTGGCAGAAGCTATGAGCCACAATGAGATGACCGAGATTCAGATGGATTATCATACCTTGGAAAGTGTTAAGGGTATGTTGGATGAGAAGAAGACATCTTTCTCTGAGACACAGACCAAGTTAATTAACCATGAATCTGCATTGGTTCAGTCTCGCGTAAAGCGTGCTACGTTAATCACCTTTGTTATGGCAGGGGTATTTGTGGTTGCCATGATTATGGCAATATTGATTTGTATTCGCACTATCGTTCGTCCGTTAACCCGTATGCAGAAACAATTAGCAGTTATTATTTCTGATTTGGAGGCAGGTAACGGTAATCTGACGGCCAGAGTAACCTATCAGCGTAATGATGAAATTGGACAGATTGGTCTTGGCATCAATACCTTTATGGAACAGTTGCAGGGCGTAATCCAGACTATCAAGTCCGGTTCCAACGATATTCATGGTGCAACCCTTAAGATGGACGATAACATCAGCAGTTGCGAGACCATTTCCCAGTCTGTATTTGAGGGACTGAGCGAAGTCTCAGCCAACATGGAAGAGATTACCGCAACGCTGCAGAATATCGATGCATCCACAACTGATATTTTGGATGCTGCCAATCAGATTAAGAATGAATCCGAAGAGAATGCTTCTCGCGTCAAAGTGCTTTTAGAGCATGCCGAGGATGCCCGTGATACCTCAGAGACCAACAAGTCCAATACCCAGAACATGATTGAGGATATCAGTACCCGTATGGAAGAGTCTATCGAGAAGAGCAAGTCTGTTGAGCAGATCAGAGAGCTTACGGATAATATCCTTAATATTTCTGCTCAGACTAACCTGTTAGCATTGAATGCTTCCATCGAGGCGGCGCGTGCCGGTGATGCCGGTCGTGGATTTGCCGTAGTTGCTACGGAGATTCAGAGCTTGGCAGAAGATACTAAGAATATTGCGAACAACATTCAGACCACCAATACTGTAGTATTGGATGCAGTTCATGAGTTGGTTGCCAATGCCAATGAATTGTTGGAGTACATTACATCTACTATTTTGACAGACTATGACAAGTTTGTTGTGAATGCTATTGAGAATAAGGATGGAATTGCGGACATCGATCGTTTGCTGTCCGGATTTGCTTCCAGCGCTCAGAAGATGCAGGAATTGACGGAGTCCCTGTCTGATGGCATCACTGAGATTAGCGTTGCAGCAGAGAATAGTGCTTCTTCCCTTGTGAAGTCTACGGAAGATATGAACACCTTACATTTGTCTGTATCGGAGATTGCCAGCCAGTCCAACAACAACAGTCAGACCGTAGATGCATTAAATACAGAAGTAGAGAAATTTAGCCAGATTTAGTTAGGACTATACTAGAACCCGGGATATGTTTTCCGGGTTCTCTTTTATAGAATGGAACAATCTGAAAAAAGATAAGATGAGTGACTGCAATCAGACAAATTGTTGCGAATTGTTGGAATTACCATTATAATTATACTTGCAATTGAATCTTATCAATCTGGTTGGGGGACCGCATTGTGGGAGGCTATTTATGTCAAAGAAGAAACAAAAAGCTCAAGGATCCAATGTTGTCGCAGTAAAGGATAGTGTGAAGACCAAACTCATATTGATTATGGCTTTGGTTGTAGCGGTTCCACTTCTGATTGCTATTGTAATTAGTTACAATACCTCTACCCAAAAAGCAAAGTCTGATGCACTTGACCTTTTGAAGGCAAGAGCTCAGTATACGGAGGCAAGTTTTGCTTCTGTTGTAACTGAGAACCTGATTGCGCTGGAGACATTTGCAACTTCTCCGAGTGCTGTCAATTACATGATGACGCTTGACGCTGAAGAGAAGCCAATTCCAGATGATGTTATGTTGGCACACATGGATGCCATCAATGAAAAGATTAATGATGGTAACGTTTCAGTCATTCTGACCAAAGCCAGCGGTGAGCAGTTGCTCCGAGCCGATCGTTCCGAGTTGGCAAATATTTCTGATCGCGATTATTTCCAGCAGGCTATATCTACTGGACAGCCGGCAGTATCCAATGTCGTTGTCAGCAAGTCTAACGGTAACCGTATTACCATTATTTGTGTTCCGATTTTTGATTCGAATGGGAAGATTGTTGGAACCATTCAGCGAAGCTTTGATTTAAACCTTTTACATGAGTTCTTAGCACAGAATATTAGTGATGGTTACATTGCTGATAAAGCAGGTATGATGGCAGCGCATGCGCAGTTCGAATTAACTCCGGAAGATGAGTATGATTTAAGTTCCTATGACTTTGTTACTTCTTCTGAGAGTAGCGGTATGTTTACACAGGTGTATAGCGGAAAACTAACCTATACTTCCTGGATTCGTGAACCGATTACCGGTTATTCTGTCGCGGTTTCTGCTCAAGAAGCAGAGATTATGGCATCTGCAAGAAGAGCAGCTATGATGGTTGTTTTGGCTGGTATAGTTCTACTGGCAATTGCTCTTGTTATTGCGTTCTTGATGGCAAAGAGCTTTACCGAACCAATCATTGCTGTAGGAGAATCGCTGTCAGCTTTGGCGGATGGACGATTCCTAGTTGTTCAAAAGCATGATAAGCGCAAAGATGAATTTGGTAAGATCTCCCAGGCGACCAATTCCTTGATTGATAAGCTGAGCACAATTGTTGGTAACATTAAGAAATCTGCAACCAATGTTGGCTCATCATCAGATGAATTATCCGAGATGGCAAATCAGATTTCTGCAACGGCGGACGATGTATCCAATGCAGTTCAGGATATTGCATCCGGCGCATCTCAGCAGGCAGAAGAGATTCAGAATGCTCAGGTCAACGTTGGCCGTATTGGCGATGCTGTAGAAGATGTTCAGTCATCCTCTGTTAGCTTGACGGATTTGGCTGGCAAGATGAAGACGGCATCCGAAGTATCCAGCAAGTCCCTGACAGACTTGCAGGCATCTTCTGTTGAAATGACAAACAAGATTGATGATATCGCGAATACCATTCATGCAACACAGAATGCCGTTAATAATATCAGCGAGAAGGTTGAGGGTATTACCTCTATTGCAACTCAGACCAATCTGTTATCCTTGAATGCTTCTATTGAGGCTGCTCGTGCCGGTGAGGCAGGACGAGGATTCGCAGTAGTAGCAGAAGAGATTGGCAAGTTAGCAGATGACTCTAGAGTCATGGCAGATGAGATCCGTATCGAGATGGATTCCTTGTTACAGCAGTCCAAGGCAGCAGTTGCTGCGGCTGAACAGGTTAAGCAAGGTAATACGGAACAACAGGTTGCATTGGGCGAGACCTTGAAGGCAGTCAATGGTATGTTAGAAGATATTGGAAGCACCGTTGGTGGTGTTCAGACCATTTCTGATGGTGCCAACACCTGTGAGTCTTCTAAGAACGAAGTTGTGGATGTCATTAGTGCATTGTCCGCAATCTCTGAGGAGAATGCAGCGTCCTCCGAAGAGACCGGTGCATCCATGCAGGAACTATCCGCAACGGTTAATATCTTAGCTGCTTCGGCTAATAGCTTGAAGGAAATTTCCGATCATCTGAATAAAGAGATGAAGTTCTTCAAAGATGAGTAATGCTTTATTAATCCAATAGAGAGTAGAACAATGGGGTTCTCGTATTCGTACGGGAACCCTGCTTTTTGATTTATCACTTTAGCACATTAATTTAGTTTTGTGATACTAAAATAAATATAGGTGAAAATTAATCAACTATAGATTGACTAAAAAGAATAATTGTGTACTTTATTCAACAGTTGTTTACTTGTATACAGACAAAAGCTATAATCTTAACAAGTTGGAAAGAAAAGGAAAAAGGAGATGCAGTAAATTGAATCCAAAAACTCTCAAATACATCCTAAAAAGACTTGTTTTAGGAGTATTCACAGTATGGGTTGTTATAACCCTAACCTTCTTTATCATGCACGCCGTTCCGGGTGGTCCATTCTTATCGGAAAAGGCGGTATCCCCAGCTGCACAAGCCGCGATGGAGGCAAAATACGGATTGGACAAGCCACTGATGGTGCAGTACACCACCTATTTGACTGATGTTGTACAGTTCCGATTTGGTCCTTCCCTGAAGCAGAGAGGTCGTATGGTCATCGACATTATTACTGACGGCTTATCTGTATCTGCACGTTTGGGTATTGTTGCAGCAGTATTAGCATTGGTTTTTGGCGTAGTGCTTGGCTCCGTAGCAGCACTTCGTAGAAATACCATTCTGGACCGTATCATTATGATTATCACAACGGCATTCGTATCTATGCCATCCTTTATTATGGGATCCTTGTTATTGGTAGAGTTCACCATTAACTTGCAATGGTTTCCTGCAAACGGTGCGACCAAGGGTGGTTTGGTTCTGCCTATTATTACTTTGATGCTTTATCCGATGTCTTATATCACGCGATTGACCAGATCTTCCATGCTGGACGTATTAGGACAGGATTACATCCGTACCGCCAAGGCGAAGGGTGTTACCGGTTGGAAAATCATTTTTGGCCATGCATTGAAAAATGCCTTAATTCCGGTCATTACATACTTTGGACCGATGTTGGCATACATCGTTACCGGTTCTTTGGTTGTGGAGCAGATTTTTGCAGTACCCGGTATCGGACGTGCCTTCGTTCAGAGTATCATCAATCGTGATTACATGCTGATTATGGGAACTACCATCGTATTGGCAACTTTGATTGTAATCATGAATTTGGTCAGCGATATCTTGTACAAGATTGTAGACCCGAGAATTAACCTGGAATAAAGGAGATTTACCAATGGATAATACAAATATTAAACGCTTGAGCTTGCAGGTAAATCTGGATGATTTTATTCCTGCGACTGATGCAGAAAAAGAGTATATGGTAACTATGCGACCATCTACTACCTTCTTTCAGGATGGTGTGGGTCGCTTACGTAAGAACAAAGTTGCCATGGTTAGTATGATTATTATTTTGATCATTACATTGATGGCTATTTTCGTTCCATTGTTTTGGCCTTATAAATATGAGACCATGCTTGGAATGCAGCCCGGAAAGCCTATGGATGCTTCCTTTAATAACTTGCATCCAATGGAGTATTCCACATCCGAACAGGCAATCATTGATGAGGGCGGCAAGGTGTTCCCACATTTGTTTGGTACCGATTCACAGGGCCGTGATTACTTCATCCGTGTTGTATATGGAACAAGAATTTCCCTGGCAGTTGGATTCTTCGCCAGCATTATTGTGTTGGTAATCGGTATTATCGTAGGATCCATTTCCGGATACTGTGGAGGAGTGGTAGATATTATCATCATGCGAATCGTTGATATTATTTACTCCCTACCGGACATGTTGATGGTTATTTTGTTGGCAGCAGTGCTTCGCCAAAGATTGGCTCCGGCCATTGAAGGAACAGCTCTTGCAGCCATCGGAAGTAACATTATTTCCTTGTTCGTTATCTTTGCACTTTTGTATTGGGTTGGTATGTCCCGTTTGGTACGTGGACAGATTCTCTCCTTGCGAGAACAGGAGTATGTATTGGCAGCTCAGACCGCCGGTGCAAAGGGAAGCCGTGTTATTCGTAAGCATTTGATTCCAAACTGTATTTCCGTCATCGTTATTTCTACGGCATTACAGATTCCAAGTGCGATTTTTACCGAGAGCTACCTGTCCTTCCTTGGACTGGGTGTTAACGCCCCGATGCCATCCCTTGGTTCTTTGGCATCTGATGCACTAAACGGACTTGCTTCTTATCCTTATCGATTAGTTATTCCGGCAATTGTAATCTCTTTGATTGTTTTGTCTCTGAACTTGTTCGGTGACGGACTTAGAGATGCATTTGATCCGAAGTTGAATAGTTAGGAGGAGAAGAGCAATGGCATTACTAGAAGTAAAAGATTTACACACCTCCTTCTTTACAGATGCAGGCGAGGTAAAAGCAGTCAATGGCGTGTCCTTTGACTTAGATTATGGCAATGTACTTGGCATCGTAGGTGAGTCCGGATCCGGTAAGTCCGTAACCGCCTACTCCGTGATGCAGATTCTTGCACCTACCGGTAAGATTGTTTCCGGTTCCATCAAGTATGATGGACAGGAATTGGTAGGAGCAGGAGAGAAGGTTATGAAGGATATTCGCGGAAACAAGATTTCCATTATTTTCCAGGATCCAATGACCTCCTTGAACCCAACCTATACCGTTGGTAAGCAGTTAATGGAAGCAATCATGCTTCATACAGATCGAAACCGTGAGCAGGCGAGAGAGCGTGCCATCGAGATGTTGAAGCTGGTTAATGTTAATGAACCGGAAAAGCGTATGCATCAGTATCCTTACGAGTTCTCCGGTGGTATGAGACAGCGTGTAATGATTGCTATGGCGCTGGCTTGTGAGCCGGACATCCTGATTGCGGATGAGCCGACCACCGCATTGGATGTTACCATTCAGGCAGGTATCCTGGAGTTGATGAAGGACATCCAGAAGAAGATGGGTATGGCAATTATCATGATTACCCATGACTTGGGCGTTGTTGCTCAGATGTGTGATGAGGTTATCGTTATGTACGCCGGTTCCATTTGTGAACAGGGTACTGAGGAAGAGATTTTCTACAATCCTCGTCATGAGTACACCAAGGGATTGATGCGTTCCATCCCGACCACAGACAATAACGGCGAGAAGTTACAGCCGATTACCGGTACACCAATCGACTTATTGAATATGCCGGCCGGTTGCCCATTTGCTCCTCGTTGCGACAATGCAATGAAGATTTGTCTGACCAAGAAGTGCGAACGTATTCAGATTAATGAGTTTCACCAGTCTGCGTGCTGGATGAATGTTAAGGAAGCAGCAGAGAAAGGAACTTTGGATCAGTTGACTGCTGCAATGAGTGAAACAGAGAGAGAAGAGAGGGGATACAGCCATGAGTAATGAGATGAACAATCAGGAGCAGCCCCTCATCGAGGTAAAGCACCTTAAACAGTATTTTGATATTAACACCGGATTTTTCCAGACGAAGCCATTAAAGGCGGTGGATGATATTTCGTTCTCCATCCGTGAAGGCGAGACTTTAGGTCTGGTTGGTGAGTCCGGATGCGGTAAGACCACCGCAGGTCGTTCCATTCTTCACTTATACAAGCCAACTGCCGGTGAGATTATCTACCGCGGCAAGAAGATTGCAACCAAGAGCGACATTCGTGAATTCCGTAAAAAGGCAACCATGGTATTCCAGGATCCATATTCCTCCCTGGATCCACGTATGACAGTTGCTGACATTATTGGCGAACCACTGGACATCCACAAAATGTATTCCTCCCAGGAAGAGCGCAGAGAGCGTATTCTTAGCTTGATGGAACATGTTGGATTGAACTCTGAACATGCAGCACGTTATGCACATGAGTTCTCCGGCGGACAGCGTCAGCGTGTTGGTATTGCAAGAGCCCTTGCAGTTCGTCCGGACTTTATTGTATGTGATGAGCCGGTATCTGCATTGGATGTATCCATTCAGGCTCAGGTAATCAACATGTTTGACGAATTGCAGGAGAAGATGAACCTCACCTATTTGTTCATCGCTCATGATTTGCTGGTTGTTCGTCATATTTCCGATCGTATAGCGGTTATGTATTTGGGGCACATGGTGGAGTTGGCAGATGCCGATGCCATCTATGAGCGCCCATTGCATCCATATACCAAAGCATTGATTTCCGCAGTTCCGGTTCCGGACCCGAAGGTGGCTAAGGCCAACAAGCGAATTTCACTTACCGGTGAGATTCCTTCTCCGCTGAATACACCATCCGGATGTCCGTTCCATACCAGATGTCCATACGCGACAGACCTGTGTAAGGAAGCTGTACCGGTATTTGAGGAAATTGAAAAAGGACGTTTTGTTGCTTGTCATAGAGCAAAGGAAATTAATAGTTAGTCCGAAGAAGAAAAGATTACTCCGTAAAAGGAAAAAGAAACAAAGGTTTTAACGCATTCACACACAAGACAGGCATGTGAGGGGAGTCGCGTTGAAATAAATTACTTATAAGAAGGGAGATTACTTATTATGAAAAAGTTTTTAGCAATTGTGCTTGCAGCAGCTATGACAATGTCCATGGTTGCTTGTGGCGATTCCGCAAAAACAGGTAGCGATAACTCTGCTACAGGCGATGCTGGTGCAGCAACAACAGATACTGCATCCGTAGACGCAAACGTATTGAATGTCTCTATTGCATCTGAGCCTGCATCCTTGGATCCGGCTTTGAACAGTGCAGTAGATGGTGCAACCATGTTAGTTCATCTGTTCTCTGGTCTTGCAAAGTGGGAGCAGAAATCTGATGGAACCTTAGAGCTTGTTGCTGATGCAGCAACTGAGCTTCCAGAAGGTGTTGTAAATGAGGACGGTACCGTTACTTATACATACACCTTACGTGATGGTATGAAGTGGTCTGACGGACAGCCTGTAACCGCCAACGACTTTGTATTTGCTTGGAACCGTGCAGCTTCTGCTGATTTGGCAGCTGATTATGGTTATATGTTCGAAGTTGTCGATGGATACGATGAAGTAGCAGCTGGTGAGGCTGACTCCATGAACATCGAGGCAACTGATGACAAGACAATCGTTGTTACTTTGAAGAATTCCGTTGCTTACTGGAATGAGCTTCTTGCTTTCCCAACCTACTTCCCTGTAAGAGAAGATGTTGTTGCAAACGAGAGCTGGGCAACTGATCCTTCTACCTATGTTAACAATGGTCCTTACACTATGACTTCTTGGAGCCACAACTCTGTTATCACCTTAACTAAGAATGATAACTTTGTTGATGCTGGCACCATTACAATGCCAGAGATTAACTTCTACCTTTCCGATGATGCCAACAACATGTTGACCAACTTCGAGAACGGCAGCTGGCAGATGATCGATGACGTTCCTACCAATGAAATTGCAGCATTAAAGGAATCCTACCCAACCGAGTTCGTTGTAGCTGGTCAGTTAGGTACCTACTATGTATGCTGGAACGTTAACGAAGACATCCTTCCTGCAGGAAGCGGACTTTCCGGAAAGGAAGCTGAGGACGCTCGTGCAGAAATCCGTAACGCAGTATCCTTGTTATTTGATCGTAACTACATCGTAGAAGAAATCGGCCAGGCTGGTCAGGTTCCTGCAGCTTCTTTCGTAGCTATGGGTCTTACCGATGGCGATGGAAGTCAGTTCTATGAGAACGCAAATGGCGGCAAGGGCGGCTACTACGCAGTAGACAAGGATTCTCTTCAGTCTAACTTTGATTCTGCAGTAGAGACCTTGAAGAAGTACTACACTTATGATGAGGCATCCGGAAAGTTCACTGACTTCCCAAGCATGACTTACCTTTACAATACTTCTGAAGGCCACAAGGCAATCGGTGAGTACTTACAGAGTGCGCTTGCAGCAATCGGTATCAATATGCAGCTTGAGAACCAGGAGTGGAACACCTTCCTTGAGACACGTAAGGCTGGTGATTACTCCATCGCACGTAATGGTTGGTTAGCAGACTACAACGATCCTATCTGCTTCCTTGATATGTGGACTACCGCATCCGGTAATAACGATGTTCAGTTCGGCAAGGGCGCACATGAAGGCGTTGCAGCTTACAGCGTTGACCTTACTGATCTTGGATATGAGACCAAGGTTGAGAACGGAACATGGGCTGAGACCTATGATGTTGTAATCGCAGACATCAAGAGCTGCACGGACAACGATACCCGTTATGCATTGATGCACAAGGCAGAAGATCTCTTAATGAGTACTGGATGCATTTGCCCATTGTACTTCTACACAGATATCTACATGATTGATGATTCTGTACAGGGATTCTTCTCTAACCCACTTGGCTACAAGTACTTCATGTACACAACTATTCAATAAAACTTCTTCAAAAACGCGGGGCATTTCGGTGCTCCGCGTTTTGCACAATTTGAAGCTTCGAAATTTTATATTTATCACAATAGAAGATTTCCATTGGATTCTGTAAAATGAGAGAGAATTAGTTAACGATGTTAATTAATTCTCTCTATTTTTTATTTGGGGATAGACAGGGGGCATTATTATTAATTTCGAGCATATAACTCTGACAGTTGGCGTCGGAGAGAATCTTTTTACCATGAAGCGCGGCAGCTTCAAGTACAAACAGAAGTTTCTCTGGAAGGAGGCTTGTAGGTATGTGGAGCGTCGTGAGACATCGGATGGATATGAACTGATCTATGTTTGTGATCGAATCGGAGAGACCTTTCACTTAACATTCCAAGTGGTTAATGAGCAACTATCCATGGAACTATTATCGGAGGCGGGGGCAGCAACGGCAGTGAATCGTTACTGGCTTACCTTGGAGTCCAATCCGGCGGAGCACATCTATGGCTGTGGGGAGACTTATTCGGAATTGGATTTGCAGGGCCAGTTGGTTCGTATCTGGGTGGCGGAGCATCAGAATGCAGCCCGTATCTCCAAAAAGTTGATCAAGGAGAAGCTGCGAGGACCGCGTCCGAAGAAGGTACTTCCTTTTTCCAAGTACGAGTCCTATTATGTACAGCCGACCTTCACTTCCAGTGACAAGTACTACGTCCATGTGGATATGAATGCTTATGGCGAGTTTGATTTTTCCAAGCCGGGACAGATTACCATCTATACCCAGGAAGCACCGAGACTCTACTATGAGCAGGCCAAGAGTTATCCGGAGTTATCACAGAAGTTAACTGCGCGCCTGGGACGACAGCGCAAGCTTCCGGACTGGATTTATGATGGTGGTATCATTGCCATGCAGGACTGGGTCAAGGATGGCGACAAGGTGCGCGAAGGCTTTGACGGATGCGGTAATATTGACCGCAAGCTGGATGCCCTTGAGGCGGCGGGTGCCAAGGTGGTTGGCGTCTGGTGTCAGGATTGGTGTGGGTGCCGCTGTACCGGATTTGGCTATCAGGTCATGTGGAACTGGCGTTACAATGATAGGCAATACCCGAATCTTCCGGAGAAGATTCAGGAATGGAAGGCCAGAGGGATTCACTTCCTTGGCTATATCAATCCATTCATTGCTCTGGAAAAGGATATCTACCAAGAAGCTGCAGCCAAGGGCTACTGCGTGAAGGACAAAGATGGCAAAGATTATCTGGTTACCATCACTACCTTCCCGGCAGCTATGGTGGACTTTACCAATCCGGCAGCCTATGAATGGTACAAGAACTTAATCAAGGACAACATGATTGGCATCGGTCTTGGTGGCTGGATGGCAGACTTTGGCGAATACTTGCCGGAGGATGCAGTTCTATTCCACGGAGATGCCAAGGTGCTACATAATCAGTGGCCGGCAATCTGGGCTCGTATGAACCGAGAGGCCATTGAAGAATGTGGGGTGGAGGACGAAGTATTCTTCTTCACCAGAGCAGGGTACACCGGAACAGTAGCAGACTCTGCCATGATGTGGACAGGGGATCAGCATGTAGACTGGTCAGTGGATGATGGATTGCCATCAGTGATTCCTGCAACCTTATCGCTTGCAATGTCCGGTTATGGCATTACCCATTCCGATGTGGGAGGTTACACCACGGTGATGCATATGCGTCGTTCTAAGGAGCTTCTCATGCGGTGGGAGGAGATGAATGTATTCTCTCCACTGTATCGCTTCCATGAGGGCAATCAGCCTGGGAACAACGTACAGTACGATGAGGATGAGAAATTACTACAACATACTGCTCGTTGTACCAGATGGCATGCGGCGCTGGGAACCTACTTGCGTCGATTGGTAGATGAGCAGATTACGGTGGGGACACCGGTGATGCGACCGGTATTTTATCATTACGAAGAGCCATGGGCTTATACCACCAAGACGGAATATCTCTTGGGTAGAGATATCTTGGTGGCGCCGGTATTAGAGGCGGGGACATGTGCCCGAGAGGTGACCTTACCTCGGGATGAATGGGTACACCTATTTACCAAGCAGTGTTATACAGGAGGAACGTATCAGGTGGAAGCTGCCATTGGTTGCCCACCGGTATTTGTAAGACGGACGTCGTCCTGTTTTGATGAACTGATGGAGATTACCAAATAGTGGGGGATGAACAAATGAATAACAAGCGTGAAGATTCTTTTTTAGCCAAGTGCTCTTATGGCCTTGCTGATGTATATGGCGGTGGTGCATTTGTTGTAATTAGCACATTTTTTACAGTATTTTTGACCAAGGCGCTGGGTATGTCTCCGGCACTGGCAGGAACCATTCCGTTGATTGGTAAGGTGTGGGATGCCGTAACAGATCCGGTCATGGGTAACATCGTGGATCGTACCAGTTCCAAGTTTGGAGCAAAGCGATTCTATATCCTGGTGGGCAGTATCATTTCCGCCATTACCTTCCTGCTATTGTGGACCAATGCAGGCATCACCAGTGTGGGCGGACAGTACGCGTTCTATGTGGCAATGTATGTACTATTCTCTACGGGATTTACCATTGTTATGGTGCCTTATAACGGATTGCTTCCGGATATGGTAGATGATTACACCAAGCGTGCAGGATTCTCCGGTGTTCGTACCGTATTCTCCAGTATGGGCGCTATTATCGCCGGATTGATTCCAACCATTATCATCAAGGACAATACTAATTCCAGACAGTATCTGACAGTAGCGGTTATCTTCTCTGTGATTTTTTTGGTGGCAATTTTGCTTACATTCTGTGGAACTTGGGAGAAGCAGAAAGAGCCCGTGAAGGTCCCGCTGAAGAAGAGCTTGGTTCAGTCCTTTACCGTTTACAAGAGCTTTTCTTTTAAGCTGTTTATCTGTATTTTCCTGGCAGGTCAGGGTGCAGCGGACTTTGTAACGGGATTGGCTGTTTACTATGTAGATGATGTGTTGAATGCATACAGCGGCGGACGTTTTACTATTATGATGGGCGTTCTGTTGTTGGCACAGTTTGTTGGAACAATTATGTTCTCTATCGTCCTGATGCATACGTCCAAGAAGTTCCCGATTTTAGTGGGCTTCCCGGTTCGTATCATTGCAACCATTGCACTTTTATTTGTATCCTACGAAGGAGCACCATTTGTAATCATCTTGATTCTGTCCTTTATTATTGGACTTGGCATGGCGGCTTCTGCCATCAGTATCTATGCAATCCTGTCAGATATGGTAGATGTGGATGAGCTGATTACATCCATGAGTCGTCCGGCTACCGTATCCGGAATGGCGACCTTTATTCGCAAGATTGCTACGGGCTTAAGCTCTACCATCATTGGTATCTGCCTGACCCTGATTGGATACGATGAGAGCTTAGCTTCTGCAAAGCTTCGTCAGGCCGCATCTACCCAGATGGGTATCACGCAGTTATATGTATGGCTGCCAATCATTCTGATGGTGCTGGCAATTATTTTTGCCGTATTCTTCCCGATGAATAAGCCGGAGTATGATGTGATCAAGAAGGAGATTGCACGTCGCAAGGGTGAGGACGATTCTGTTGCATCGCCGGAGGAAATCGCTATCTGCGAGAAGGTTACCGGATTCAAGTATGATCGTCTGTGGAATCCGGAGAATGCATTAAAATTCTAAATTGTTTCATAGCAGGTTAGGCTTGGGGCGACCCGGCCG
>JAILCW010000138.1 GCA_024690265.1 Lachnospiraceae bacterium | reverse complement strand
TACGCTTTTTGAAAATACTAGAGAAGAACTCCGATTTAATAAATATTTAAGATTTCTTACGTGTCGTAGTTCTCTTGGTA
Source organism: Lachnospiraceae bacterium (assembly GCA_024690265.1). Classification (GTDB taxonomy): domain Bacteria; phylum Bacillota; class Clostridia; order Lachnospirales; family Lachnospiraceae; genus XBD2001. The sequence goes on along the minus strand of JAILCW010000138.1, from coordinate 29,207 downwards.
GTTCTTGTGGTTGTTTTCACCGGCTTCTTTGCCGTAGTTTTCTTAGTTGTTTTCTTGGCCGCAGTCTTCTTAACAACCGGCTTATCTACTTCGAAAGCAATCTTGTCATTCTTCACAGACGCAATAACAGTATCACCACTGGAAATATGATGACTAAGAATCTCCTCCGACAAAACATCCTCCAAATCCGTTTGAATCTTGCGACGTAACGGGCGCGCGCCAAACTTCGGATCATATGCCTTGTCCACGATGTATTTCTTCACATTGTCTCTAAGCTTCAACGTAATATTCATCTGTGAGGAGCATCGATCCACCAAAGACTTCGTCATAATGGATACAATTTGCTTCATATCATCCTTATTCAAAGCACGGAACACTATGGTTTCATCAATACGATTCAAGAATTCCGGCTTGAAAATATGCTGCAATTCATCCATTACGCGAGAGCGCATGCGTTCATGATCTGCTTTCTCATTCTCCTCCGGTGCAAAGCCAAGCTTCTTCGGTTCCATAATCTCACGTGCACCGGCATTCGATGTCATGATGATAATGGTATTCTTAAAATCAACCTTACGCCCCTGAGCATCTGTAATATGTCCATCATCTAAAACCTGCAAAAGGACATTGAAAACATCAGCATGAGCCTTTTCAATCTCATCAAAAAGAATAACCGAATAAGGATTGCGACGAACCTTCTCGGATAACTGACCGCCCTCTTCGTATCCAACATATCCAGGCGGTGAACCAATCATCTTAGAGACACTGTGCTTCTCCATGTACTCTGTCATATCAACACGAATCATGCTATCTTCACTTCCGAATACAGCCTCTGCTAATGCCTTGGAAATCTCTGTCTTACCAACACCGGTAGGGCCCAAAAACAGGAATGATCCAATTGGACGTCCCGGTTCCTTAAGTCCAACGCGGCCTCGACGAACTGCTTTGGCAACAGCATTCACTGCTTCTTCCTGTCCAATAACACGCTTATGCAACGTCTTCTCAAGATTACGTAACTTGACAGATTCCGATTCATTCAGCTTGGAAACAGGAATCTTGGTCCACAAAGATACAACATCAGCAACATCATCCTCAGAAAGGACTAATTTCTTACGTAATTTGGCACGTTCGTACTTCTTGCGTAACTTCGCAACCTGATCTGCACAGGCCTCACGCTCACGCTTAATGATGGAGGCTTCTGCAAGATTCTGACTACGAATTGCGTCTTCGAGCTGCTCACTCAAGGAATGATAACTATTCTCTAAACGATAGATCTCCTCTGGAGCTTTCACTGACATCAACCGCAATCGTGCCGCAGCCTCATCCATTAAATCAATTGCCTTATCCGGCAAAAAGCGATCACTGATATAACGTTCGGATAATTCCACACAAGCATTTACTGCATCATCAGAAATAGTTACCCCATGATGTTCCTCATACTGCTTGCGGATTCCATGTAAAATGTCCTTAGTTTCCGTAACAGTCGGTTCTTCAACCATGACCGGTTGGAATCGTCGTTCCAAGGCTGCATCCTTCTCGATGTATTTACGATACTCAGTCACTGTTGTAGCACCAATAATCTGAATATCGCCACGTGCCATTGCCGGCTTAAGAATATTGGCTGCATCAATGGCACCCTCTGCGCCACCGGCACCAATCAAAGTATGAATCTCGTCAATAAACAGAAGAATATTGCCAGCAGCTGTCACTTCAGCAATGACATTTTTGATTCGTTCTTCAAATTCACCACGGTATTTGGAACCAGCAACCATTCCAGACAAATCAAGCGTAAGAACCTTCTTATCCTTGACAGAGTCTGGGACTACACCGGACTGAATGCGCTGGGATAACCCTTCAACGATTGCAGTCTTACCGACGCCAGGTTCACCAATTAGACATGGATTATTCTTACCACGTCGACTAAGGATCTGAATCACACGCTGGATTTCATTCTCTCTTCCAACAATAGGATCCAGTTTGCCTTCTGCAGCTAATTCAGTTAAATCACGGGAATACTGATTCAAAAACGGTGTGTCGCTTGCTCCGCCATGAGAACCCTTACGATTCAGTCGCATCATCTCTTCACGATAATACTCTCCTTGCTTGCCCATAGCGGTCACAATCTCACCGTAGAGCTTCTGCAAGTTAACATCTAATGACGTCAGCAAACGTGATGCAGCGCAATCACTTAGTCGAAGCAAAGCTAATAGGATATGCTCTGTACCAATTTCTTTAGAGCGACTGTAGCCTGCCTCTTTGGCAGACTGTTCCAGTGTATGACGATACTTTGGAGTCTCTCCATCTTGTTCTAATAAAGAAACTCCACTGGATGGAGCAATCAAATCTGTGATTAACTGCATCACATGTGCTTCATCTACCCCCTCATTTTCAAGGACTTTAGAGGCAACAGAATTACGCACTTTTAACAGTGCCAATAATAAATGCTCCGTTCCAATGTAATTATGCTTCAAACGTTTGGAAATGCGTTTTGCTTGTTCCAAAACCTTTTTTGCATTATTCGTATAGTTCATAGTTTGTCGTCCTTTATAGTCATGATGGTTTATAAATCATTAAAATCAATGATTGTTAAATCGTCCTCGTCCTTCTTGGATGGTTTCGTAACCTGCTTAACAATAGCGTCTGATAAATCAAAATCATTATTAATCTCTACCGGTTGCGGCTGTTCCTTAGTCTTGGTAGGAACCTTCTTCTCTACAGTGCTAACTGTATGGTTCACTGGCTCATCTTCAACTATATGCTTACGGCGCTTGGACGTAGTCTCCAACGCATCGGATGACTCCTGCGCTTCTCCATACTCTTCAAAGAAATCATCATCGTCATCATACTCGTCATCGCTTTTCTTAAGACGAATATTAATAACAATCATAAGTGCAACAACAATGAGGAAGAATATAACCGCAATCAAACGGCGGAATTTGTAAATCTTTAAAGTCTGCAACTTAGAAGTAAGAGAAGTGGATGTCTCCGCCTCTTCAACATCTTCGGTTGCTTCGTTCTCTGCCGGAGATACAGCAGCTGTAGAAACAACGGATGTATCAGCACGGCTTAAAGTCTGATAAGTACTGTCATATATAAACCAGGAGGTATTGCCATCTTCGCTTGTACCATAGAAATAATAGAAAGGACTATCGACATCCGCAAGATGATATGCTGTTACAGTCTCACCGTTCTCATTTGTCAAAGAAGTCTCTACAAAACCGGCTGCCAATGGAGCCTCCGGTGTGGTAACGGTAATGGTTCCAACACCATTACCGGAGAAAGAACTACCACCTATCGTTGCTTCTTCCTCATTCTCCGGTTGCTCTTGTGGCTGTTCCTCCGGCTGATCCTGCTGAGTCTCAGCAGAGGCACCACCGGATACAATTACCATTGCACTACTGCCAGTCAACACACTTGGCGTAACAATAATGTTCGCCTTGCCCTCAGCAGAACCTGAGAACTTAATGGTAGCTTCCTTGGCAGTATACTGAATGGAGTTGCCATCTGTTGAAGAATCAACAGAACAACTCTCGAATTTTAATACGGAATCCGTATACTTCACCGTAATCGTATCACTATCAGTAGCCTTAATGGTAACAGATACACTATCACCTACTCCGATGTTGTCATTGGTTGAAAGATATAAAGTGGTCGTGCCATCAGCACGAACTGTCATAACATTTGCAAACAACATGACCGCAAGCAACAGAATTGAAGTTGCATGCTTCCATAATCTCTTCATAATATTGATTTCTCCTTCGTTTCCCTTTCGCAAGTAAAATACGTAAGTTTATACAGTAAATTATAGGAAACTCTAGGGAGTCAGTCAACAGTTTCTACAGAGCAACACTCCCCATAGGAATGCGCTAGATAGTGATAAAATCGACACAAAAGCTGTACGATCAAACGTAGAAATATCTACCCCGGAAAACAAAAAAAGTAGGAAAATTACTGATAAAGATCCTGCCAAAGCAATCACTCCACATGCAATAATTTTCCCACGATCTAATCCATGATTATGATTCATAATACTCGCCTCCTTTGTTGATAATCAAAGAATAGCAAAGTAAATGTCCCATTATTCGTACTAAATATAAAACCGACGTTTTAACTCATTCCGCGCTGCACTTCCTCCAACAATCAAAGTGCCAAGGAACAGTACAACCGATGACAAAAATGCAATCTCAGATAAAAGCGGATGATGAACCAATCCAAGGTAGATAAATAGGATTGGAATACATCCGATAAATATTGAAAAGATCTGTAAAATCATATAACTCTGCCAATTTCTGTGATTGATAATCATCAGAAGTATCAGTGCAAAGTTAATCACAAACAAGGAAGATGGTAAAATATAATCTAACGACCATCCATAAAAACCTGTACAATAATCAATTAACACATTCAAAAGCATTGCACCAAACACTGCACTGAATATCCTTCTAAGATATCCAACACGAGTATCTGTCAATAATCGCACCATACGTAATACATATAAATAGGATCCACTAGCAATCACAGACCACCAAATCTTATGCTCAGTCTGATAATTGGTAAACACCATCACAATGGTTCCGATAACCCAGATTGCTGAAAAAACACGAAGCAAGAAATACCAGAGCCGTTCCTTACGATAAATATCCGGATATATATTAATCTGTGGTTCCGGTATAGATTCATCGGTATCTAAAACACCTTTGCATAACGGACAAACTTCCGTCTGATCCAAAACAATTACGCCACAACGTAAACATTTATTCATAAAATACTCCATTCGTTTCAATTCTAACATCTACGCCATCCGACGCAATCTGGCTAAAGATTCGGCGTTGAATATCCGTATCCTCAAATGCAGAAGCAAAACTATAAGTCAGGGTGCCATGATAAGACGCAACCGTGCCCTTAATCTCCTGTCCTTTTGAAAAAGCAATAAAGCAATGAAAGCCATCAATATATGGCTCATAAGGTTCCGCCACCGTAATATTACCAATGTTGGTAATCGTAGTAGTATTGGCAAGTGCTGAACGATTATAAACAAACTTCATTGCAATGTTCTTAAGTACCAACGGTACAGCGCGGGCCACCCAATACTGCTTGTTAGAAACATTATAAGAAAAGATATTTTCCAAATTTTCCTTGGTAATCTGTTCACGCAAGCTAGTCTTCGTAATCTCAACAATTTCTTCAAAGGTATAACTATCCTTCTCCGGAATAAATTCCGCAGAAACCATAACGAAAAAGTTCTTGGTAGTATTGGAATCAAAATATGGCCTTAAATTCACCGGAACAGCTACACGAACCGGACGGTCCATGGTCACCTTACTCGGGAAAGTCTGATAGGTTGCATAGATAAACGCAGCAACCAAATATTCATTAATGCTGGCACCGTAAGTCTCTCTGGCCACTTTCTTAATCTGGTCAACCGGAAGATACCCATGAATCACGCCAAAGCCATCATATGGTAAGCGCTCACCTTCAACCAAAAAGGCGCGTTTGGTCTTATAAACACTCTTCGAAGCTTTCTTGTAATTACGTTCAAAACTATCCTCTCTATTCAAGGACGTCTCAGGAGAAAATCCATCTCCCACCTTCTCGCGAAGCTCCGGGTGAGCAAGCCGCAGATACTGATAGGTAATCTCACGAAGAAGAGACATACCGCCGGTACCATCAGCCAATACATGGAATACTTCAAGATTAATACGCTTATGATAATAACTTACACGAAACATGTAATTATTATTCTTATTCTTATGAATCAAACGGCATGGATAACGATGCTCCTGCTTCACTTTCGGGGCAGCCTTGCCATTCTCCTCCATGTAATACCAGAAAAATCCACTACGAAGACGCAAATTAAACCCCGGCATCTTCGGGGTCACCATGTTCACCGCCTCTTGGAGCAATTCTCTTTGCACTTCTTCCTTCAACACCACACTGATACGATAAGTGTTAGTCATTGCTTCGCCTGCGATTACCGGAAAGATGTTGGCGGTATTATCCAGTTTTTCCCATTTCTTTTCATGTCTTGCCATTCTTTCACCTCACATGACCTATTTTCAAGTATTATTCTCGGTTCGTCAATAGAAAAAAGGGCTTTGACGAAAAATCGCCAAAGCCCTTGGTTTACAAAAAATCTTATAAGAAAATATACTTGCAAACAAACAATACTGCAAGTACATACATCAAAGGTGTAATCTTCTTCTTGTCATCAGAAACCAAGTTGCAAACAACATTGATAACTACGTAAGAAATAACACCAACAGCAATACCCTCAGCAATGCTGTACATCAAAGGCATGCAAAGAATGGTCAAGTATGCAGGAACAGCCTCACGGAAGTCCTCAAACTCGATCTTAACAACGATGGAAAGCATTAAGAATCCAACGAAGATCAATGCAGGAGCCGTTGCAAATCCAGGAATTGCAGTGAATACCGGTGCAAAGAAGATTGCAAGTAAGAATAACAAACCAGTTACAACAGAAGTTAAACCGGTACGTCCGCCTGCACCCACACCAGCAGAGCTCTCTACGTAAGTGGTTGTTGTAGAAGTACCAAATACAGCACCTACAGAAGTTGCAATTGCGTCAGCAAGTAACGCCTGCTTAACACGTGGAAGCTTCTCATCCTTATCAAGGAAACCAGCCTTGGTAGAAACACCAATCAAGGTTCCGATAGTATCAAACATATCTACAAATAAGAATGAGAAAATTACAATGATGAAATTTAAAATTCCAACATTGGAGAAATCTGCCTTAAAGCACTGACCAAAAGTCTCTCCCAACTTAGAGAAATCAGTCATTGCAAAAGAAGGATACAAGGAATAGAATCCAGCTTCAGCATCCGGTACATAAACACCACATGCCTGCATAATCATTCCAAGAACCCATGTAACCACAATGCCAATCAGGATAGATCCCATGACTCCCTTGTAGTAAAGAACGGCAGTAACAAAAAGGCCAACCAATGCAAGAACTGCGCAGATACCTAATGTATGCCAGCTACCACGGAAGTTAACATAAGAAATTATAGTAGAATCATTAGATACTACTAAGTGAGCTCCCTGTAATCCGATGAAAGCAACGAACAAACCGATACCAGCACTAACACCCTTCTTCAAGGTACTAGGAATGGCATTGAAGATTGCTTCACGAACATTGGTTAAAGAAAGTACGATAAAGATAAGACCCTCGATAAATACTGCCATCAAAGCAACACGCCAATCATAACCCATGTTGATGCAAACAGTATAAGCAAGGTAAGCATTCAGTCCCATACCAGGTGCCAAAGCAAATGGATAGTTTGCCATGAAAGCCATGCAAAGTGTACCGATGCATGCTGCAAGACATGTAGCAATCAAAACAGCGGTAGAATCCATTCCAGATGCGGACAAGATGCTTGGATTAACAGCCAAAATGTACGCCATGGTCATAAAGGTTGTAAATCCGGCCAACACTTCCTTCTTAACAGTAGTGTTGTGCTCTTTGAGCTTGAAAAGATTTTCTAACATTTTAACTCCTCCTCTAATGTTTTATGATGAAAATCTCGCGCGGGTAAATACCCAAAACAACGGTTAAATTATAAGTGAAGACGAAAACGATTTCAACGATTTTATTTTCCTATTTCTTATTGAATTCACACATTTTTAAGTGCTATAATTTTTTCGATTTTGTAATGAATTTGAAAGGAGTCTCAACATTGAAGAACATAGGATTTGATAACGACAAATACCTAAAAACACAATCAGAACATATTAAGGAACGCATTGAACAATTTGGTGACAAGCTTTATCTGGAGTTTGGTGGCAAGTTATTTGATGATTATCATGCATCTCGTGTCCTTCCTGGATTTTTACCGGACAGCAAGATGAAAATGCTTCTTCAATTAAAGGACCAAGCAGAAATCGTTATTGCTATTAGTGCTGGTGCTATCGCATCCAACAAGATTCGCGGTGATTTGGGAATTACCTATGATCAGGACGTTCTTCGTTTAATGGATATCTTCCACAATTTAGGACTCTATGTTGGGTCCGTTGCCATTACACAGTACACCGGGGAAGAGGCTGCTGATCGCTTCCGCGAGAAATTGTCCAATCTCGGAGTAAAGTCCTATCTTCTTCGTCGTATCGAAGATTATCCAGGCAACGTAGAACACATTGTTAGTGATGATGGATTTGGTAAGAACGATTATATCGAGACCTCTCGTCCATTGGTTGTTATTACCGCTCCTGGACCAGGTTCCGGCAAGATGGCAACCTGCCTTTCCCAATTATACCATGAGAATAAACGTGGTGTTCGCGCCGGATATGCCAAGTTTGAGACCTTCCCTATTTGGAATCTTCCACTGAAGCATCCGGTAAACGTAGCTTATGAGGCAGCGACTGCCGATTTGAATGATGTAAATATGATTGACCCATTCCATTTGGAAGCTTATGGGGTTACAACTGTTAACTACAATCGTGACATCGAAATTTTCCCAGTACTCAAGGCCATGTTTGAGCAGATTTATGGAGAATGCCCTTACCAGTCTCCTACTGACATGGGTGTAAATATGGCAGGTAATTGCATTTGCAATGATGATGCTTGTCAATATGCTGCCAAGCAGGAAATCATCCGCCGTTATTATACAGAGGCCTGCAACATCAAGAAGGGAACCGGCACCAAGGAAGCCTTCTACAAGTTAGAGCTTCTCATGAAACAGGTTAAGGTTGAGCCAAGCGATCGTGATGTTGTTCGCTACGCTTTGATAAAAGAAGGAACCACCAATGGTCCAGCCGCCGCCATCGAACTCGGCGATGACCACGTTGCAACCGGCAAGACTACAGACTTGTTAAGTGCTCCTGCCGCCGTTCTTCTGAACGCCCTGAAGGAATTGGCCGGAATTGATCACGAGATTCACTTGATTTCTCCGGAAGCATTGGCTCCGATTACGCAGCTTCGTAATGTTAACTTGGGAATCTCCGATTCCAGATTACACTGCAACGAAGTATTAATTGCACTTTCCATTTCTAGCGCTACCGATGCCAACGCTAAGAAAGCATTAGAGCAATTGCCAAACCTCACCGGATTGGAAATGCATTCTACCGTTATGCTAACTGCTTCTGATGAAGACATCTTGCGTAGACTTCACTTAAATATTACTTGTGAGCCAAGAACCGAATATCGTCCATAGTAAGAACGCCCTACCGAATCAACGGTAGGGCGTTTTAATTACACAACTTAGGCAACATCTGCCTGATATCCATCCTCAAAGAAATCTCGATACCAAATCAGGAACATATAGATTGTCCAGATCTTTCGACTATTATCTACCTTGCCTGCACGATGATCATCCAAGAACTTCATAATCTCTTCCGTCTTGAAGAACTTCGCCGCAGCCTTGGAAGTAAATGCTTCCTTAACGATGTTATAATAACGGTCTTCCTTTAACCAAATACGAATTGGTACCGGGAATCCAAGTTTCTTCTTCTCAGCAACCATATCCGGCAAATAACGATGCGCAGCTTCACGCATAGCAACCTTGGTATTAGAGTCCGTAACCTTATACTTGGTCGGAATGGTACGAGCAAGCTCAAATACCTTGCGATCGAGGAATGGAACACGAACCTCCAAGGAGTTGGCCATACTCATCTTATCAGCCTTCAAAAGGATATCTCCAATAAGCCAGAAATTTACATCGATGTACTGCATCTTGGTAACATCATCCAAGTGCTGAACCTTGTCATAATATGGCTTGGTTAATTCCTGGTGGTCATAATGACCGGTTGGAGCCTTCAAAATCTTCTCACGCTCTGCTTCATTAAACATAAAAGCATTACCAACGAAACGTTCTTCTACATCCTTGCTTCCACGAATAAGAAAGTTCTTGCCCTTGAATCGGAAAGGTAAAGCCTTCACGCAAGCAGCCAAGCCCTTACGAAGTCCCTTCGGAAGCTTCTGATATCCTTCCAAAGAGAATGGTTCGTGATAGATGTTGTATCCTCCAAAGAACTCATCTGCGCCCTCACCGGAAAGTGCAACCTTTACATGCTGTGCAGCGGTGTTAGAAACAAAGTAAAGAGCAATTGCAGATGGATCAGCAAGCGGCTCATCCATATGATACTGAATCTTCGGTAAGATATTCCAATACTCATCTGTTGTAATCAACTTGCTATAGTTATCGATCTCAATCTTCTTGGATAATGCCTTGGCATAATCAATCTCGTTGTACTTCTCATAATCGAATCCAACGGTAAAGGTCTTATCACCATGGAACGAAGCAGCCACATAGCTAGAATCTACACCGGAAGAAAGGAAGGAACCTACTTCTACATCAGCAATCATGTGAGCTTTAACAGAGTCCTGCACCACCTCATCAATACGATTTACAAGGTCGTCCTTGTCATAACTCTCATCCGGAATGAACTCCGGATCATAATAACGGGAAATCTCCATCTTGCCATCCTTGAAAGTAAAACAATGAGATGGCATCAACTTGTAAATACCCTTAAAGAATGTCTCTGGCAAAACAGAATACTGGAAGGTCAAGTAATTCTCTAATGCTTCCGGATTCACTTCCTTCTGATATTCCGGATGTTCTAAAATACTTTTAATCTCAGAACCATACACAATGTTATTATTCAACAAGGTGTAGTAAAACGGCTTAATACCAAAGTAATCTCTCGCACCAAACATGGTCTTGGTCTTTAAATCCCAAATAACGAAAGCAAACATACCACGAAGCATCTTAACCATCTCGGTACCATATTCTTCATAACCATGCAGAAGTACTTCTGTATCAGCATTGTTAGAAAAAATATGTCCCTTAGCCTCTAAGTCTTCACGTAGTTCCTTGTAGTTATAAATCTCACCATTAAAGGTAACTACTAATGTACGGTCTTCGTTATACATTGGCTGATCGCCATGATTCAAATCGCGAATAGACAAACGGCGAAATCCTAATGCAACGCCATCGGAAATGTGCTGTCCGGCACTGTCCGGGCCACGATGAATAATACGATTCATCATACGTGTCAACACATCTTCTTTTTCAATTAAATTACCGGTAAATCCGCAGATTCCACACATAATCAATGATCTCCTAAAAATTAATCTTAACCTATGAATCATAACACAAACTGCGTATGTTTTCTAGCAAAGGTATGTTATTACTTGGATTTTTCTACACAGGCTGCAACAAATTCACGGAACAATGGATGTGGCTTGTTCGGTCTGGACTTAAATTCCGGATGGAACTGTACACCAACATGGAAGCGATTCTGTGGAACCTCCACTGCCTCAACAATCATATCATCCGGAGAGGTACCACAAATCACAAGTCCGGCATCTTCCATCTGCTGACGGTAAGCGTTATTAAACTCAAACCGATGACGATGACGCTCAGAAATTTGCTTTTCACCGTATGCCTGCTCTAACATCGTTCCCGGAACAATCTTGCAAGGATATGCGCCCAAACGCATGGTGCCACCCTTACGAATAACAGCCATCTGCTCTTCCATCAAATCGATGACACAGTGCTCACCCTGTGGTGTAAACTCACGGCTGTTCGCATCTGCTAAACCACAAACGTTGCGAGCAAATTCAATGGCAGAAATCTGCATACCAAGGCAGATACCAAAATAAGGTACATCATTCTCTCTAGCATATTCGCATGCAATAATCTTGCCTTCGATACCACGATCACCAAAGCCGCCAGGAACCAAAATGCCATCCGCTTCCTTTAATACTTCTGCCACATTGTCTTTGGTAATAGTCTCGGAATCAATCCAAAGAACTTCCACCTCTGCATTGTTAGCATAACCACCATGATACAGTGCTTCACGAACAGAAAGGTAAGCATCATGAAGGGCTACATACTTACCAACAATTGCAATTTTAGTCCGCTTGGATAGATGGCGAATACGGTCCACCATTTCCTCCCATCCAGACAAATCCAACATCTTGGCATCTAAACCAAGTTCACGGCAAACAACGGTATCTAAACCGTGATTGTGAAGCATAATTGGAGCTTCGTACAAGCAATCCACTGTATTATTCTCAACAACGCAGTCCTTCTTAACGTTACAGAACAATGCAATTTTGTCCTTAATGGATTCCTCCAATGGACGATCCACACGGGTAACAATAATATCCGGATGAATACCAAGCGCCTGCAATTCCTTAACAGAATGCTGGGTTGGTTTAGACTTGTGCTCATCTGAGCCACTTAAATACGGAACCAAAGTAACATGGATAAATAAGCAATTCTCACGACCAACTTCTAAAGACACCTGACGAATAGCCTCAATAAATGGCTGTCCCTCAATATCACCAATGGTGCCACCGATTTCGGTAATCATAATATCTGCATTGGTTTCCTTTGCACCCATATAAATAAAATGCTTAATCTCATCTGTAATATGAGGGATTACCTGAACGGTCTGTCCCAGGTACTCACCCTTACGCTCACGATTCAATACATTCCAATATGTCTTACCGCTGGTAAGATTAGAGTACTTGGTTAAGTTCTCGTTAATAAAGCGCTCATAGTGTCCTAAATCCAAGTCTGTTTCTGCGCCATCTTCGGTTACAAAAACCTCGCCATGCTGGTACGGGCTCATAGTTCCCGGATCAACATTCATATATGGATCAAGTTTCTGGGAAGCCACTTTAAATCCACGCAATTTTAATAATCTACCAAGGGAAGCTGCCGTAATTCCTTTTCCTAATCCTGAAACAACTCCACCGGTTACAAATACATACTTCGTCATAAACTTTCTCTCCTAATCTTCACTATAAAAATCAATGATATCTTCTGCAATTAGCTGACGAGATACCCTTTGATCCATTGCATGTTTTTCAATATATCGATGAGCTTCCGCTTCTGTCATACTCTTGTGTTCTATCAACAAACACTTGGCACGAGCAATTAACGCCTGTTCATCTAATTTTTTCTGCAAGCGCTTAATTTCACGATTTGCCATCGCAATACGTGCGCTTGCTGCTTTCGCAAGTTTTAAAACACTCCAAAACGATTGCTTGTGAATGGGCTTCGAAATCGTCATTACACCATAATCCTCTACAGCTTCCGCAGTGGATTCAAAGACTTCTTCTCGTACCACCAAAATCACCTGGCACACATTTTTCATAGCAATTTCCTTGGCCAAAGCAATTGGATTTGCCGTTCGCATCGGTCCATTAATGACGCAAATGGAAAAATCGCCATCAATCAAAGCTCGCTTTCCGGCTTCTCCGTCTTCTGCTACTAAAATGTGTTCATACCCATTCTTCGATAGAATATCTTCGTAGAATTCTCGACCTTTTGGAGCATCACAAATAATCAGTGCCTGTTCCATGTTTTTCTCCTATTACTTTGAAAACTCTCGACGCTCTATCTCCGCAAAAAATCTTGACGCAATTTCACTACAAACCGAATTCTGCAAGAAGGAACTCTCCTTGGCACAATCCAAAGCTTCTTCTAATGATAACGGTAATTGCTGATATTCACTGAAATCTTTTTCTTCTACCAATCGACTGGATTTCTCCTGTGGTTTTGGTAGTTCCTCATTCTGACGAATTCCTTCCAATCCAGCTTGAATCAGCATTGCATATGCCAAATAAGGATTAATCTCGGAATCCGGAGATCTTAAAACAAATCCTTCCTTTTTGCCGCGAACAATCGGCACACGCAACAATCTGGAACGATTCTGCGTAGACCAGGTAATGTACTTAGGTGCTTCATTTTCACCAAAACGCAGATAGGATTCCCTCGTAGTATTCAAGAAAATCGTAATATCACGCATCCGATTCAGCACGCCAGCCATAAACTGTTCCACCATCTGTGGATTGGATTCGTCCAGACTCTGTCCTGCTTCCATTAAATCGATTTTCAGGTGCAATCCATTACCGCTCTTGCCTTCTAACGGCTTCGGTGCAAAGGAAGCATAAACTCCGTTACGCGCGGAAATTGAAGTAACAACATTCTTATAGGTAATGAAGTTTTCTGCGGAGCGCAATGCATCTGCTCCCTGAAAATCAATCTCATTCTGCCCAGGGCCGGCCTCATGATGAGAAGTCTCCGGATGAAGTCCCATTTCTTCGAGATTCAAGCAAATCTCACGGCGAATATTCTCACCACGATCCAATGGAGCAATATCATAGTATCCGCCATTATCCCATGGAATATCCGTTGGATTACCATCTTCATCGGTCTTAAACAAGTAAAACTCACTCCGCAAAGCCACACGAACTCCAAAGCCCATTTTCTTGCATTCTTTTAAAGTCTCACGCAAAAATTGACGGGCATCATATGGAAATGATTGACCATCCGCAGTAACCACATCACAGTAGAAACGGATAACACCGCCCTGCTGTGGGCGCCATGGCAACGTATTCAGAGTTGCAGGATCTGGTCTTAAAAATAAATCCTGATATACCGGGTCCTCGAAGCCATCAATACGAAAACTATCAAATCCAATCCCTATTTCAAAAGCCTTTTCCAGTTCGTCCGGCATAATAGAGACGTTCTTGTGGCGTCCAAAAATGTCGCAAAAAGCCAGGCGTATGAACTTGATATCATTTTCCTGTACGTACTCCAATGCTTCTTCTTTCGAATAACCTGCCATGTTGTATCCCTTTCTGTAAATGAAAATAAAAATAGCGCTCGGTAAATTAGGGGGCAAAAAACTAAGGTTCCCAACCACCTAATTACCGAACGCCATTGTTCAACGCTTATGAATTACATGATTAAATCTACTACAAAATAAAATCGGTGTAAAGAAAATATTATGGTTTTTCAATTCTTTCTCAACGAAATATTGCCTGCAGACAAATCATCTTACTTCCCTTATGAAAACCATGTATTGCTGACTCCAAAGAGTCAAATTCCATGGCTACATACTTGCGGTATGAATTCAAAGCATAGGCATTATGTGCATGATACTTGCCGGATTCTTCCTTGGTAATACATACGGTATGTATTTGCTTGAACAAATTATATCCCTGGTTAAATGCGGTCAAAATAAATACATCCCCACATGATGCTATGCGTTGTATTTCAAACTTTTGATCCTTCGTCAGCATCTTAACTTGATAGCCCTTTTTCAAGAAATACTGCTGTATCGCATAGGGCGACGTCCCAAATATTCCCTGCAGCAGAGCTCCATGCTTTTCAAAATAAGATATATCTGATAGAAGTGCTTCGCTTCCAAAACGTTTTTGAAGCCGAAACATTGCATTATATACCGCTAGAATCTCGCATCCGGAATACGCCATATTCTTCCATCCAAAGCGAATATCCTTCCAATTCCGTTGATCCTCTATGTAAGTTCGCGGAATATGACGACCAATCAAAGCAACATTATGCCCATAGTTTTTCTTTCTGCGACCAGCTAAGACACCACCAAAGGGCTCCATGATTTTCATTGTTTTCAAAACAATCAGATGAAACATTTTTATGCCTCTAATAAAAAACTCCGATAAAACTGCAAAAGCAATTCTACCGGAGTCAGATTACATATGTTTGAATTATTTCTCATCCTTGGATGAAACAGCATCTTCCGGCTTCTCAACTGCAGCAATAGCAGCCTTCTGCATTGGAATACGACAATTCTTGTTGCTTCCGAACTCAACGATTACTGTATCTTCCTGAATGTCGATAACAACACCATAAAAGCCACTGTTGGTCAAAATGGTATCTCCAACAGCCAAAGCAGACATCATAGCATTCTTCTGCTTGGTCTCTTTCTGCTGTGGGCGAATCATAAAGAAGTACATAAATACTACAAGTACAACAACCCAAACAATCAAGCTCATTGTTTCTGTGTTCATTCTAATTTCCTCCTATCAATCGAAGCATCTTCCCCTATTTTACACAAGCATTCCTATTAGCGCAAGCAGGCATTATGCATCTTTTTCTCTTTCATACTCCTGCATTGCATAAAGCTTGTCTTTCTTGTAATTCTTGAAGTTGCCGGCATCTAACGCATCACGAATTTCTTCCATGAGGTGATTGTAGAAATACAAATTGTGCAATACACAAAGTCTCATACCAAGCATTTCCTTAGCCTTAAGCAAGTGACGAATATAAGCACGGGAATACATGCGACATGCCGGACATCCACAGCCTTCTTCAATCGGACGAAGGTCGCGCTCATACTTCTGATTAAACAGATTAATCTTGCCCTTACCGGTATAAACATGTCCATGCCGGCCATTACGACTTGGATAAACACAATCGAAGAAATCAACACCACGATCTACTGCTTCAAGAATATTCGCAGGGGTTCCCACACCCATCAAATATGTCGGCTTATCTTCCGGCAGGTAAGGGGTCGTCTCTTCTATCACGTGGTACATTTCCTCGTGGGTCTCACCAACAGCCAGTCCTCCGATTGCATAACCATCTAAATCCATCTCAGAAATACGCTTCGCATGGTCAATACGAATGTCATCAAATACAGCACCCTGGTTGATACCAAATAACATCTGGTGCGGATTCACTGTATCCTCTAAAGAATTCAGGCGAGCCATCTCCTTGCGGCAACGCTCTAACCAACGGGTTGTTCGTGCCACAGAATCTTCTACATACTTGCGCTCTGCTCTGGCAGAAGGACATTCATCAAAGGCCATAGCAATCGTAGAGCCAAGATTGGACTGGATCTGCATACTCTCCTCCGGCCCCATAAAAATCTTGTGACCATCAATATGGCTCTGGAAGGTAACGCCATCTTCCTTAATCTTGCGAAGTCCAGCCAGAGAAAACACCTGAAATCCGCCGGAATCTGTAAGAATCGGCTTGTTCCAATTCATAAACTTATGCAAGCCACCCAAATCATGAATCAAGCGATCTCCCGGTCTTACATGCAAATGATAGGTGTTGGACAGCTCTACCTGAGTTCCGATTTCGTACAAATCAGAGGTTGCAACCGCACCCTTGATTGCAGCACAAGTGCCTACATTCATAAATAACGGGGTTTCCACTGTTCCATGTACTGTTGTTAGGCGACCACGCTTGGCCATGCCTTCTTTCTTGATTAATTCGTACATCTAATTACTCCTGATCTTGTTTATTGTAAAAATCCTGCAAGGATTCCAAACGGGCAGACTGATTGGCAAATAATAAATCCAAAATAGTCATAGCAGCCATACATTCTACCACAACGACTGCGCGAGGTACAATCACCGGATCATGACGTCCGTGAATGGTAATATCCACTGCTTCCCCCTCTTCATTGACCGTAGCCTGAGGCATCGAAATCGACGGAGTTGGCTTAATGGCAACACGAAATACCACATCATCGCCATCGCTCATACCACCCAGCACGCCTCCGGAATGATTGCTCGTCTTGGAGATTGTTTCTCCATCTGTTGTAAATCCATCATTATTGGTACTACCGCAAGAATGACTGGCTGCAAAACCATCTCCGATTTCAAATCCTTTGACTGCGCCAATGGATAGCATTGCCTTGGCAAGATTAGCATCGAGCTTATCAAAAACGGGTTCTCCAAGTCCCGTTGGTAAACCATGAACCACACATTCAATCACACCGCCGGCAGAATCGCCACGCTTGATACACTCATCCAAATAGGAGGCAGCCTGTTCTGCAGCCTTAGCATCTGGCATGTACAGTGCATTATCCTCCATGGCCTCAACATCCACTTCAGAAATAGACACATCCCCGATGGACTTGGTATAGGTAAGAAAAGTGATTCCCAATGTGTTCAAAATCTTGCTTGCAACAGCGCCACCCATAACACGACCAATGGTCTCACGTCCAGAAGAGCGTCCACCACCGCGATAATCACGAATACCATACTTCTCCATAAATGTATAGTCCGCATGTCCGGGACGGTATACATTGGCAATATCTGAATAATCCTTGGAATGCTGGTCTGCATTCCTAACCATTAATGAAATCGGTGTCCCAGTTGTAATTCCCTGAAAAACACCAGATAAAATTTCAACTTCGTCCGCCTCACTTCGTCCGGTTGTAAACTTTGACTGTCCAGGCTTGCGACGATTCAAAAATAACTGTATATCCTCCTCGCTAAGTTCCAAGCCAGCCGGGCAGCCATCGATGACAGCTCCCAATGCTTTCCCGTGTGATTCACCCCAAGTAGTCACACGAAATTGATTTCCAAATGTAGATCCAGCCATGTTTCTTTTTCCTTTTCTTTCCTTGTCAAAAATAAACCCCGCCAGTTAATGCTGGCGGGGAAGTAACCACTGCTTGTTATGCCAACTTGTGAATACGAATGCAATTTGGCTTATTAATCTCAATCGGTCGAGATTTCATCAATGCATACTTTTCCTTGTGGAAAATCTTGAATGCACGCATCTCGTTGGAGTCGTGATTCAATACAACATAAAACTCAT
This sequence comes from Lachnospiraceae bacterium, assembly GCA_024690265.1. Classification (GTDB taxonomy): domain Bacteria; phylum Bacillota; class Clostridia; order Lachnospirales; family Lachnospiraceae; genus XBD2001. The sequence goes on along the minus strand of JAILCW010000138.1, from coordinate 10,860 downwards.
TGCCCGGAAGCACTGAAATAGACTTCGGGAAATATCCACTACTTGGTGTATTACTCTGATAAGTCAACTTGCCGGTCTTGGCATCTCTGGTGAACCAAGAAACGGTATTCTCACCATCAACAGTTACAAAAATCAGCTTGTCATCACGAGCCACACCTAGGTTGGTTGAAGCACACATGCGATTCAGCTTCGGTAATGTAGGCACTACCTGAATGCGCTCAAATTCCGGCTCATCATTATCATCAACCTTGTAGCTATAAACCTCGATTTCGTTACTGCCTTCCATCAAGATATAACAGAACTTAGCATCCTTTGAAAAACGAATGGTACGCGGCTCTGCATCCAACTCCGGACGAACAATATCTTCTAAAGAAAGCTTGCCAGTCTTGTAGTTAATGCGATAAACCTTAATCTGGTTCAGGCCAAAATCAGCGGCCAATAAAAACTTCTCATCCGGTGTGAGCTTCACACAGCTAACCTTCGGATGATCAATGCGTCGCTCAGAAGCAGATAATGCTAATCCCTGATGGAAAATTGCATCCGTAACCTCTCCTACGCTGCCGTCCTTATTCAGACTCATAACAGTTACTCGGCCATCATGATAGCCGCCAACAAATAGGAAGCGGCGTTTGGAATCTACTTCGATATAGCAGCCTCTCATACCGCCGGTCCACTTAGAATTCAACTTGGTTAAATCACCATTCTCATCGATGGAAAAAGCAGCTACACCTTCGTCCTCGATGGAATACAAACGTTGTCCGTCATGAGAAACGCATAAATAAGAAGGATTGTTGATTGGTGCCACACTACGCTGTGTCAGTACCCCCTTCTCTACATCCACGTCATATACATAGATACCTACGCTCTTCTCATGTGTATATGTACCTACGTACGCTACATAACGCTCCTTCTCGCTCATTGTAAGTCCCTCCTCCTAGTTGTCCTCAGGTTGCTCCTCGCGACGTAAAATATCATATTCGTCGAGTTCTATTCCCAAATCAATCCACAAATGCTGCTTAGAATGTGGGCAACTTTCCATCGGATTACCATCCTCGTCACGAATCTGCTTTACTGTCACAACTATATTATCTCCATTTGGACGCATAACTTCAATAGTTTCGCCTACAGAAAATTTATTTTTTTGCTCGATAAAGTAGAGACCATCTGCATTCTTTGGGCCAACAGTTCCCAAATAGGTATAACCCTTAATGTAAGTATTATTATCATAAATCTGGGTTTCTTCATTTGGCTTGCCAAAGAAAAATCCAGTGGTAAATTGACGATATGTACAATCGGAAATCTGATCTAAATACCATGGCATATTAGTACGATACTTCTCCGGAGATTCCATATAATCATCAATCGCCTTGCGGTAAGTACGAGCCACTGTGGCTACGTAAAGTGCCGTCTTCATGCGACCTTCAATCTTAAGACTGTCAATTCCTGCGTCAATCATTTCCGGAAGATGCTCAATCATGCACAAATCCTTGGAATTAAAGATATAGGAGCCACGCTCATTCTCGTAGACAGGAAGATACTCGCCTGGGCGCTTCTCTTCTACCACGGAATACTTCCAGCGACATGGATGAGTACACTCACCACGATTGGCATCACGGCCAACAAAGTAGTTGCTCAGCAAGCAACGGCCGGAATAAGAAATACACATAGCACCATGAATGAAGGACTCAATCTCCATTTCCTGCGGAATGTGCTGTCTGATTTCCTTAATCTCAGCCAGAGAAAGTTCACGGGCAGTAACCACACGACTAGCGCCCATATTCCACCAAAAGTTAAAGGTACCGTAATTGGTGTTATTTGCCTGCGTACTGATATGAATCTCGATATCTTTATCCAACGTATCCTTGGCAATAACAAACATACCAGGATCGGCAATTAATACTGCATCCGGATGTACATCGTTCAATTCTTCAAAGTACTTCTTGGCATCCAACAGATCGTCGTTATGCGCCAAAATATTCGCTGTTATATAAACCTTAACATCACGTTCGTGAGCAAAAGTAACTGCTTCCTTCATCTCATCAATGGTAAAATTCTTCGCCTTGGCACGAAGTCCAAAGGCCTCACCACCGATATAAACCGCATCCGCGCCATAGATAACAGCAACTTTAAATACTTCCAAACTGCTGGCCGGGCATAACAATTCCGGGCCTTTACGCTTCTGTTTTAAACTCATTTTCCACTCCTATTTTTTCAAACAAATTGACAATCCATCTCCCATAGGAAGAATATCGCAAACAAAGTCTTCATCCTGCATCTGTGCTGCCAGAAACTCTCGCATCCTCTTATGAATCGTACGATCCCGTCGGCATACTGCATAATGGGAATCAAGAATATTGCCTTCCTGCAAAACATTATCAGTAATAAGGATACTACCGGAATGCATTAACCGCTTAACATCTTCCCAGAAGTAAATATATTGTCCTTTCGATGCATCCATAAAAATAAAATCATAGAGTCCATCCAACATCGGAAGAATTTCTGCCGCATCACCCTTGCGAAAATCCACTTGTTCCCACACACCGGCTTTTTGAAAATTGGATTCTGCCGTTGCAAAACGTTTTTCGTAATTCTCAATGGTCGTAAGGGTTGCATCCTTGCCGGCGGCATATAACATCAAGCTACCGGAGAATCCGACTGCTGTTCCAATCTCAAGAATGCGTTTAGGCTGACTCATTGCTATCATCCACTGCAAATAGCGCTGCGCACTTTTACGGATAATTGGCACATAATCAGCCAACGCCTGGCTCTCAATCTCCGTAAGTGCCTTCGGCAATGGCTTGCTAATGGATGCCAGATAGGTATCAAGACGCTTACTGTCCATGACAAACAACCTTTCAAAAAAGACTGGTCAGGCGTAACTCCACCTGACCAATCAATAATAAACTAGATTTCCATGATGATAGGAATAATCATCGGACTACGCTGAGTCTGCTTCCAAACATAATCAGAAAGAGAAGACTTCACCTCATTCTTGATGCGTCCCCAATCTGTTACGCCCTCTTCTGACAACTCGTCCATAGTTTCAGCAACAACAGACTGTGCTTCGCTCATCAAATCACCGGAATCACGTACATATACAAATCCTCTGGTGACAATGTCAGGTCCGGCAACTACATGGCCGTCGTCGCCATCAATAGTCATAACAACAATAATAATACCATCCTGTGCCAAATGCTGACGGTCACGAAGAACGATGTTACCAACATCACCAACACCTAAGCCATCTACCATGACAGCACCGGTGTGAACATGTCCGTTGACCTTCGCCTTTTCCTCATCCAACTCCAAAACATCACCGGAAGAGAGGATGAAAATATGTTCACTATCATAGCCCAAATCCTTAGCGAGATTGGCCTGTGCCTTCAGATGCTTATATTCACCATGAACCGGAATCGCATACTTCGGCTTAACAAGAGAATAAATCAGCTTAATCTCTTCCTGACAAGCATGTCCGGATACATGAACATCCTGCATAATGACGTTAGCACCCTTACGATACAACTCGTTCATAACACGAGATACGGCCTTCTCATTACCCGGAATCGGATGAGATGAGAAAATAATAGTATCGTTAGGCTGAATAGAAATCTTACGATGTACACCATTTGCCATACGGGATAAAGCAGCCATCGACTCGCCTTGGGAGCCGGTGGTAATCAAGCAAGTCTGCTCATCCGGATAGTTCTTAAGTTCATCGATGCTAATCAAGGTATTATCCGGAATATCCAAGTATCCCAACTCTGAAGCCGTATTGATAATATTCACCATGCTACGGCCTTCTACAACGACCTTGCGACCATATTTGTTGGCAGAATTGATAATCTGCTGCACACGATCTACGTTAGATGCAAAGGTTGCAATAATAATTCGTGTACTGGTATTCTCCGCAAAAATATTATCGATAGTATGTCCTACCGTACGCTCAGACTGCGTAAATCCTTGCTTCTCTGCATTAGTGGAATCGCACATAAGGGCCAAAACACCCTTCTTACCAATCTCGGAAAAATGCTGCAAATCAATAGCATCTCCAAATACCGGTGTGTAATCCACCTTAAAGTCACCGGTATGTACAACAATACCAACCGGCGTATAAATAGCAAATGCTGCCGCATCCTGAATACTATGATTCGTTTTAATAAACTCTACACGGAAGCATCCAAGATTAATGGACTGTCCGTATTTGACTACCTTGCGACGAACCTTAGATGACATATTATGCTCAGCAAGCTTATGCTCAATAATACCAATGGTCAACTTGGTAGCATAAATCGGAACATTCAACTCCTTCAAGACATAAGGAAGTGCCCCAATATGATCCTCATGTCCATGAGTAATGAAGATGCCCTTAACTCGGTCCTCATTCTCCAAAAGATAAGATATATCCGGAATAACCAAATCAACGCCTAACATATCATCTGTCGGGAATGCTAAACCGCAGTCTACAACAATGATACTGTCATCGTACTCAAAGGCAGTCATGTTCATTCCAATCTGCTCTAGTCCTCCCAGTGGAATGATTCGTAACTTCTTATTCAATTTTTTATTCAAACTAAACCTCCTAAATGAATAGATTTCCGCCCTTTTATATAACATTGCTTACGCAATGAGAAATCCATGCAAAGAAGGAACAACCCCATTGTCTCTCGCCCAATGATTCTTGTTCCTCTTCGAATTGGATTTACTATCAAAGATAAAAACTATTGGATATCTACATCCTCTAATAGCTCTTCAAAAACAGGAAGAAGTGCATCCAGCACTGCTTCATCCTCAACGCCTTCATAAGTGTAGGCATCTTCCTCTTCGCCAATACGCTCCAAGATAAATACTTCAGCATCCTCATCATTCGGATTCTGTTCAGAAACTAAAAGATAAGTCTTCTCATTCAATGTTGTCTGCTCAAGCACATAAAACTCAACAGACTCACCATTATCCATGTCTTCAAATACAATCTTTTCTAAATTATCCATAATCACACTCGTATAAGGTTATCAAGATTTCTTAAGGGAATCAAGATAGTTTTGCAAAATCAACATTGCTGCTATTTCATCCACAAATTCTTTGTGGTTATCTACTCCCAACTCATCCATGGTACGATCTGCCACGACTGTTGTCAAACGTTCGTCCCATAAAATCACCGGAATGTTCAGGCGCTTCTCAAGCATATCCTTGAATTCTACGGTCTTCTCGCAACGATCACCTTCCGTATTATTCAAATGCTTCGGATAGCCCAGCACAATGGAAGATACTTCCTTCTCTGCTACCAACTCTTCGATACGAGCCAGTGTCTTACGAAGCTTAGACGGCTTCTCTCGACGAATAATCTCCAATCCCTGTGCGGTAATACCTAGCGAATCACTGACTGCAACGCCCACAGTCTTAGATCCATAATCCAAACCTAATATTCTTTCCATTAATTCTTCCAAGCCTCTGCCTTAATATATTCACGCAAAAGCTCCTCTACTAATTCGTCACGCTCAACCTTCATAATTAGGCTGCGTGCATTCTTATGGCTGGTGATAAATGTCGGATCACCAGACATTACATATCCTACAATTTGATTTACCGGATTATAACCCTTCTCGGTTAATGCCTGATATACATCGGCAAGAATCTGCTTTACACCATACTGTGTATCCTTCTCTACTTTGAAAAATTGTGTATTTCCTAAGTCCTGCATATCGTCCCGTCCTTTTCATCAAAATGCTTTCTTTGCTATAATCATAACTGAAACCTGTTGAAAAGTAAAGAAACTGCAGGGTTACGCCTTTTGTAAAATACAAAAGAGAATGGCTTTTTACCATTCTCTTTTGCTTAAAGTCATTTTTTTATGAAGTATTTGTGTTATTCCGTTCTCTTTTTGAAATAAATCAGGCCGGCTGCAGCAACAATCATGCTAATTACCACCAGGGCACCACCCCATGCTCTCGGTTCACCGGTCTTTGGAGATGTGCGGACTGTTCCCTGGGAAACACTCTGAGTTGCTGACGGTGTGGTGTTTCCGGATACATTCTGTTGTATATCCTTGGTAGCATCCTGAGCTGTATCCTTGGAAGTATCCTGGGTTGTATTCTGGGCTGTAGTCTGTTTTTCAGCAATTACATAATTGGAAAAATGAGAAAGCTGGGCCCGAATCATCTTTTCGCCATTAGCTTCAACTACCGAAACAGGAATCGTATCTAACACCTTACCGTTATCATCCATATAATACAGGGATACAAATCCGGTCCATCCGGATGGATAAGGAATGGATACGGTCACCGGTTCTGTCGGCTGGAACTTACTTCCATCCGGTAAATCAATGGACAAATCCAGGAAGACAAAATTTGACTGATTCATGTCGGCAAGACTCTTTTTGATGTTGTCATAGATTTGTCCGGAAGTCATAACATTGGCTATCAGATTGGAACCTTGCGGCAAATTCTTGATACCACTGATTTTGATTTCGAGATTTCCTGTTTGGGTGGTAGCCTTCAATTCCGTCAGATCTGCTACCACGTCCTTGTTTTCCTCATTGGTTGATGTTTGCTCAGCTGTAGTGCCTGGTGTTTGATTCGCCGGTGTTTCGCTTGGTACTACAACCGGTGTTTTGCTTGGTACCTCAGCCGGTGTTTCAGCTGGTGCTTCATCCGGTGTTTCAACGGATGCCGTAGGATAGAAATGCTGGCTGTGCATCTTCATGGATGCCGGCATTCCTGCCATATAAAATGCACTGTTATGGGATCCATCACGGATGGAATATCCATGAGCCTTGCCCTTGCTCTCTAAGTATTCATGTGCTGCAACGGTATTTCTGTAATCCACCATGTTGTCCTGAAGTCCACAATCCAGGTAAAAATCATAATCTGCCAGTTGCTCATCCGTCATAGATCTTAAGCAATCCAGGGCATCTTCTGCCAGATAACCCATATGACTTGCAATGGAGCTGAATTCTTCGGTAAAGGTGGAGCCAATGGTCATCGCACCGTATCCACCCATGGAGATTCCGGTCAGACCGCGATACTTTGCTTCCGCCTTGGTTCGGTATGTGCGATCCGCCATGGAAACAACATCCTCTGTGATGAAGGACTGCCATGGTCCGGTGGAATCAGACACTTGACCCTCCGTATTTCTGTAGAAGCTGTTCTTGCCTGCATCCGGCATAATCAAAATCATTTCACCAATGTTTCCGTCGCCAATCTGCTGATCCATAAATGCACCAATCTTATCCACCTTTACAAAAGAAGAGCTGGAAGAATTAATGCCGTGTAATAGATAAACTACCGGGTAAGTCTTTGTGCTGTCTTCATAGTAGCTTGGTGGTAAATATACACTGTAGGTAGCATCTTTACCAAGTAACTCTGAGTAATAGGATGTGCTGTAGCAACGGTTTTGATTTCCGAATTCCGAAAAAGATCCATCCGCATTCTTCTTGAAGCACTCTTCCAGAGTCGTTGTCAAAATCACAGATTCTACACCTTCCTTGGTACCACGAATGGTTCGGATGGCAGAATACCAATATAAGCCTGCAGCATCCAGGTAAGTATCAGCATTTGCATCCTCTACCTGAATGTTAGTGTAGTCTGCAAGCGGATTCATCACTTCGGAAACTCTTGACGCTTTGTTTAATGCATCCTTATGATAATCTTCAGCTACAGTTGTGGCGTAAGCAGTTGCATCCTTGGCCTCAATGGCATCGATTTGTGCCTGGATAGTTTCCATTAAGCCGGATTCACCGACCACATCCGTAGGAAGTCCCTGAACTTTTCGCACTGCCAGGTCATTGCCGCATATTGCATAAGCATGGCCGGTATAAAATCCACCGTTACCATTGTTATTATACACACGAACGCAGATGGTATTCTCTCCACCGAGATTTAATACACTGGTGGGAATGGTGTATTTTCGTTCCACTTCCCAGTATGACTTTTCAAAACGCACTTGAGAAGCACCATCAGCATTGCTATAATCAAATCCACCGGTTAATCCGGTGTCACGAAGTTTTTCGGGTGTTGCTGCATTGTTGACAAAGCCACTGGATGCTACATTTTGACCATTGATATAGACTACGTCACAGTCATCAATGATTCCCAAAAGTAGCGTTACATTCTCTTGATTGGTGAAATCCGCCGGCAAGTCAAAGGTGCGGCATGCCCAGGCTTCTGACCATTTTGGTAAAATCGCCGTGGAAGGATCAAATCCCTCTCCATCCTCAACTGTCATCCCCGCCCGTTCAACCGGAAGTAAGCCTCCGGTGGCATAACTATCATAGGGCATACTCATTGTTTCCCACTGAGAAAATGTATCCTTGTCCGGTAGTGTGGCAAGTGCATTATCTTCCCATACCAAATACCCATCTACTCCAAAGTACTCATAATACTGAAACATCTGGGAATACTTGCGATAAAGCTTGTAATTCCAATCACCCTCCAAGCTGACATACTTGCTTTCATCCGGCGTGGCTGCTAAGGACTCCACCGGAGGTAAGACAAGTGCCGAGCCAGCTGCCATTACTGCAGATAACAGCAAAGCAGCCATCTTACTTTTTTTCATGTAAAAACCTCCCTAGTTTTTCAAAAATAAACATATTGACTATTGCTGTAATGACTAAATCCTAAAGATACTATCCCCCCTCTCTGAATAATCTTTTTACCTGTAAATGATATAAAATAGCCCTTCTGTATGCATATGTTAGACATACATATCCGTAAATTAATTAAGTCTTTTAATTAATTTAGCGATAAAATATCAGAAGCATGATTGCTTCTGGTATTTCTGCCTTTATCCTAAATAATTTTGTTTCCATCGTCAACAATTTTTGTTCTTCTTAACTAGTTTCGTTATTTTTAATTAAAGTTTTTTATCAATCTTGTACATTTTGACAAAAATTTGTTAGCTGATGATAATTTGTAAAAATACTTTTCATCACTGGGATAATAAAAAGAAAATTTGCCTATTGTTTCATTTGGATGAAAGGCGCTATTATTGCAGTCATTCGGTTTCAATCAAAACGACTTCATCGTTTAGCATCGCACTTACACGACCCTCGATGATGGTATTTGCTATATCTTCCTTCGTTTCATAAGCCACGCGGATGTATTCCTTGGTAAATCCCATCCAGTAGATTTTGCCATCTATCTCTTCCTGCTCTTCGAAAAGAACCTGGACTTTCTTGCCGAAGAAACTCTGGCGATATTCCAACGACATCTTATCTGCCATTGAAATCAGCACATCGCTTCGTTCACTCTTCTTCTCTTCCGGCACCTGGTCTGGCATCACTGCCGCTCTGGTTCCGGTACGCTTGGAATACTTAAACACATGCATCTCGTAAAAATGAATATCATCCAAATATTCCCGTGTAGTTTCAAATTCTTCCTCTGTCTCCCCCGGGAAACCCACAATCACATCAGTGGTAATTGCAGGATGGTCAAAATACTTCCGAAGCATTGCCACGCCCCGCTTATATTCTTCCGTAGAATACTTGCGATTCATTCGCTGTAATGTAGCATCGCATCCACTTTGTAATGACAAATGGAAATGTGGGCACACCTTGTCCAAGGACGCCAATGTACTAGCAAAGTGCTCCGTTACCACCTGCGGCTCCAAGGAACTCAAGCGAATACGCTTAATCCCCGGTACACCATGTAACAATTCAATCAAATCAATCAGATCATACTCACCCGGCACACCATAACTGCTTAAATGAATACCAGCCAAAACAATCTCTTGAAAACCATTGTTTGCCAGTTGCTCCACTTCTTCCAAAACGTGTTCCGGTTTACGAGAACGAACACGTCCTCTTGCATAAGGAATAATGCAGTAAGAGCAAAACTGATTACAACCATCCTGAACCTTAATAAAAGCTCTGGTATGCTCGCTGGAATTCGAAACATGCAGTTCCTCGTATTCTTCCGGTAAATGGTTGATATCTGCGACCAGCATCTGTGGACGATGCTCAACCAAAAACTTATGTAATTCCGGAATTAAATCCTGCTTACGGTTATTACCGATGATGATATCCGCAATCGATTCATCCAGTTCATTATTATCCTTTGCTGTCTGCACATAACACCCCGCTGCAATAATCACAGCATTCGGATTCATTCGTTTTGCACGATGAATCATCTGACGAGACTTCTTGTCCGCCATCTGAGTAACAGAACAAGTATTAATCAAATATACCTCTGCCTGCTCGGTAAAAGGCACAATTTCGTATCCATCATCGCGCAGCATTTGCTCCATTGCGTCGGTTTCATATGCATTCACTTTACAGCCAAGATTATGTAGAGCTGCTCGCTTCATAAAAAGTTCCTTTCGTAATAAGGCTTTCCTCGTTGACTTTTTGATATTTATAATTTAGGATGAAATTATCATAGAGAAAACATTTAGGAGGTGCCTAATGAAAACTGTTAAAATTTCACTCAACTCTATCGACAAAGTAAAGTCTTTCGTAAATGTTATCAGTCAGTTCGACAGTGATTTCGATTTGATTTCCGGAAGATACGTGATTGACGCTAAGTCCATCATGGGAATCTTCTCTTTAGATTTGTCTCAGCCAATTGATCTTACCATCCATGCAGAGGATGATACCGCAATTGTTGAGGCATTAAAGCCTTACATTGTAGCATAAGAGTTATAATTACAAGCCACAGGATTCGTCCTGTGGCTTTCTTTTTGTCTTATTCCGGCTTGCAAATAATGGTCTCGGTAGAAGCCAATGCTTCTTCCATTAATCCATCAATCACGTCTGCAAGCTTCTCTTCTGATTTGCGAATGATATCCACACGCGGCTTCGTTACCGGATGCTTTGCCACGAAAATCGTACAACAATCCTCATATGGCAAAATTGAAGTCTCATAGGTA
>JAILCW010000132.1 GCA_024690265.1 Lachnospiraceae bacterium | reverse complement strand
TTCTCATTCATAATCCTATACATTTCCAAACCGTATTTCCGATAGATTTTCAGCCCCAGCGTCATCTGAATACCATATTTTTGCAAAAACATCATCGCCTGCCTAAGGTCCTTCTTTTGGGCAACCTGATCCGCAATGTCCATGGCTTTTTTTTCACTGATGCCTGTAACCTCCGCAAGTCGCTCCGGCTCTTCTTCGATAATGCGAAAGGTATCTTCTCCGAATCGCTTTACAATCCTTGCTGCCAGCGCCACACCAATTCCCTTTATAGCACCGGATCCCAAATACCGTTCCATTTCCAGGGCATCTGCCGGAGCCACTTCTTCGTAGGAAGACACCTGAAGCTGTTCGCCGTAACTCTGATGGACCACCATCTCTCCCCGCAATAACAATGTAATTCCGGGTTCTATTCCACTCATATAGCCTACGGCAGTGTATTCCTCTTCTTCGCTTACAATATCAAAAACCGTGTACCCATTTTCCTCGTTTTGGTAACGAATGTTGGATACATATCCCTGTAATTCTATCAAGTCCGTCCTCCAACTGCTTTCTGAAAAAAAGCGGGCTCAAAAGCCCGCTCTTGTAATCTTATTCCTCTTTCTTAAGTCCCAGATTCTCCGGTGCGTAATTTACTTTCATCTGTTCGTAAAGCACCTTTGCCAGTCCCAGCTCTCCTCTGTCAGAGCTGATGGAAGCATATTCCTTAATCAGGTTCTCCTTATAATAATCCTTCAACTGTGAGCTGGCTGCATCCGAAGATTCGCTTTCCGGAACCATCTTCTGCATGGACTTAAATACCTGTTCCGTAAAATAGGCTTCAAATTCCTTACAGACTTTCATCAATTCGTCATCGCCGGCTTTGCTCAAATCTCCTTTCAAGCTGCTCTCCAATTCTCTGGAAATCTGAGTTCCACCTGCCGCCTGAGCATAAGCACCTGCTAATGAATCAATTGCCATAGGCTACCTCCTATCTTCTTAAGCTGTTTGCCTGACCAAGCATATCATCAGATGCCTGAATGGCCTTAGAATTCATTTCATAAGCTCTCTGGGCTACAATCAGGTTCACCATCTCATCAGCAACCTGTACATTGGAGCCTTCCAAATATTTATTCACGATGTCGCTCTTAATAAGTCCCTCTGTTGTAGCTTCATTCATCGGAGCGCCGGAAGCATCCGTTACTGCAAAACGGGTTCCACTCTTCTTGTCCAATCCTGCCGGATTGTTAAACTGCCATGTACCAATCTTCTGATTCAAGCTTACATAGGTTCCATCCGGACGCATATATCCTAGTTCACCGGTCTTGCTGGTAAACGCCACATTATCAGCCGGAACATCTGCCGGTAAAACAATGGCATTTCCCTCTGTATCCAAAACCGGATAACCATCGGAAGTTGCAAGGGTTACACCGGTAGTACCGATGCTCCACTTAAAATCACCGTTTCTTGTGTAATAGGTTTCTCCATCACCGCCACGGATTGCAAAGAATCCATCTCCTGCAATTGCAAAAGCAGTAGGACTCTCACTTGCCAGCATCGCACCCTGGGTAAAATTCGTGGTGGTAGATGCCAGTCTGGTTCCCAAACCAACCTGCGCCGGAATCGGCTTTGCAGCACCATTGGCTGTAGTAGTCTTGGTCTGGATTGTCTGATATAATAAAGACTTAAACTCGGCTTTGTCATTCTTGAAGCCGACGGTGTTTACATTCGCAATGTTATTGGAAATCGTATCTACATTGGCCTGCTGGCTAATCATTCCTGATGCCGCACTCCACAATGCTCTCATCATAAGTACTTCACTCCTTCATTGAAAAACTCATCCGATAGTACTATCGACACATTTGCCCTCACACTTCACTTTCTCCGATTATAGTTCAGAGAAAAATCACATTAGAGCTTGCCCAACTGGTTCACGGCCTTATCCATAGTCTCATCAATAGTCTGAATCACCTTCTGGTTGGATTCGTAAGCTCTGGTTACTGTAATCATTTCCACCATTTCGCTTACTACATTTACGTTAGACATTTCCAAAACGCCCTGGTAAAGTTCCACGTCGGCATCTTTCACTCTTCCGCCATCCACAAGCTGATACATGTTCTCGCCGTAGTGTTCAATATAATTATAATCCTCTATGTCCACAACACCAATCTGCCCCATGAACTGATTGTCCTGATAAATGTTACCGCTGGTATCCACCGTAAATGGATGATTGGGATCCAGTCTGATAAAATTATTCCGATTCAGATCTGAATTGGATGCGCCATGCTGATTCAATACGAAATCGCCATCCTTGGTTACCAGATACCCTTCCTTTGTCAATGCAAAAGCACCGTCTCTGGTATACTTAATGGAGGATTGCCCTGCCTTATTGGTAAAAGCGATGGCAAAAAATCCTGCTCCACCAATGGAAAAATCTGTATTATTCTCGGTTTCCCTTAATGAGCCTTGAGAATGATCCGTATAATTCTCTCCAATCTTAGCACCCAGACGAACCTTTCCCAATCGGTCGTTCAGGTAATAGGATGAAGAATCCTTAATACGGTAACTGAACATGGAATCAAAAGACTGGGTTGTTGCCCCTTCCTTCTTAAATCCATTGGTTGCGGAATTGGCCAGATTATTCGTTAAAACATCCATACGATTCATCTGGTTAATCATTCCCGTGTACGCAGTATATAAGCCTTTAATCATACTCGCGGCTCCTTTCCTTCATAATACTACTTATTCAAATGACTTGCCGGTCATTGCTTCCACATATTTACCGGTTCCGATAGCAACGCAGGTCATAGCGTCGTCTGCTACCATGGTATTGATACCGGTCTTTGCCTGAATGAGTTCATCCAGTCCACGAAGCATTGCACCACCGCCGGTAAGCACGATACCACGATCTGCAATATCGGCTGCAAGCTCCGGTGGAGTCTTCTCCAATACGCTGTGAACAGCTTCCACAATCTGTACTGTGGTCTCTCGTAATGCCTCTTCAATTTCGGAAGAAGAAATCGGCACGCTCTTTGGAAGACCGGTCACCAGGTTGCGTCCGCGGACATCCATGCTCATATCCTCTGATAAAGGATAGCAGGTACCCACTTTAATCTTCACCTCTTCTGCGGTTCTCTCACCAATCATCAGGTTGTGCTTCTTTCTCATATATCTTACAATTGCCTCGTCAAAATCATCGCCTGCAATCTTAACAGAGGTACTTACTACTGTTCCGTTTAAGGAAATAACTGCAATATCGGATGTACCACCACCGATATCTACAATCATATTACCACAAGGCTTATCAATATCAATGCCGGCTCCAATCGCTGCTGCAATAGGTTCTTCTATAATAAAAACCTCTCTTGCACCGCAGTTCACTGCCGCATCTTCAACCGCCTTCTTCTCTACTTCTGTTGCACCGCTCGGTACACAAACAGCGATGTTCAATTTACGATAAATCTTCTTACCGATTGCTTTCTGAATAAAGTAACGGAGCATCTTCTCCGTTACGGTATAATCGGAAATAACACCCTGTCTTAAAGGACGTACTGCTGTAATATTGCCCGGCGTTCTTCCAAGCATTAATCTTGCGTCT
>JAILCW010000113.1 GCA_024690265.1 Lachnospiraceae bacterium | reverse complement strand
TATGGCTGCAGGCTCTCGACCTTACCGGTATACAGCTCGCCAACCTTCAGTTTGGACTGCGCTTGGCGCTTCTGATCTTCCTTCTTTTCCTTTAACAGGGCCTTGGCAGATAGGATGATGCGTTCCTTTTCTTTATCTACTTCGGTAATGATAACGGTCACATGTTGGCCAACAAAGTCTTCCAACTTCTCTACGTAAGTATCGGATAACTGGGATGCCGGGATAAATGCACGCTTTTCATCTACGTACGCTACCACGCCTCCCTTGACTGCTTCTTTTACCTTAACGGAAAAGGCTTCCTTGCTCTGCATCTTTTCCATCAGGCCAACCCAAATCTCATCATCTTCGGTCTCGGCTTCCTCAAACGCATTCTCGTCGAACTGCTTGTAGGATTCCTCTAATTCTTTTTCAAAGTCTTTCATAGATTCCATGGGTCTATTCCTCCTCAAATTTCTTTTATCTACGTTCTGTAATATATCTTGTAAAAGCCTGTGCCTTTGGCAAACTATCAAAGTTAGCGATGTACATGTACTCGCCCATGTGTTCCCAATCCAGTGGTGGTACTTCGCGATGCTCCACAATGTTAGCCTCGTACTTGCCAAGGATGCGGCGATTAGTATGGGCGTACTGGCGATTGCCGCGGCGGAAAGCATATACGCTGTACATCGGCTTGCCCTTCTTGGTCTTCTTATCCTTGTTACCGCAAATCATGTTGGCCCAGATCTGATATACATCGGCAGAATGCGCATAGTTCATCATATCAGTGCTTGGACCGCCGGCTGGGCAAGCGGATGCGATGGTTGCAATGAAGTCGCCCTTTTTGCCAACACCCTTTTTGGCCTTTTCCATGTGAACAAATTCCATATGAACAAAGCGTCCCCGAATGCCAAAAGCATCCATGGTGCGCTTGCCGACTTCGGATAATTCCTCGGATACTTCCGGATAAACGAAGTAGTACAACTCATTTTTCCCCATGACCGTATCTAAAATCGATGGGAAACGTGTGGAGGACTCAAAAAGAACGTTGCCCTCGCCGTCGATGATTGCATCATAGGAATAAATCTCGCCGTCGATGAACTCCTCCATGATAAAGTTGCCTGCCGGTGCGGATGTATAGAACTTCTCTAACTCATCATCGTTGTTTAACTTCCAGGTATCCACTGCTCCGGCATGTGCATCCGGTGTTACAACAACCGGGTATCCAACTTCCTTCACGAACTTCTTGGCAGCGGCAATGTTGCTTACCATGTGGAATCGAGCGGTAGGAATTGCAGCATTTTCAAAAATCTTTTTCATGGAAGATTTCTTCTTCAGATGCTCAATCTCGGATTCCTTCTGCGGGCCGGTCTTGATATTGAAGTCCACACGTAGTCGCGCATCCTGAGACAACCAGTACTCGTTGTTGGATTCAATCCAATCAATCTTGCCGTACTTGAAGGTAAAAAATCCAACCGCACGAACCATCTGGTCATAGTCCTCAATTGCGTCCACGCGGTAGTATTCTGTAAGCGCCCCCTTCAGCTCTTCGGTAAGACTCTCAAAAGGAGCGTCTCCAATTCCAAGAACGTTTACTCCGTTCTTCTTCAGTCGATCGCAGAAATTCCAATAGTTATTTGGGAAGTTCGGTGAGATAAAGATAAAGTTCATGATTCGTCCCCCTATACATTAATTTTCACTCCATTCCCTATTCTATCAGTTTTTGGCAGAAAAATCGCAAGAAAATGCACGATTTTTGAAATATGTATTTCTTAAGAAAACTTAAGACTTCCTAAAGGTTACTTTCAGAAACCTCTTCTATACTCGTCTATAGTTGATAACAACGTAGCAAGAAAGAAGAGGACAGAAAATGAAAAAAAGAAAGCTGATCATTATCGGAGTGTTGGTACTCTGTGTAGGCGGTGGAGCTATTTTTGCGATTACAAGAAATACGGCCAAGGCTAGCGAGGCCAACCTAGATGGAAGTAGCGTTACGGCAGTAACCAAGCAGGATTTGGAAAAGACCATCGCTGTATCCGGAACCATCAATTCTGCAGCAACCTACAACGTATCCAGTGAGATTGCCAACGTGCATATCACAGATATTCGCGTGCAGGTCGGAGATGAAGTTAAGGCCGGTGATGTGCTGGCAACATTGGATGACACAGCCCTTGCCAATAATTTGAAGAGTGCCCAGAGCGCAGCAGGAATTGCGAGCCAGCAGGGCAACTTGGGGATTGCAGAGGCAGAGCGTAATTACAATAGTACGGTAGCTGCTAACGATACCGCTGTGAACCGTGCTCAGGACGCACTGAATAGTGCAGTAGCAGTTCGAGATGCCAAGAATCAGGAAGTAGCTAATGCCCAGGCAGCATACGATCAGGCCAAAGCTACCCTGGATGCAGCAGAGGAAGACGGCAAGGAAGCAGCTCAGGCAGCACTTGACGTAGCAGCAGCCACCCTGGAGGGATTAAAAGCAGAGGCCAACAACGCAATTGCAGCCGTGAATACAGCGCAACAGGCGTTGGATGATGCCAACAATACCCGTAACAAGACCAATGCAGATAGTGCAGATGCAGTCACCAGTAGTAAGCTATCTGCAGCCAGCAGCGCGCAGAGTGCCAACGACAGTGTTCGTCAGGCTAAGGAACAGTTGGGCAAGACCACATTGGTGGCACCGGCAGATGGAATTGTAACAGCGGTTAATGCCAAGGTAGGCGATGTATATACAGGCAGTACCTTGATTGTGATTCAGGATGTATCAGGCTTCAAGGTATCCGCAACTATGGATCAGTATGATATTTCGGATGTATCCAAGGGATTAGCAGCAACGGTTACCACAGATACCACCGGCAGCGAAAAGATGACCGGCAGCATTACTTTCGTATCTCCAACTCCTGCAGCTGTGGCATCATTAACAACAGAAGGCCAGGCAGCAACAACTGCCACATCCACCGGATATCCAATCGAGATCACCTTGGATAACCCAAGTGACCGTTTGCGTATTGGCATGAATGCCAAGGTGACTATCGTTGTAGCCAATGCCAAGGGTGCTCTTTCCATTCCGGCAGCAGCGATTCAGCAGGACGAAGATGGCAGCTACTATGTAGAGGTCGCTCAGGACGTGGATGGTAACGGAATCGCAGATTCCGAAGATTTCCAGAAGGTTCCGGTTCAGCAGGGGCTGGTTACCGATTACTATGTTCAGATTTCCGGAGAGGGTATTGATGAAAATAGCTTTGTTGTAATTCCAACAGAAGATGTAGAGATTACTAACACAGGACTGTTTTAAGTAGAGGATAGATAAATGAGTCAGGAACTAATTATTGATGCAAAAAATATTATCAAGCGCTTCTACGTTGGCCAGGAAAACGAACTGGAAATCCTTCATGGCATTGACTTACAGGTGAATCGTGGAGAATTTGTTTCCATCGTTGGTAGTTCCGGTTCCGGTAAGTCTACGCTGATGAACATCGTTGGAATCTTAGACAAGCCAACGGAAGGAACCTATTCCTTGAATGGTATTGACGTATGTGCAGCCAAGGATGTGGAGCTTTCCCGTATCCGCAATCAGCAGATTGGCTTCGTATTTCAGACCTATAATCTGATTGCCAGAACCACGGCCCTTGCCAACGTGGAACTGCCATTGTTATATGCAGGTGTTAGCGCAAGCAAGCGCAAGGAGCGTGCAGAAGAATTGCTAGAGATGGTTGGCATGACAGACCGTATGATGCATACGCCGGATGAGCTTTCCGGTGGACAGAAGCAGCGTGTTGCCATTGCCAGAGCTCTTGCCAATAACCCTTCACTGATTTTGGCAGATGAGCCTACCGGTGCTTTGGATTCGAAGACCGGACGTACAGTTATGGATTTGTTCCACAAGCTTCACGAGGAACAGGGAATCACCATTGTTTTGATTACCCATTCCAATGAGTTGGCAGAAGAGACACAGCGCCTTCTTACCTTGCGTGATGGTGTGATTATTGGAGAACGGAAAGGAGCAACCTATGCTGCTTGAGAATATAAGACTGGCATTGATCGCCTTAAAGGCCAATAAGTTGCGTACTTTTTTGACGATGCTTGGCATTATTATCGGACTGGCTTCCATGGTGATGATTATGACCATCGGTAACGCCATGAACAATATGGTCAATTCCCAAATGGGCGATATGGGTGCCAATAACCTATATTTATATGTTACGGTGAAGGCAACGGATGAGAATGGTAACGAGATTGATTACAATTCTGCCCGTGACATGAAGAATACCGACTACCTTACAAAAGAGATGATGGAAGATATCCTGAAGAGATATCAGGGCCGCGTAGAGGGAATTTCCCTTTCCGGCAACCTGGGTAATTCCAAAGTGGTTGACGGAAAGAACTATGCCAATATTCGCATTGCCGGCGTGAATCCCATGGCATACAAGAGTGCTAATCTGAAAATATTGGCAGGCAATGGATTTGCTCCCGGTGACTATGACAGAGGCAGTAAGGTCTGCCTAGTGTCTGATAAGTATGTTAACAATATGTTTGATGGGGACATGGATGCAGCCCTTGGTCAGACCGTGGAGGCAGTGGTATCCAACAAGTATTATAATTACACCATTGTTGGTGTATATGAGTTCAATGCTCGTAGTGCTATGGCCGGAAGCGAGAAAAACGTCGTTACCGATTGTGTTGTTCCACTGAAGGCTGTGATGCAGCAGAATCCGGAATTGGCCAATATGATCAGCGAGATTACTGTAGTTGCAGCCGAGGGAGAAGATTCTACCCGTTTGGCGGCAGAGATTGCAAAATACGTGAACGAAAAGTATTATAAAAATAACGATACTTACGAGGTTGCCTACTACAGTTTGAAGCAGGAAGCAGAGACCTTGCAGAAGATTTTGAACGCTGTAAAGTACGCATTTATGGCAGTAGGTGCCATTTCCCTCTTAGTAGGTGGTATCGGTGTTATGAATATTATGATTGTCTCGATTGTGGAACGTACCAGAGAGATTGGTACCCGCAAGGCGCTGGGCGCTACCAATGGTTACATCCGTTTGCAGTTTATTACGGAATCTGCAGTGGTTTGTCTGGTGGGAGGAACTATTGGAATTATTATCGGTTTGCTGCTAGGACAGGTTGTTGCAATGGTTCTAGGTGCCTCTGGTATGCCAACGGTAGGCGGAATCCTTGGATGCTTGTTATTCTCCATGGGATTTGGTGTATTCTTTGGATACTATCCGGCGAACCGTGCAGCCAAGCTGAACCCAATCGATGCCTTACGTTATGAATAAGATTTACAGAGGAGTTCTATGATGGAGGACAAAGTCTATACAATATTAATTGCAGAGGACGACGCGGACATCGTGGAACTCCTCAAGTTATATTTGGAGAATGCCAAGTACCGTGTCATTACAGCAGAAGATGGCGTGGCTGCCTATGAATTGTTGGAACGTCAACCGGCAGATTTGGCCATTATCGATATTATGATGCCGCGGATGAATGGTTACGAATTGACCAAGAAGATTCGTTCCAAAAACAACATCCCGATTATTATTCTATCCGCCAAGAATGCAGACAGTGACAAGATACTAGGTCTTGATTTGGGGGCGGATGATTATCTGACCAAGCCATTTAATCCGTTGGAAGTGGTGGCGCGTGTGAATTCCAACCTGCGGCGCTTTTTCCAATTAAATGAACCGGTGACAGAGCAGGTGGAGAAGAAAGTCCTTACGGTAGGAGACTTGCATCTCCATACTGATACGCTACAGCTATTCCGCGGGGAGGATGAGATTCCGGTGACCCCGACGGAGTACAAGATTTTGGCGATGCTGATGGAGCATCCGGGCCATGTTTATACCAAGGTTCAGATCTATGAGAGCATCAAGGGTGAATACTTCGAGAGCGACGACAATACCATGATGGTGCATATCTCCAAGCTCCGTGAGAAAATCGAAGAGGACAGCAAGAACCCACGTTATCTGAAGACAGTTCGAGGACTGGGATATAAGATGGAAAAGCTATGAAAAAAGCAAAATCTTTTAAACAACGAAATTTATATCTACGCTTGGTGGGAAGTTATGTGTTCTTTCTGTTGATGGCAGGGATTATTTTCTTAGGGACCTTGGCGGAGCTGATGCACATTGTGGATCATTATTACGATGATTTCGAGTATGAGACCCTTACGGTAGCTCAACTGGATGCGATGGAGCAGCAGGTGAATAACATTATTTCCTTCGCCTTTGGTGGGATGCTTCTTGCATTTTTATTGTTATCCATCATATTTGCCATTGTAATGGGACGTCGTATTCGAAACGAAGAGCGTGCGGTGGAAGCGGCACGACAGAAGATGCTGGCAGATATTTCCCATGATTTAAAGACTCCAATTACGGTGATTCAGGGATACAGTAAGGCCATTGCCGATGGTATCGTTCCGGAGGAGAATCGGGAAAAGTATCTTAACACTATTTATCAGAAGTCCAATCATCTGGCAGATTTGATCAATGCCTTTTACGACTACAGCCGTTTGGAACATCCGCAGTTTCGACTGAAGACTGAGCCGGGAGACCTATCCGAGTATCTTCGTGAGTATGTGGCCGGCAAGTATGAGGAGTTGGAGCTGGCAGGATATGAGCTGGATGTTGATATTCCGGAGCAACCAATGTATATGCCTTTTGACCATTTGGAGTTGCGACGGGTATTTGAGAATATTATTTCCAACACCATTAAGCACAATGCTCCGCCGACGACACTCTATGTTTCTATGGAGTATATTAAGGAGAAGCGGCATGTGCGGATTCGCCTGGGGGATGACGGCTCTGGAATTCCGGAGCATTTGAGAGAGCATTTATTTGATCCTTTTGTTGTAGGTGATGAATCTAGAAACAGCAAACACGGAACCGGTCTGGGCTTGTCCGTAGCCAGACGCGTGGTGGAGGCCCATGGCGGTAGTATTCGCTTGCTGGAGCCGGAAGAGACTTCCTGGTCCACCATGTATGAGATTGTCTTACCATTGAATAGGGGGAGCGTATGATTATCACAGTCAGTCGAGAATTCGGAAGTGGCGGTCGTGAAGTAGGCAAGCGTTTGGCAGATGAGCTGTCTATGAACTACATTGATCGTGAGATTATTACTACAATTGCTAACGAGAACAATATGCATGAGGATGTTGTGGAGGAGACTTTATCCAAGGGCGTAATTCCACAGATTCCGGTTCACTTTGGGCGGACCTTTTATCAGTATCAACCGATTCCCAGTCTGTCTAGCCAGTTGTCTGCCCGGCAGCACACACTGATACGGGAATTAGCACAGAAGGGGGACTGTATTATTGTAGGCCGTGCTGCAGATGTGGTGTTAGAGGACTATGATCCGTTTCGAATTTTTGTTTATGCCGACCTTTCGTCCAAGTTAGAGCGCTGCCGTCGCTTGGGACCGGAAGAAGAAGCTCTGAGTGATCATGAGTTGGAACGCAAGATGAAGCGCGTAGATAGTGAACGCGCCCGCTATTATGCCTTGTACGGTAGCACCCCATGGGGTGATAAGTCTAACTATGACCTGTGTATCAATACTAGCCAGTACGAGATTAAGGATATCATCGAAGAGATTGCAGACTACATTCGTCGCTGGTATATCGTACGTAAGTAATTACAAACACCCCGGGAGACTGGGGTGTTTTTCTACAGGTTGTAGAATAGTCAGATAATTGGTTGGATATCTTACAATACAATGATATAATAATACTAACTCTGCGGGGGAGTTTTGGGTTATGGGGATGGTATCCTATGGTGTGGAATCTACAGTACGATCTTAGTGCGTGGTTTGTATTCTTAATATTAATTGCATACTATGCTTCCAAGCGTAATCTTCCGATTCAGAGAAATTATGCATTCTTTACTCTCATGATGAGCTCTTTTATGCTGGATACAGTGGATATTATTGCGTCCTATGTTGCCAGTTTTCCCGGGCGTTTTCCAACACAATTAAACTATGCTGTGAATGTTATTTACTATATGGTGCTGGCAGAAGTTCCGTTTTCTTTTTCTTTTTTTTGCTCATTCCTTTTTTCGCGCCAGCGGGCAAACAACGCACGCTACTTTATCCAGGCAATTCCAATGTTTGCTTGCATAATTACAGCCATACTTACCCCATGGACGAAGTACGTCTTTTACTTAGATATCCAAGGAGTTTTTCACTATGGACCGGGGCGCATCATCTTTTTCTATGAGACCATGTTCTATTTAGCTGCCTGTCTCTATGAGGTCATCATGAACGGACGACAGATGCTGATGGTAGCGCATCTGTTCTCTTTGTATACCTATATTGTTGTTACGGCGATTGGATACGTCATTCAGTTCTTTTTTCAACCCTACGCTCAGGTGGTTTCCCTGGCTGCTTTGATTAGCACCCTGGCGGTATTCCTGACGTTCCAGGGCCCCGATTATTATCGAGAACGCCGCACCGGATTTTTTGATGCAAGAGGTCTTCAGTTGACGGTGACGGAGGATTATCGACGGGGATTACATCGCCCATTCTCTGGTTTTATTTTTGAGAATTATGGGGCTCTGAAAAATGCATATACCGAAGAAATCGTAACGGCGTTGTTGCGTCAAGTTGCGACATACGTCCGAACCATAGCTCCGAAAAATACGACGTTCTACTTGCGAAATGGTGTCTTTTTAGGACTTCTGGGCTCCAAGGATGATGCGATTGTAATGCGAGATCAGTTAAATGAAAGATTTCAGCATCCTTTTGTATATCGGGGGAATGAGTACACATTGCGACCACGCTTCTTCTATGATCCGGGGCTGATTCCTTATGAATCATATGAGGAATTACGAGCAACGGTGTGGGCTGCCATATCCAAGGCCCGCGAGGATAACAATGCGTTGTCGGTACTGATAACCGAGCAGATATATGAGAAAGCCCGCCAAACATTTGCCATTGAACGGGCAACCATAGAGGCAATTGTTCATAACGCCGTGGAGGTTTACTATCAGCCGATTATTTCGGCCGAAACCGGAAAAGTAGTATCTGCGGAGGCACTGGCTCGCGTTTGTGATCGTCAAATGGGTATTATTATGCCGGATGATTTTATTCCTATTGCGGAGCGTAATGGTAGTATCAGTCGATTAGGCGAGCAGGTATTTGCAAAAGTATGTGAATTCGTTAAAAACCATGATATGGAAGCTCTGGGACTGGATTACATTGAGGTGAATCTCTCACCAATCCAGTGTGCGAGAAGCAACACAGCGCAGCGTTACCTGGATATTCTCAAAGAATATGAGGTGGATCCATCCTATATCAATCTTGAGATTACGGAGACGGAGAATACCCAAGGTGAGGTGGCACGGAATAATATTCTACGTTTATCTTCCCGGGGTGTGGATTTTTCTTTGGATGATTATGGTACGGGTTATTCGAATATGGTGAATACCATACGATTACCATATTCCATTATCAAGCTGGATCGGTCCTTAGTGAATGAATATTACTGCAGCGATAGCAATATCCTGCTGCATTTGATCAATCACTTTAATAATTCCGGTAAGCAAGTTGTGGCAGAAGGCATTGAAACCGAGGAGATGCGAGATGCTTTGGCTCAAATGGGATGCTCCTATTTGCAGGGATTCTTTTACAGCCCACCGCTACCGCAAGCCGCATTCCTTCGTTATGTAGAAGAACAGAATAAATGACATATAATAAAAAGTCCGGGCCTACTGAGGAGGTGACCCGGACTTTTTTGCTTATATAAAACATGAGACACGATCCTTTTGGAATCGTGCCGTCATGCCTCGTTGGGGGGAAAACTAGAG
>JAILCW010000104.1 GCA_024690265.1 Lachnospiraceae bacterium | reverse complement strand
GGATGTCTACTACGTCGAGGTGAGCGATAACGGAATCGGAATGATGGAAGAACGATGGGTTGAAGTCAAGAATGGCCTTCGTAAGAAAGCTCCGGCAGAAAGTGAACTATACGGCCTATATAATGTAAATGAACGTATACGCCTGAATTTTGGTGATGAATACGGACTAGATATTGAAAGCACTTACGGCAAAGGAACAACGGTTACCCTTTGCCTCCCCAAAATTTTAACTGAAATCGTAAAAAATCAAACCGATAAAAATTTCGAATAAAAAATCATACAAGAAACGTTATTTAATGAATTTCGTTTTTTTACCTTCTGCGATAACATTTTAAACAACAAGGGGATCACCCCAAACTAGAGACCTTAAGAGGAGGGTAAAAAATGAAAAAGAAACTGTTAACAATGTTAATGGCTGCTACTATGACAATGGGTTTGGTAGCATGCGGTAATAGTGCTGCACCGGCTGACACAGGAGCAGATGCAGGCGCTGATACTTCTGTAGCAACTGAGACTGAGGCTGAGGCTGAGGCTCCAGCAGCTTCCGGCGACTTAATCAAGGTTGGTATCATTAACAATGATCCAAACGAGTCCGGTTATCGTACCGCTAACGTAGCTGACTTAAAGGCTATGTTCACAGAAGAGAACGGCTATGATGCTTCTTTCGCTTACAGCTTGAAGAACGATGAGCAGATTCAGGCAGCACAGCAGATGATTGCTGATGATGTTGATTACTTGCTTCTTTCCGCAGCTGATACAGCTGGTTGGGATAGCGTACTTCAGGATGCACAGGCAGCTGGTATCCATGTAATCTTATTCGACCGTACCATTGATGCTGATGAGAGCCTCTATGATGCTTCCATCGTTTCTGACATGGCTCAGGAAGGTAAGACCGCAGTTGATTGGTTAGCAGGCCAGGGATTAGATAGCTACAAGGTAATTCACATTCAGG
This sequence comes from Lachnospiraceae bacterium, assembly GCA_024690265.1. GTDB lineage: Bacteria > Bacillota > Clostridia > Lachnospirales > Lachnospiraceae > XBD2001. Next base: position 3,466 of record JAILCW010000104.1, on the reverse strand, counting down.
GTGTTATGGGATCCGCTGCTCAGCAGGGACGTTCCGGTGCTTTGGATGAGAAGGCAAGCGCTGAGTCTAACTGGGAAATCGTAGAGCAGCAGACCGCTGAGTGGAATGCTGAGAAGGCACAGCAGATTGTTCAGTCCGTTATCGATCGTGGCGATGAGTTCAATGTAATCTACGCTGAGAACGATGATATGGCTAAGGGTGCTGTTGCAGCTCTTGATGCAGCTGGTATCTCCCATGGTGTTGGCAAGGACGTTATTGTAATGGGCTTTGACTGCAATAAGTGGGCTTTGGAAGAGCTTCTTGCTCAGAACTGGAACTATGATGGACAGTGCAACCCATTCCAGGCTTCTTACATTGATGAGATCATCAAGACCATCGAGAGTGGTTCTGCTCCTGCACAGAAGGTTGTTATCATGACTGAGAAGGGCTTTGATGCAACTACTATTACTCAGGAAGACGTTGATACCTACGGAATCTAATTAGAATTTAAAATGGTATAAGATTTTTAAGGAGGCGCGGTGCGTACCGCGCCTCTTTTTAAAAGGAACGAGGTGGAAAACTGGTGAAAGACAACAGAGTACTGGAAATGCGTGGCATATACAAAAGTTTTCCGGGTGTACGTGCATTACAGAATGTAGATTTTTCCCTTAACGAAGGTGAGATTCATGCCTTGATGGGAGAGAACGGAGCGGGAAAATCTACATTGATTAAGGTCCTGACCGGAGTATATTCCAAGGATGAAGGAACCATTACCATGAAGGACAAGGGAGAGGTACAGATTCACTCTCCACAGGATGCTCAGAAGAATGGCATCAGTACCGTATATCAGGAAATTACATTATGTCCGAACCTAACGGTGGCTGAGAATATGTATATCGGCCGTACCGAAGGGGTAATCACAAATTGGAAAAAAATGAATGATGATGCAGACAAGTTACTGAAGTTACTTGAGATCCCTGCATCCGCAACACAGCAGTTGGCTAGTTGCTCTATCGCTATTCAGCAGATGGTAGCAATTGCACGTGCTGTTGATATGGAATGTAAAGTTTTGATTTTGGATGAGCCGACCTCCTCATTGGATGAGCAGGAAGTGCAGAAGCTCTTTGGCTTGATGCGCAACCTTAAGTCCCGAGGCGTTGGTATCATTTTCGTAACACACTTCCTGGATCAGGTATACGAAGTATGTGACAAGATCACGGTTCTTCGTGATGGCCAGTTAGTTGGGGAATATGAGATTAAAGACCTTCCTCGTGTACAGTTGGTAGCTAAGATGCTTGGTAAAGAGATGGATGACCTGTCTGATATCAAGGGTGACGCTACGACCTATCATGAGAAGGACGCAGATGAAATTGTATTTGAGGCAGAGGGCTTGCAAAGCGATGCTGGAATCAAGCCGTTTGATTTTTATATTAAGAAGGGCGAAGTAAACGGATTTACCGGATTGTTGGGATCCGGACGTTCCGAAAGCGTTCGTGCTATCTTTGGCGCCGATCGTGTCCTTGGGGGAAAAGTAAAAGTTCATGGCAAAGAGGTTAAGATTCAAAAGCCTTTAGATGCTATGAAAAACGGAATTGCATACCTTCCGGAAGATCGTAAGATTGATGGAATCATTGGTGACCTTTCCGTTAGAGAGAATATTGTTTTGGCCTTGCAGGTATTAACCGGTTTCTTCAAGCCGTTCTCCAAGGCGCAGCAGTATAAGTTTGCAGATGAGTACATTAAAAAACTGAATATCAAAACCGCATCTGCAGATACACCGATTAAGTCACTTTCCGGTGGTAATCAGCAGAAGGTTATCCTGGCTCGCTGGTTGTTGATGCATCCGGAATACTTGATCTTGGATGAGCCGACCCGTGGTATCGATGTCGGAACCAAGGTAGATATCCAGAAGTTGGTTCTGGAACTGGCTTCCAAAGGAATGAGTGTTACCTTTATTTCTTCTGAAACCGATGAAATGCTTCGTACCTGCTCTCGCTTGGTGGTTATGCGTGACCGCAAGGTGGTAGGCGAACTTTCAGGGGATGATCTGACCCAGAACAAGATCATGAGTACAATCGCCGGAGGTGAAAGCAATCATGAGTAAAACAAATAAGAACGGCAGCTTTTGGCATCGGTTGATTTCCAATCAGATGTTTATCCCATTGTTGGCATTGGTATTGCTTGCAGTGATTAACCTGATTACGGATCCGGGATTCTTCCGGATTACACCAACCGTTAATAATGCCGGCAATACCGTATTATCCGGATACTTAATCACCATTTTGGATTATGGTTCAGAGTTGGCAATTCTTGCAATTGGTATGACCTTAGTTACCGCAGCAAGTGGTGGACAGGATATTTCCGTAGGTGCAACCATCGCTATTGCAGGTTCTGCTATGCTTCACGTTTTGTGTGGCGGCGTTGCTCGTCCTACCGAAATTGCTACTCCTGTTATCGTGGCTTTCCTGGTAGCTTGCTTGGTTGGTATCTTATGTGGATTATTCAATGGTGCATTGGTAGCAATCTTCAAGATTCAGCCAATGATTGCAACATTGATTCTCTTCACCGCAGGTCGTTCCATTGCAGCATGGATTAACAACAACGAGCTTCCTATCGTTCCTGATCCGAAGTTCGGTTACTTTGGAGGATTCATTCCGGGTATTCCGATTCCGACCACCGTATTTATTGCAGCAGCTTGCATTATTGTGATTGCATTGGTGCTGAAGTTTACCAACCTTGGCTTATATACCCAGGCAGTTGGTATCAACGAGAAGTCTTCCCGTTTGAATGGCATTAATCCTACCGTAATTAAGATTTTGGCCTTTGTTATTCTAGGCCTTTGTGTAGCAGTTGCTGCATTGATTAAGGTTAGTCGTTTGTCCACCATCAACTATTCTGTTATCGCAAAGGATATCGAAATGGATGCAATCCTTGCAGTTGCACTTGGTGGTAATGCACTTTCCGGTGGTAAGTTCAACATTTGGGCTTCCATCTTGGGCGCTTATGTCATTCAGTTTTTGACCACGACTTTATATAAGTTCCAGGTTAGCTCGGATGCGTTGGCTGCTTACAAGGCAGTTGTCGTAATCGTCCTGGTTGTATTCTCTGCTCCAACAGTTCGTGAGTACATGAGTAAGTTGGGCAAAAAGCTTGGCGCAAAGAAGGAGGTGGCATAAATGGGAAAGGCAAATAAAGGGAGTATTTTTACTCGTATCAGTGACACCAACCTTCTGTTAGCAATTACAATTATTGTTTTCACATTAATGTATGTTGGCGCCATTTTGTTCTTAGGCGGCGGATTTACCAAACCACAGGCGTTTTTTAACATTTTAAATGCCAACGCAGCGTTGATTATTACCTCCTGCGGTATGAGTTTGGTTATGATTACCGGTGGAATCGATATTTCCGTCGGTGGTGTGGTTGCATTGGTATCCATGTGTTGCGCAGTATACTTGGATTATCACGATGGAAGCATCTTGGGCTCCAT
>JAILCW010000067.1 GCA_024690265.1 Lachnospiraceae bacterium | reverse complement strand
CTCTTATCTCTTCTTCCCTTGGAAGATTTGTTCTTAGGACAGATAGACATCTCGTTACACCTCCTTAAACTCATTGAAAATATCCTGGAATTTCGCCATTCGCGGATCCAGTACAACTCTATCGCAGCCACAATCCTTCTGATTCAGATTCTGACCACAGACAGGACAGATTCCCTTACAGTCATCTCTGCAAAGCACCTTATCCGGCCAGTTCACCAGGATTTCATCACGAACCATCGCATCGACAATCAACTCTCGATAATCCTCTGTTAAGAAGGAATACTCTTCATCCTCTTCCGGAACAATCTGTTCCTCGGAGACACGGAACTCATAATCAATTGCTATAGGAATCGTAATGGTAACATCCTCTAAGCATCGATCACAAGGAACCGCAAGCTGAATCTCAGTCTCGCCACGAACCTCTAACTTCTGGCCCATGACATTCACTAGGTTCAATGTAAATGGCTTATTGTTAAGAATAGAATAAGCATCTGCTCCATACTGAAAACGTTCATTCTCCAATGTGCATTCCACATTCTCAGTGGTATCCATATGGGATAAAATGTTCGTTAAATCAATATTCATAGACGCACTCCAATCCACAACAATCTGATTATACAAACGTAAAACCAAGTTGTCAACAATTATTTTGCAAGAGCAACGGTCTCACGAGCAATTGCTAACTCTTCGTTGGTAGGGATTACATATACCTTAACCTTGGAGTCTGCGGTAGATACTAACTTCTCTTCGCCGGCAACCTTATTAGCCTCAGCATCAAGCTTAACTCCCAAATATCCTAAGTAGTCACATACCATCTCACGTAACCAACCACTGTTCTCACCAATACCAGCTGTGAAGACAATAATATCAACACCGTTCATAGCTGCTACATAAGATCCAACATACTTAGCAACACGATAGCAGAACATGTTAATTGCAAGCGTTGCTCTCTCATTGCCCTCATCCATAGCGGCCTTCAAGTCACGGAAGTCGGAAGAAATTCCGGAGATACCGTCTACACCGGACTTCTTATTTAATAAGTTCATAACACCGGCCATATCAAGACCTTCCTTGTTAGCAATGAACTCTACTGCAGATGGATCGATATCACCGGAACGTGTTCCCATGATAAGTCCTTCCAATGGGGAAAGTCCCATGGAAGTATCTACAGATTTGCCATTCTCTACAGCACAAATAGAAGATCCGTTACCAAGGTGGCAAACGATGGTCTTGGTGTTGTTGTAATCACAACCAGCAACCTCTGCTACTCTCTTAGAAACATAGCTGTGAGAAGTTCCGTGGAAACCATACTTACGAACCTTGTACTTCTCATAGCACTCATATGGTACTCCATACATATATGCCTTAGATGGCATGGTCTGATGAAATGCGGTATCAAATACTGCTACCATTGGTACGCCTGGCATCAATGCCTGGCATGCACGGATTCCGATAATATTTGCCGGGTTATGAAGTGGTGCCAAATCGTTACACTCTTCAACAACCTTAATTACTTCCTCAGTGATTAAGCAAGAAGAAGTGAACTTCTCTCCACCGTGTACCACACGATGTCCAACTGCACCGATCTCAGATAAGGACTTGAGTGCACCGGTCTTCTCGTTAACAAGCGCATCTAATACCATCTGAACAGCTTCCTTATGGGTTGGCATTGGAGCGTCAGTGATTTCCTTCTCGCCACCTGCTGGCTGATATACTAATCTGCCATCGATACCGATACGCTCGCATAGGCCCTTAGCCAATACCTGCTCGCTTTCAGAATTAATAACCTGATACTTCAATGATGAGCTACCACAGTTAATTACTAATACGTTCATTCTGATTCCTCTTTTCTTATATGATGTGCGGTTTCCCGCATGAAAACAAAAGTCATAGTCATTATAGTAAAATTCCTTCTTTTCCTCAACCGTCGTTAATTTATTAACTAAGTTGCGAAGCCTCTTCCTTTATGCCCCTGGTTATATATTCTGCTGTGGATTGTGCTGCATCAACGGTGCAAATCACCTCTTCGAGGCATCGACCTTGACACAACGCAGTCCTCAGCCATTTCATTGACAGGGGAGCATAAGAAAAAGATGGTTCAAGCAGTCGACATGTCGCTGAGCACCGTGCCCGGTGCGGCATGCAGGTCGTTTCTCACCGTGCCGAAGAAAATCTTGAGCTGGATGGGTGCGCCGCCTCCTTCGGGGACCAGTTCCGTGAAAGCGCCCGGGTAGGGCGAGAGGCCGCGGATGAGGTTATAGACATGCCGGCTGCTGTCGTTCCAGTCGATGTGCTGCAGC
>JAILCW010000022.1 GCA_024690265.1 Lachnospiraceae bacterium | reverse complement strand
GCCGAAACAGCTTATTATCTTCGATATTTACGAGAATAATGCTTATGCCATCCAACAGGAGTTGAAGCGAAAGTATGGCGATGACTTGAATCTTGTAACCTTAATTGGTTCGGTTCGTAACTCTGCCCGTGTTAACTGGGTGTTGCAGAAGTACCATCCGGAAATCGTATTCCATGCGGCTGCTCACAAGCATGTGCCACTGATGGAGGATTCACCGAATGAGGCAATTAAGAATAATGTCATGGGTACTTACAAGATGGGTACCGCAGCTGCAGAAAATGGTGTAAAGCGATTCCTGTTAATCTCTACAGATAAGGCCGTGAACCCAACCAATATCATGGGCGCCAGCAAGCGTCTCTGTGAGATGGTCGTACAGATGCTGAATCGTCGTTATGACGGCACGGATTTTATGGCAGTTCGATTCGGTAATGTACTTGGTTCCAATGGATCGGTTATTCCATTGTTTAAGAAACAGATTGCAGCCGGCGGTCCGGTGACCGTTACGGATAAGAATATCATCCGATACTTCATGACGATTCCAGAGGCAGTATCTCTTGTACTACAGGCAAGCTACTATGCCAAGGGTGGAGAAATCTTTGTCTTAGATATGGGTGATCCGGTGCGTATCGACGATATGGCGAGAAACCTGATTAAACTTTCCGGATTAAAGCCGGATGAGGATATTGAAATTGTGTATACCGGTCTTCGCCCGGGTGAGAAGCTCTTTGAGGAACTGCTGATGGATGAAGAGGGCATGCAGGAGACGGCCAATAAGTTAATTTTCATTGGTAAGCCAATCGAGATGGATGATGTGCTTTTTGCAACGCAGCTAGAGCGATTGAATGAAGCGAGTAAGCAGGAATCGGATGAAATCAAGAAGATTGTTGCTGAGGTAGTAACAACTTATCATCCGGCAGTATAAGGAGACATATGAGTTTCGTTATTATATTGTATTTAGGTATTATTTTCCCATTGCTTCTAGGAGCAATGGGAAAACATTTCCTTAAGAAAACAATGCTTCCCATATATGTGATGGGACATGCGATTCAATTCGCTGTCTTATTCTTATGCGGAGTAGTAATTAACTTCACAAAGCTTTCTATACTTTCCTTTGCAAGAGGATACTTAGTGGTATCTATTGTAGTAGGAATTTTTTGCGTTATATTGACTTGTCGTGAGTGGAAAGATAGCTTGCCAGATTGGAAGCCTGGTATATGGAACGTAGTTATCCTATTAGGCGAGCTCGGTATGATGGGGGGAAGCATCTTGCTTCTGATGCCCCATTGGCTGGATATGACAGAAGAATCCCTGTATCAGTTGTCAGCTACCGGACAGTTGGATGATATGGGTGTGCTACTATACGGAGTTTTGCAACAACTGACCGGAATGAATCCGATAACGTTGGTACGCGTATTCTTGCCGATCTTCTTCCTGCCGTTGTTCTATGATGCCTATCATTCCTTTGCAAATGGTAGAGTTTGGTATCTTGTTTTTGCTTATATGATCTTCGGATTATTTATCTTTGTTCCGGGCTATATTGGTTTGGAAGTATTCCTAAATATCTGGAATCCGACAACACTAGTGATTTCCGTATTTCTGCCGGTGTTCTTTGTGTGTGTGATGCAGAAGGTATATCTAGAGGCAATAATCGTGGCGCTGGCTATGCAGGGACTGATGCATCAGGCTTGGCTTTATATTCTTTTTATTGTTATCGTTGCGGTAGGCGTACAGATTGGATATCGAATAAGTGATAAGAAGGAGGGCAAGAAGTCATGACATTGGAAGAATTCTTATATCTTGGCCGGGTAGACCTCTTTCAGTACCAACGCTGGGGCGCGAACTTCTTCTTAGGCGTTCTGGGTGCAGTATACTTATTATTGCGAAGAAAGCGTGGAGATACGGTTCGCGAAGCCGGATTGGTTTCCTTTATTACAGCGGTTTTATTCACCTTCCCAGGGATATCATGGATTACACATTACTTCGTAGGCTCCACGATTGGACGTAGCCCATTTGAGATTGTGCCGGTTGCAATACTTGCAGCGGAAGCCGGCGCAGCAATACTAGAGCATGAGAAGAATGAGACATTGAGGCGCCGGATTGTGCTGATTGCATTCCTGCTGTTCTTAATCCCAGCCGGAATCAGTATTGGAGATGCACCAACCATGGATAATATTGCCCGACATAAGAGCTTTACCGGGGTGTCGGAACAGACAACATGGATTTGTAATGAACTTCACGCAATGTATGGTGAGGACGTAAGAGCAGTTTTGCCTAGAGAGTTCCAGATGGAAGTGGGGATTGCAGATACAGGCGTTACATGTCCGGTTGTGGATTGGCGCGTGGAAGGATTAGATGCGGCTTATTATGTGGCGGCCGCGCGGGAGCATGAGGCGCATGTGATAGTGATTCCGGCGTCTATTGCAGATGTGGATGCAGCAACCTTAAACAGCAATGGGTTTAATATTGCGAAGTGGCTTGGTGAGTATGAGATTTGGACGGATTATTCCCAGTAAGGATGGTTGGAAAGAGTATTATGAGCAAACAGAAGAATTCAAACTTAATTAAGGTATTGGCATTAGAAGCCATTGCATTGATTGTGATTGCGTTTACCGGCTTTGCAATGAATCGTGAACGTACAGAAATCCCGGTGGATTATGCAGCGATGTCATCCAATGGCGCTTATCAGGCAGTGGATGGTGTCTGGAAGGTTGCCGGTGATAAGTTGGACGGAGAGGGCTTTCTGATAGGTGCAGATGAAGAGGATGCGAATCGTTATCATCTGTTATCGGAGAAGATGAACCTTCCGAAGGGGGATTACACCCTAATCATTCAGTATGATGTGGCAGTTACCCAGGGTGTTTCCTTCCGAACGGATGAGGAGTATGAACACTTCCTGGATGCACAAGCATATAAGCTCTATCACAATCGTCCTTCTTCCATGTATCATCTACATGCCAAGGAGGAGATTCGGGATTTCCAGATTTCGGTAGACTACAATAATTACGGCGAGGCTTCGATTTATTCGATTCAGTTGGTGCCGAATGCGGACGGCTTAAAGAGAGTGCTACTGGGAATGGTCTTACTTTTCCTACTGATAGATTTGATTGTGTGGAAATGGGAGTGGATTCGCAGTCATCGGACGAGGCTGATTATCTTAACCCTGATTGGACTCGGTACTTCTCTTCCTGTATTTGCATATGGTATTAGTGGTGGACATGATTTGGAATTCCACCTGATGCGTATTGATGCCATTGCTCAGGAATTGATGTATCATCAATTCCCGGTACGGATTTCCTCTCTTTGGCTAGAGGGCTTTGGGTATCCCGGCTCCATCTATTATGGAGAAGTCTTGTTATATTTCCCGGCTTTGTTACGGATGTTCGGTTATTCCATTATGACCAGTTACAAGGTATTCTTGCTTACCGTCAATATGGTTACCGTTTTCCTAAGCTATGCTTGTTTTCGTGGTATCTTCAAGGACTACAAGATTGCAGTTGTGACTGCAGTTGCATATAGTATTGCTCCATATCGTCTGGCGGATTTATATGCTCGTCATGCGGTAGGCGAGTATACCGCGATGATTTTCTTTCCGGTGATTGCGCTGGCAATGTATCGGATATATACAGATTCGACGAAAAACTGGAAGCGGTATAACCGCAACAGTTTATTGTTGGCGATTGGTATGGTGGGCTTATTATCCACCCATATGTTATCGACGGAGATGGCGGTGGTGGTTCTGGTGATTGTGGCGTTGGCCTATGCGAAGCGGACCTTCCGAAAGGAAACAATTCTGGTGTTGCTCCATGCGGTTGGTTTGACACTACTATTAGGTGCGTTTTTCATCGTTCCTTTCATCGATTACTACCTAACTGTTCCGGCGCAAATCAATGCACGTGTAGATGGTGGTGCGTTTACGGCGATTCAGTGGGGTGGTGCTTATCTCAGTGAGTACTTTAATGTTTTTGAAGAATTGTTTGGTTGGAACAGTGTGATGCTCTATGAGCGTATGGCGTTTACTCCGGGCTTGATGCTGATGATTGGCCTGCTTCTGGCAGTGGGCTTCTGGTTCAAGGGAGATGCCACCCGGGAGATGAAGGTTACCACCGCATTCTCCGTTCTGCTTCTGTGGATGGCGTCAAACCTATTCCCGTGGGACTACATCACCCTCCATGTATGGGGCGGTGCCAGTGTGATTCAGTTCCCGTGGCGCTTCCTAGGGATTGCAGATGTATTCCTGGCGTTAACGCTGGGCTTTACCATGCTTCGGATTAAGGATTTCCCACGTGGTAAAGAAGTCTTCGATGTGGATCCGGAGGAGTGGTTGCAGGCCAAGGAGCGTGTGGGCAGTCGTCGCCATAAGGATGCGTATATCTGGTTACTGGCTTGTGGTGCTCTATCTCTGTTGGTATTTGTACAGCAATACAGCAGCTATGATTTTGTGGTAAACTACCAGGATACGGATGAATTGAATGTAAACTGTGTCACCTCCTTCTTCCTAAGAGAGGACACGCCGGAAGCGGCTGTCCCGAAGGGCGTTATGCAGAATACAAATATTGAAGCATATGAGCATCTGACCAGAGAGGGTACCTACAACGTCTTCTATGTGAAGGCCGGTAAGGATGGTGGTACGGTGGAGTTACCACTGTTTCACTACAAGGGCTATCACGTGACGGATGAGAGTGGTACGGAATACGAGATTTCCGATGGTACCATCGATTTGATTTCGGTGGAACTCCCGGCTGGATTTGATGGAAAGTTAATAACCCGCTTTATAGAGCCCTGGTACTGGCGCTTGGCGGAGATTATCAGTGTACTGACGGTCATTGCTTGCATCTGGATGGTACACTGGAAGAAACATTATGAATTATAGAATGGTAGGTTTTAACAACATTGAAAGATAAAGTCTGCAAGGGAATGAAGATAATCGGATATGTGCTGTTTGTTCCGGTTTTGATCCTAGGTGTTTTAGCTTTTGGTATCGACCGATGGCTTTTTCATACATGGAGTGAATTATCCTACGAGGAAATCGCATTCCACCTAAAGTCATCGATTGAAGGTACCAATCCGGATATGATTGTACATGCCATCGTCTTCTATGCAGTTCCGGTAGTGCTGGTGTGTGCTGCTGTGATTGTAGGCGTTATTCTGTTGCGTCATCGAAAACGTGGCAAGGTAATCCTAATGTCTGTGGCTAGCGTTCTAAGCATTTCCTTGTTTGTGTTTACGCTCTATGATATGCAAACCAGAATCCAGTTATTGGATCATATCCGGGACGAAGGCTTTTCTTCCGGTGAGGATAGTGGGGATACGTTCATTGAAGACCACTACGTGGACCCGGCAGCAGTGGAGCTGACATTCCCGGAGCAGAAGCGGAATCTCATATACATCTTCCTGGAGTCCATGGAGATGACGTATGCGGACGAAGCAAACGGTGGCGCTTTCCCCAAGAATGTGATTCCGGAATTGACGGAGATTGCGAAGACCTATGATGATTTCTCCGGGGAGGATGCGGTATTAGACGGGGCATATTCCCTACCGGGAGCTACCTGGACTATGGGTGGTATGTTTGCTCAGACCGCCGGTGCTCCGCTGAAGATTTCCATGAATCATAATGCCATGTCTTATGTGGATGCGTTCTTCCCTGGGATGACCACCTTGGGAGATGTGTTGCAGGAC
>JAILCW010000015.1 GCA_024690265.1 Lachnospiraceae bacterium | reverse complement strand
AAAAGAATTGGGATGTCACTATTTGGCGTTATTATCTGTGCCATCAGTGTTGGAATCTTTAAGATTGCGGCACTTGGTGTAGATCCATTCCAGTCATTTATGGCGGGATTGGATGCATTGGTGCCGATTAAGTTTGGAACGTTATACGTCATCGCGAATGCAGTACTTTTGTTATTCGCTCTGATATTTGATCGCCATTACATTGGAATTGCAACATTTATTAATCTGTTTTTGCTGGGATATATCACACAGTTTACCTATGAGTTTCTGCAGACAGTTATTGTGAATCCGTCCATGGTGGTTCGTGTGCTTTGCTTGGTTGTCGGAGTGGTTATTATCTGTTTTGGTTCTGCCTTTTATATGACAGCAGACCTTGGTGTATCCACCTACGATGCGGTGGCGCTGATTATTGTGAATACATGGAAAAAGGGAAAGTTCCAGTATGTCCGTATCATCACGGATTTGGTTTGCGTAGCATTAGGAATTACCTTGTTTTTGCTGGCGGGTGGAGCAGTACTTCAGATTCCAACCATTGTTGGAATTGGAACAATTATCACAGCCTTTTTTATGGGACCGTTGATTGAGTTCTTTAACGTACACATCGCACGACCGTTTTTAAGAGGAAAAGAGAATGAGTAAGAAATTTCGTTGGGCCTACATTGGCTCCGGTAGTATTTGTAAGAAAACAGCAGATGAGATTGTAACAGCAAATCATGAAATCGTGACGGTATATTCCAGACGATTTGAGAGTGCAGAAGAGTTCGCATCTCGTTATGATGCAACCCCATGCAAGACCTTCGAGGAAGCGGTAGACCGTGATGATATTGATGGTGTCTATATTGGAACGCCCCATACTTCTCACAAGGAGTACGCCATTCGTGCGCTGCGATTGAAGAAGCCGGTGCTTTGCGAGAAGCCCATGGGTGTCAATGTCTCCGAAGTAGAGGAGATGATTGCAGTTGCCAAGGAAGAAGGTGTTTACCTTGCAGAGGCTATGTGGACCTGGTATGCACCGGTAGCGAATGAAGTGCGTCGATGGGTGCAGGATGGACGTGTAGGATACATCAAGAAGGCTTACGCAAGCTTCTGCATTCCGGGGCTGATTACCAAGTCGAGAGAACATCGTCTTTTGAACCCGGCCACGGCTGGTGGTGCATTATTAGACCTTGGTATCTATCCAATTACCTATCTGTATAACCTGTTTGGAATGCCACAGGAGATTCGCTGCACCGGTGAGTTAGCCAACGGCATCGATGAGGAAGAGTTAATTACCTTCGTGTATCCGGAGGGTGAGTGCAAGATTAAGTCATCTCTTAGATACATGGAAGAGAGGTTCAAGATTGTTGGTGACAAGGGAACCATCAGCATTCCACGTAACTTCCACTGGGCATCCCAAGCAAAGATACGTCAAGGACTTAAGACAACCAAGGCCGAGGGCGTGACAGACTATATTACAGAGTTTACGAAGGTGGCAGATGAGATCCTTGCAGGGAAAAAGGAATCGGATTATGTGCCACTGCAGCATACACTGGATTGTATGAAGATTATGGATGAGTGCCGTCGTCAGATGGGACTTACTTACGATATGGAATAATACAAGAGAAACAAAGGGGAAAGAATTGAATGAGAACAAAGGGACTGAATGGTAATCAGCTCAAGGTAATTGCTATGGTTGCCATGACAATTGATCATTTGGTTAGTGTCATCTGGCCAAACTATCCAACGGATTGGTGGATAATTGTACTACACATCATCGGAAGGCTGGCTGCACCAATCTTTTGGTTTATGGTTGCAGAGGGGTATCATTACACGCACAATCTCAAAAAGTATGCAATTCGATTATTTATATTTGCGATAATCAGCCATTTTGCATATAACTTCGCATTTGGAATCCCATTTATTCCGTTTCAAACCAGTGTATTTAACCAGACCAGCGTAATATGGGCGCTGTTCTTTGGCTTGGTTGGATTGTGGGTTGCTGATCATGAGAGCCTGAAGTCTTGGCAGAAAACCCTTATTATTGTTTTGTTTACGATAATTGCCTTCCCAGCAGACTGGAGCAGTATCGCAGTACTTGGGGTAGTTTATTTTGGAGAGCATCGTGGGAATCTCAAGAAGCAGATGCTCTGTGTTATGATATGGGTTGCTGTATATGCAGCGGTTTATGCCATCTTTATTAACCCAATTTATGGCGTGCTTCAGTTATTTGTATGTCTGACCTTCCCGCTGTTAAAAGCGTACAACGGAGAGCGTGGCAAGATGAAAAATATGAAGTATCTGTTCTATATCTATTATCCGGCACACCTGATTGT
>JAILCW010000155.1 GCA_024690265.1 Lachnospiraceae bacterium | reverse complement strand
ACACTATCATGGAGATTGCTCCATACTCTCGTCAGATGTTCGCGTATGTTCCACAGGGCAACACCATGTTTTCGGGAACCATCGCTGAGAATCTTCGCAAAGTGAAGCCGGAAGCAACGGATGAAGAGTTAATTGAAGTTTTAAATATGGCATGTGCCATGGAGTTTGTTGGGAAAATGCCGGATGGAATGAATACGGAATTACAGGAACGTGGTGGTGGTATTTCCGAAGGACAAGCGCAGCGTTTGTCTATTGCAAGAGCGTTACTTCGTAGAGCTCCGATTTTACTCTTAGATGAGGCGACCAGTGCTCTTGATGTGGCAACTGAACGAAGAGTGCTTCGTAACATCATGCAGGATACTTATCCTAGAACCTGTATTGTAACGACCCATCGTCCGACGGTATTATCTATGTGCCATAGAGTATATGAGATTCGCAATAAAAAGTGCGAACAATTAACCGCAGAAGAAGTAGAGCAGAGAATAAAAGATTTCTAAAAGAAAAACAGAAGCCATAACAGCTTCTGTTTTTGATTACTATATTAGTCAATGTTAGGATAGTTTGGCGTAGCGGTCTTCTGGCAATCAAGAATCTGCCAAGATGGAACACCGATTGCTTCGGTAGTAGCCTGATCAGCCGCATTTACAAATACTTTGTAAGATACGGATTCACCGGAGTACTCGCCATTTGCATGATGAATACGTTTAACAGTAACGATGTTACCGGAAACGGATACTTCGTAATTACCAGCTCCTTCTGCGCTAGCAGAGGTGATTGGTGTATTAAAGGTATACTGAACAGTGCATGATTCAGAATAATGTGTAACTGCTTTTGTGTGCTCTAGATTCATCTGGAACACATGTGCTTGACCATTCCAATTCTGAGAATTGTCAATTCGAGTTACTGTCCAACAAGTTGGAGCGCCAAGCACACCACTATTGGCAAAAATACCTTCTGCCATGTCGTCGGTCATAACAACTACTGGTCTTTCATAAGTTTTCATTCTATTTTAGCCCCCTAACTCTTTAAAAGTATGATAATAAGTCATGTACCTTTCGATACATAATTATTGTATATCGTAAACAATTGTCCGTCAATTTAGTTTTATGATGTACTAATTTAAGTGCAATTTTTTCAAGTTAAATTAGTTTCTCAAAGGAGGATGGTGTTGGAAATGCAACATCAAAGGCAGAGTGAAGCTTTGCTTTGGTGGCTTCGAAATCAATCTCGTGATTGGAATCATTTACACAAACAAATAGTTTCCTGCGATTTGCTATGACCTTGCATAATTCATCGTCATGTTCCCCAAGATTATAGTAGCCTAAATCCTTGTTACTGTTGTATGGAACGAACTTGCCTGAGAGCTTGGCCCATTCTCGGAAGAGGCACTGGCTGATATCTTTACGAGAACGAAAACGATGATGGGCGGTGCGTTCTAATACATCGCGTTCTTGTTCCCATACCTCTTCGTGAATGCTCTTTAGCATAGGTGAAGGACCATGCACCGTATAGAATGCGGTGTACCGTGGGAAAGCTAACTCTAACAGGTTATAGAAAAAGTAGAGTGGTGGATATCCAACATGAAAATAATGCCCCGGGTTCTTACGTACACCTTCCCTTTTGCGGAAGTGGCGGGCCAGTACCATAGCGTTGTTTAGAACAATGTATGGCATGGTATCGTCAGATTCGTTCGCAACTGTTGGTTGGAATGCCAACATATCTTTGGGAACGTCGTCTTTGAAAAAATGATCCGGTGATGTTCGTTGCATAAGGAATATATCGTCATTGAAGTACAAAAATTGCTCAGATAAACCGGGTATATTTTTGATAAATATTTCAATGGCATTGGAGTTAAACACCGGAAGATATTCCTGTGGAATAATCTCTTCGTGGCGGATGATGCGAAGCTTGGGATGAGAGGTGTCCAGCCACTCTGGAATGTGCCCCCAAGTAACAAAGAAGATGGTGCCAATCCAATCTAGGTTATCTTCCATACCTCTAAACCAATAACGCATCAAATCGAAGTCGCGATAACGCTGATTGCGATCATCGGTATTATTTGAAACATCGATTTCTTTTTCCTGGGCTTCATAGCGGGCCTTTTCTGCTAGCCAAGCCGGATCATTGCCGTCAACCCATAAAACGACGATGTCTATTTGTTTTGATTGCTTCATTTCTCCTGTTCCCCTTTGCGAAATGCTATCTTTATTATAGCATTCCGAAATAGACAACGGAATGAAGGAAATGATAAAATATATTCAAAGAGAAGTTATATATGAGGGGCTTTATATGAAGATACGCAAAGACTACATGATCAAGTATGTTGAGAGCGTTCCTTATTTGATTCCGTATGGACAGGGCGCTGCTCAGAAGCTCAATGGGGTGAAGCTGGATGATGATGGAGTTATTTTGTGGAATGCGCTTTGTGATGGTAACGATGAGGCATCTTGCGTTCAGGCACTTGCTAAGGCCAAAGGATGCGAGGAGCCTACTGTGGAACATCAGCAATACGTGAGTGATTTCCTGCACTTTTTGGAAGGCATGGAGATTATTGACTGTAGGGAGCGTCATTTGATTGGACCATTAGAAGATCATGACCTGTTTGAGATTGCAGGATTGACGTTAATGTTTAATGGCCCGCGAGAATATATTCCACCGGAACTGGAACCATATCGGGTGGACAGCGCGATGCAACCGGTGAATTACGATGATTTGGAAACAGGTAATCATCCGAATTTGCAGCGCGTGGAAGTGGTACTAAGCATGCCACGTATCCTTGGCGTGGGTGAGATTTTGGTACGTACCAACAAAGAAATCATTTATGTGGATGAGAATCATTATCACTATTTATTCCCTTGGAATCAGTGCGTACATGAGGTAAGCGTTCGCAAAAATGGTACCAAAGTAGTAATTTATGCAGCCACGGAAGAGTTGACCGATGAGATTATCGTTCGGGAAATCTACGAGGCCATGTATCGTGGATTTCTTGTGTTTGCCTTGTCCAAGGGCCTGTATGCCTTTTCTTCATTATCGCTGCAGTATCGACAGAAGGGGTACCTTTTGATTGAAGGGGCCGGAGAGGATTGGACGCCATTAGCCAATGATTTGGCGGCACTTTCCAATGTGAAACGTTGTAATCGTCGAACGAATCTCTTGGAATTGCGTGATGATGCGCTGTGGATGTGGAATATTCCTTGGGGTAGTATTACCACAGAGGATGCCAAGTTTCCTATGCAGGTTGGTGGTGTTATATTGCTTCGCCAGTCAGAGGATAATCAGGAAGTGCAGAAGATTCCAAGTGATCGAATCCTGTTGATGACCTTAGGATTGGTTTCGCCGACCTATTCCAAGGAATTAACAGAAGGCGGCATCGACTTTTGCACTAGGGTGTATACCAGAGTCCCAATTTGGAGACTACATTGCTCACAAACGCCGGATGCGCTGGAATTTGTGCAGCAAGTGGTGGATGAGAGTATATCCAGCTAGAATGTATTAGAATAGAGATTTGACAGAATGAGAACCATTGATGAACAGTTAAAGTCCGGGAATTTGAAGCCGGCATACCTACTATATGGAGATGAAGACTATCTAAAAAAGATTTATCGCAAACGTCTGCTTAAGGCCACCGTCAAAGAAGGCGACACCATGAACTTTATGACTTATGAAGGAAGTGGTATTGATGTGGCTGATGTCATTGATTTTGCGGATACAATGCCATTTTTTGCAGATCAGCGCGTGGTTTTAATTGTAAATAGTGGCTTCTTTAATCGCTCTGTGACCAACTTGGCAGAGTATTTTGCGAAGATGTCTCCAACAGCCTTTCTGGTATTCGTGGAGGACAAGGTAGACAAGCGTACCAGTACCTACAAGGCCTTTGCTAAGGTGGGAGAAGTTGTGGAACTGAACTTCCCGGATGAGCGTGAGTTACAGGCTTGGATTGGTGGCCGTGTGAAGCGCGCAGGCAAGCAGATTACTATGGATGGCTGGAATGAGTTCTTGAACCGTTGTTCTTCCAACATGGAGAATATGGACAGAGAACTGGAAAAGCTACTGGATTATTGTGCTGACAAGGATTCTATTTCCAGAACAGATGTTATTGCAATTTGTACCGATACCTCCTCTGAGAAGATGTATACGTTAATCGATGGAATCGGAGAGAAGAATCCTCGGAAGGCCATGATGGCTTATCAGGATATGTTATCCAGAAAGGAGTCTCCAATCTATATATTAGCATCCATGGAAGGACAGTTTCGTTCTATTCTACAAGCCAAGACCTATTTATCTATGGGTATGAAGAAGACTGAGATTCAGAAAACCATGGGATTAAAGTATCCGTTCTTTGTGGATAAGTATCAGAAGATGGCCAAGAACTTTACGGAAGGCCAGCTGGAGCATATCTTGATAGAGTGCGCGTCTTTTGATGAGCAGATGAAGAGTGGTAAGATTGATCCCCAGGTGGGAGTTGAGATTCTGATTTTAAAATATGCGAAATAAAAAGGAAAGAATGCCATAAATGGCATTCTTTTTTATGCACTCCGATGTCACTAGAATTAGCACAAAAAAAACACCGGAATGACGGCTCCGGTGTTTCATATTCATGAATATTCTATAATTGATTAAGCAATCTTAGCTACAGCCTTAGCAAGACGGGAAATCTTACGAGCAGCGTTGTTCTTGTGGTAAACACCCTTAGTAGCTGCCATCTCGATTTTCTTGGTAGCAAGAACTAATGCTTCCTGAGCAGCTGCCTTATCGTTATTAGCAACAGCAGCCTCTACCTTCTTGATGCAAGTCTTAACTTCAGATCTGATTGCTTTGTTACGCTCTGTTCTAACAGCAGTAACAAGAATTCTCTTCTTAGCAGATTTGATATTAGCCAACTTCGTACACCTCCAATGTAATGATTTACTATATATAGCGATTACATTGTAGCCGGACACGGACAGTTCAATGTAAACATACTCTGATATATTAATCGATAGATTCCCTACTGTCAATGGCTTTTCTGAATTTTTCTGTCAAAGGCCCTAGAAACTTGGGGAATGCCACTTGTGAAACTCTCTTTTCCTATGGTAAGATAATGGACGTGAAATTTGGAGGTATTTATGGCAATTGACCAGAGTAAAGTTCGTAACTTTTGCATTATAGCACACATTGATCATGGTAAATCAACCTTGGCAGATCGTCTGATTGAGAAGACTGGTTTGCTTACCGAGCGAGAGATGCAGGCACAGGTTCTGGACAACATGGAGTTGGAGCGTGAGCGTGGTATTACTATTAAGTCTCAGGCGGTTCGTTTGATTTATCATGCCAACGATGGCCAGGAATATATTTTTAACTTGATTGATACTCCGGGACATGTAGATTTCAACTACGAAGTATCTCGTAGTTTGGCTGCTTGTGATGGGGCAATTTTAGTAGTAGATGCGGCACAGGGAATTGAAGCACAGACTTTGGCTAATGTATATTTGGCATTGGATCATGATCTTGAGGTGCTTCCCGTTATTAATAAGGTGGATCTTCCGAGTGCAGACCCACAGCGTGTCATTGCTGAGATCGAAGATGTCATTGGATTAGAGGCGGAGGATGCGCCACAGATTTCTGCTAAGACCGGTTTGAATGTAGAGCAGGTATTAGAGCAGATTATTGAGAAGTTACCGGCACCATCCGGAGATCCGAAGGCACCACTTCAGGCGTTGATTTTTGACTCTCTCTACGATCCATATCGCGGCGTTATTGTATTCTGCCGTGTCAAGGAAGGTACGCTGAAGGCTGGAGATTCCGTACGCATGATGGCTACCGGCGCTACCTTTGATGTTGTTGAAGTAGGTTACTTTGGCGCTGGTCAGTTTATTGCTTGTGATGAGTTGCAGGCTGGTATGGTTGGCTATATGACAGCCAGCATCAAGAATGTGAAGGATACCCGCGTGGGTGATACCATTACCCTTGTGAAGAATCCTTGCGCCGAAGCACTTCCGGGTTACAAGAAGGTAAATCCGATGGTGTACTGCGGTCTTTATCCTGCGGATGGAGCTAAGTATCCTGATTTGCGCGATGCCCTAGAGAAGTTGCAGCTCAATGATGCTGCGTTACAGTTTGAACCGGAGACTTCCATTGCTTTAGGGTTTGGTTTCCGTTGTGGATTCCTGGGCCTGTTACATTTGGATGTTATCCAGGAGCGATTAGAGCGCGAATATAACCTGGATTTGGTTACTACTGCACCGAGCGTAGTTTATCGTGTACATAAGACCGATGGTTCTATGATTGAGTTGACCAATCCGTCCAACCTTCCGGATCCTTCCGAAATCGATTACATGGAAGAACCGGTGGTGGATGCTGAGATTATGGTTACCAGTGAATATATTGGTGCCATTATGGACTTATGCCAGGAGCGTCGTGGCGTTTATGTCAGCATGGAATATATGGAAGAGACCAGAGCGCTGATTAAGTACGTTCTTCCATTGAATGAGATTATTTATGATTTCTTTGATGCGTTAAAATCCCGTTCACGTGGATATGCATCTTTTGATTATGAATTCAAGGGCTACATGCAGTCTGAACTTGTGAAGTTGGATATCCTTATTAATCGAGAGACGGTGGATGCGCTGTCCTTTATCGTATTTAAGGATACCGCTTATGAGCGTGGACGCAAGATGTGCGAGAAGTTGAAGGATGAGATTCCAAGACACTTGTTTGAGATTCCGATTCAGGCGGCAGTTGGAAGCAAGATTATTGCCCGCGAGACGGTGAAGGCCATGCGTAAGGATGTCTTGGCCAAGTGTTACGGTGGTGATATCAGCCGTAAGAAGAAACTTCTGGAGAAGCAGAAGGAAGGTAAGAAACGCATGCGCCAAGTAGGTAATGTGGAAATTCCGCAGGAAGCCTTCATGAGCGTGTTGAAGCTTGACGAAGATTAAGATTAGGAGGGATATGAGATATGGAGTTGTATAAGGATATATTAGAACTCTATATTCATATCCCTTTTTGTGTAAAGAAGTGCGATTACTGTGATTTCTTAAGCGGAACCTATGATGCGGATATTCGCAAAGCTTATACCGAAGCGCTGTGTCGTGAGATTAAGTGGAATGGCATTCGCCTGGGGGATAAGCTGGTTACTTCTATCTATATAGGAGGCGGAACTCCGTCCTGGTTGGAAGTGGAATATATGGCGAATATCATGGACGCTGTCCACAAGTACTTCCATGTAGATTCGCAGGCGGAGGTTACCATTGAGGTGAACCCCGGAACTGTTAGCTCGGAACATTTTAATGTGTACCGTTCGGTGGGCATTAATCGCATTAGTATTGGCCTTCAATCTGCCAATGATGATGAGTTGAAATTACTTGGACGAATTCATACCTATGATCGTTTCTTACATACCTATGAGTTCGCAAGAGTAGCAGGTTTTGATGATGTGAGTGTTGATATCATGACGGGACTTCCCGGACAGACACCGGCCAAGCTTTTGCATACCATTCATCAGGTGGTTCGCCTGCAACCAGAACACATTTCTGCATATTCTCTTATTATTGAGAAGGGCACGCCTTTTTATGACCGTTACAAGTTTGATGCAGTCAAGCAGCATGCTGGTATGGAGACGGAAGCACTTCCGAATGAAGACCAGGAATACGAATTGTATAAGACAACCCAGATGGAGTTGGCAAGTCACGGATATGAACAGTATGAGATATCCAATTATGCGAAAAAGGGCCATGTTTGCCAGCATAATATTGGTTACTGGAAGCGTGTTCCATATCTGGGGATGGGAATTGGAGCTGCATCGTTGATGAATGAGACTCGTTTTTCCAATGAACGTGATATTCATGATTATATCGAACATGCCAAGGAATTGGTGATGGAGAATTTTCGCCAGGAATCACCGATGCGTGTGGATGTTCAAGAACTATCCCGCCAGTCGGCCATGGAAGAGTATATGTTCTTGGGACTTCGTATGAATGCCGGAGTGTCTCGTAGTGAATTTCGGCAGGCATTTGGCTTGGAAATTGATGGCGTATATGGCACGGTGATTCAGAAGCTTCGGAATGAAGGCCTGTTAGAAGCGGCAGAAGGCAGAATCTATTTGAATGATCGTGGGATGGACCTGGCCAATTACGCTATGGCACAGTTTTTACAATAATTATTAAATTTTTATGAATTTAGCACCCATCTTGTTGACAAAGACTAGGTAGGGTGCTAAATTACTAATTAGATATTAGCACTCCAATTGGATGAGTGCTAACAACGCACAAGCAACATTCATTTTTATGTCAGAGGGCGATATATGGATGTATTAGACGAGAGAAAAGAGAAGATTCTATACGCGATTATCCAGAACTATTTGGAAACAGGAGAGCCGGTTGGCTCACGTACGATTTCCAAATCATCGGAATTGAATCTAAGTTCTGCAACGATTCGCAACGAGATGTCTGATTTAGAAGAGCTTGGTTATATTGTTCAACCCCATACTTCTGCCGGACGTATCCCTTCTGACAAGGGTTATCGTTTTTATGTAGACCGTTTGATGGCTGAGAAGGATCAAGAAGTATCTGACATCAAGGAACTCATGATTGAGAAAACAGAGAAGATGGAGAAGCTATTGAAGCAGGTAGTTAAGGTGTTAGCTAATAACACACAATATGCTACTATGATTTCCGCTCCGGCGTTGTCTCGAAGCAGTGTGAAGTTCGTTCAGTTGTCGGCAGTTGATGATAACCATATTCTCTGCGTAGTAGTTATGCACGGTAATCTGGTTAAGAACAAGATTATTGAGATTGAACAGCCACTGGACAATGAGACCTTACTCAAGTTGAATATGCTTTTGAACACCAATCTGAATGGATTGAATGTTTCACAGATTAACTTGGGACTGATTACTATGCTTAAGGAGCAGGCAGGTATCCATGAAGATATCATTGCTCAGGTTTTGAATACTGTTGCAGAGACCATTAAGGATAGTGACGAGGGACTTGAGATTTATACCAGCGGTACAACGAATATTTTCAAGTATCCGGAATTAGCTGATTCTCAAAAAGCACAGGAATTCATCTCTACATTTGAAGAGAAGGAAGAACTTGCTTCTTTGATTTCAGATATAGAAGAAAGCGACAATGGCACAGGCATCCAGGTATACATTGGTGATGAGTCACCGATTGAGACTATGAAGGATTGCAGTGTGGTTACCGCAACTTATGATTTGGGCGAAGGTGTCAAGGGTACCATTGGTATCATTGGACCGAAGCGTATGGATTATAAGAAGGTGATGGATAATTTAAGTCAGCTGAAGGATCAATTAGGATCCATTATGAAGAAGGAATAGAAAGGTGGTAGGAACGTGGCAGATCAGAAGGAAAACTTCGCTACGGAGGAGCAGACGGTAGAGACTGCAGCATCCGAAGAAGTAGTGGAAGAAACCACATCCGAAGAGGCACCAGCGGAGGAAACAACAGAAGCTTCTGCAGAGGAAAGTGCCAAGGAAGATGCGAAGGATAAGAAGCATCACAAGAAAGAAAAGAAGGATAAGCGTGACGAGCAGATTGAAGAGTTAACGGATCGTGTGAAGCGCCAGCTAGCTGAGTTTGAGAACTTCCGTACTCGTAGTGAGAAAGAAAAGTCTCAGATGTTCGACATGGGAGCAAAGACCATAGTTGAGAAGATTCTTCCGGTTATCGATAACTTCGAGCGTGGTTTTGCCAATGCTCCGGAAGGCGATGCTTTTGCAGAGGGAATGAAGATGGTTTACAAGCAGATGATGACTTCCCTTGAGGAGGCTGGTGTTAAGCCGATTGAAGCTGTTGGTCAGGAATTCAATCCGGATTTTCATAATGCAGTGATGCATGTAGATGATGATCAGTATGGTGAGAATGAAGTTGTAGAGGAACTTCAGAAGGGTTACACCTATCGTGATCAGGTGGTTCGCCATAGCATGGTGAAGGTAGCTAATTAACAAGTGCACGGAGAACCGTGTAGACATATTTCGAATCTATATCATATTAGGAGGAAAAGGATATGGGAAAAATTATCGGAATCGATTTAGGAACAACAAATAGCTGTGTTGCTGTAATGGAAGGCGGTAAGCCAACCGTTATCGCTAACCAGGAAGGTGCTCGTACAACACCATCTATCGTAGCTTTTACCAAGAATGGTGAACGTTTGGTAGGTGAGCCTGCAAAGCGTCAGGCTGTAACCAACGCTGAGAAAACAATCTCTTCCATTAAGAGAGATATGGGTACTGACAACGGTCGTACCATCGATGACAAGAAGTATTCTCCACAGCAGATTTCTGCAATGATTCTCCAGAAGTTGAAGGCTGATGCTGAGAACTATCTTGGTGAGTCTGTAACTGAGGCAGTTATTACTGTACCTGCATACTTCAACGATGCTCAGCGTCAGGCAACCAAGGATGCTGGTAAGATCGCTGGTCTTGATGTTAAGCGTATCATTAACGAGCCTACCGCAGCTGCTTTGGCTTATGGTTTGGACAATGAGCATGAGCAGAAGATCATGGTATACGATTTAGGTGGTGGTACATTCGATGTTTCTATCATCGAGATTGGTGATGGCGTTATCGAAGTATTGTCTACTTCCGGTGATAACCGTCTTGGTGGTGATGACTTCGATCAGAAGATTACTGATTGGATGTTAGCTGAGTTTAAGGCTGCTGAGGGTGTTGATCTTTCTACTGACAAGATGGCTCTTCAGAGATTGAAGGAAGCTGCTGAGAAGGCTAAGAAAGAGCTTTCTGCTGCAACTACAACCAACATCAACTTGCCATTCATCACTGCAACTGCAGAGGGTCCTAAGCACTTTGATATGAACCTGACTCGTGCAAAGTTCGATGAGTTAACACATGATTTGGTAGAGCGTACTGCAATCCCTGTACAGAACGCATTGAAGGATGCAGGTCTTACTGCTGCAGAGCTTTCCAAGGTATTGTTAGTTGGTGGTTCTACACGTATCCCTGCTGTTCAGGACAAGGTTAAGGCTTTGACCGGTCATGAGCCAAGCAAGACTTTGAACCCAGACGAGTGTGTAGCAATCGGTGCTTCCATCCAGGGTGGTAAGCTTGCTGGTGATGCAGGTGCAGGCGAGATTCTTCTTTTGGATGTTACTCCATTGTCCCTTTCTATCGAGACCATGGGTGGCGTAGCAACCAGATTGATTGAGCGTAATACAACTATTCCTACCAAGAAGTCCCAGGTATTCTCTACTGCAGAGGATAACCAGACTGCTGTAGATATTAACGTTGTTCAGGGTGAGCGTCAGTTTGCTCGTGATAACAAGTCCCTTGGACAGTTCCGTTTGGATGGTATCCCACCAGCACGTCGTGGTGTACCACAGATTGAGGTTACCTTCGATATCGATGCAAATGGTATTGTTAATGTATCCGCAAAGGATCTTGGAACAGGTAAGGAGCAGCACATTACTATTACTGCTGGCTCTAACATGTCTGATGACGAAATCGAGAAGGCAGTTAAGGAAGCTGCTGAGTACGAAGCACAGGATAAGAAGCGTAAGGAAGCAATTGATACACGTAACAACGCTGATTCCTTCGTATTCCAGACCCAGAAGGCTTTGGACGAAGTTGGCGATAAGTTAGATGCTGCAGATAAGTCCGAAGTAGAAGCTGATTTGAAGGCTTTGAAGGATATGGTAGATGCACATCAGCAGGCAGAAGATATGTCTGAAAGCGATGTAGCAGCTATGAAGTCTGCTCAGGAGAAGTTAGAGCAGTCTGCACAGAAGGTATTTGCAAAGATGTATGAGGCAACTCAGGCTGCAGGTGCAGGCCCAGACATGGGTGCAGGTGCAGGCCCTGATATGGGTGCAGCAACCGGCGCAAACAATGATGATGTCGTAGATGCAGATTTTAAGGAAGTATAATAAGCAATGGCAGAGCAGAAGAGAGACTATTACGAAGTCTTAGGTGTTGACCGTAACGCCGATGAAGCTACCCTGAAAAAAGCATATCGTCAGTTGGCTAAGAAGTATCATCCGGATATGCATCCTGGAGATAAGGAAGCAGAAGCAAAGTTCAAGGAAGCCAGTGAAGCTTATGCCGTTTTATCTGATGCAGATAAGCGTAGACAGTATGACCAGTTTGGTCATGCTGCCTTCGAAGGCGGCGGAGCAGGCGGTGCCGGTGGATTTGATTTCTCCGGCATGGATTTCTCTGATATCTTTGGTGATATTTTCGGTGATTTCTTTGGAGGCGGATCTCGTCGTGCCAGCAATGGTCCAATGAAGGGGTCCAATATTCGTACTTCTGTACGCATTAAGTTTGAGGAAGCAGCCTTTGGCTGTGAGAAGGAAATTGAACTTGTGCTGAAGGATGAGTGCGAAACATGTCATGGAACCGGTGCAAAGCCTGGTACAGCCAAGAAAACATGCCCTAAGTGTGGCGGTAAGGGTAAGATTGTAGTTACGCAGCAGTCCTTGTTTGGAATGATGCAGAATGTTACTACTTGCCCGGATTGTAATGGTTCCGGCCAGATTATTCAGGATAAGTGTGTGGATTGCCACGGTACCGGATATATTGCGCGTAAGAAGCGCATTCAGGTATCTATCCCTGCCGGTATTGATAATGGTCAGTGTGTACGTATCCGTGAGAAGGGTGAGCCTGGTATCAATGGTGGACCACGCGGTGACCTTCTTGTAGAGGTATTGATTACTCCTAGTGAGAAGTTCGAGCGTAGCGGATATGATGTATATTCCATCGCCCCGATTTCTTTTGCACAGGCTGCATTAGGTGGAGAAGTAATTATCGATACGTTGGATGGTCAGGTGTCTTACGAAGTTGTTGCAGGTACCCAGACCAACACACGTATTCGTCTGCGTGGCAAGGGTATTCCTTCTTTGCGTAATGCGAATACTCGTGGTGATCACTATGTTACATTGGTAGTTCAAGTTCCTACTTCTATCAATGCTGCGGCGAAAGAAGCACTTCGTACCTTTGATGAGAATTGCGGTAACACTCTAAAAGAGGGTGGAACCAAAGTGAAACAAGAAAAGAAGAGAAAGGGCTTCCGCGACAAAATAAAAGACTTATAAGCGAGTGATTTAGGGCTTCTTGCGTTTGCGCAAGAAGCTCTTTTGTGTTAGTATATTGTGGCTTTCAAATAAGCATTTTTTGTAATCCACGGGAGGTCGGTATATGAAATGGACAAAATTTACCATTCAGACAACGGTTGAAGCGGAAGAAATTGTAGGTATGGTTCTCGACGATCATGGGATTTCTGCAATTGAGATAGAGGATAATGTGCCGGTAGATGATGAGTTACAGGGTGGTAACTTCGAAGAACTCCAGCCGGATTTGCCGGAAGATGAAGGCCTTAGCCGTATTTCTTTCTACATGGAAGAAGGGCAGGATTATGCGTCTTTACTTGAAGCAATCTCTCTGGATTTAGAGAACAAACGTGAATTCTGTAATATGGGTAGTCTTAAGATTAGCGTTGGCGAAACAGACGAGGCTGACTGGCGAGATAATTGGAAGGAGTACTTCCATTCTTTTACCATTGATAATATTTTGATTAAGCCTACCTGGGAGGAAATCTCTGAGGAGGATTCCGACAAAATCTTAATTGAGATTGATCCTGGTGTTTCCTTTGGTACCGGTAAGCATGAGACAACACAGCTTTGTATTCGCCAGTTAGAGAAGTATCTAAAGGCTGGAGATCGTGTTTTGGATTTGGGATGCGGTAGCGGCATTTTGTCCATTGCTGCCTTAAAACTTGGCGCGATGGAGACTTCCGGAACAGATATTGATCCGGATTGTATTCAGTCCACCTACGACAACATGAAGCTGAATCATGTTTCCGCCGGAGATGGTGCGTTTTATTGTGGTAACTTGGTGGAAAATACCGACATGCAGAATCTCCTTGGTAGAGAGTGCTATGATATCGTTGCGGCCAATATTTTGGCGGATATCATTATTGATATGATGCCGGCGATTCCGGATCGTATTAAGCCGGGCGGACTCTTCATCAGCTCCGGTATTATTGATTTCAAAGAAGATGCCATCGTTAAGACCATCGAAAAAGCAGGACTTGAAGTATTAGAGATTAATCATCAGGGTGAGTGGGTGAATGTTACAGCCCGCAAGCCAATGGAGTAGACATGGAAGCATATTTAGACAATTCTGCAACCACGCGTTGTAGCGAGGCTGCATTTGAAGTGATGAAGAAGGTGTTGTTAGAGGATTATGGTAATCCTTCTTCTTTGCATAACAAAGGAATGGAAGCTGAGAATTACATGAAGGCTTCCAAGAAAAGTATTGCTAAGAGCTTGAAGGTATCTGAGAAGAATATCTATTTTACCTCCGGCGGTTCCGAAGGCAATAATTTGGCAATTCGCGGTGTTGTTGAAGCAAATGCCCGCGTAGGTAAGCATGTTATTACTACGGCAATTGAACACCCTTCTGTTGGAAATCCAATGAAACACTTACAGGAATTGGGCTATGAAGTTAGTTTTCTTTCTGTGAATGAGCAGGGATATATTTCTTTGGAGGAGTTGGATTCCTTATTACGTGAGGATACGGTACTTGTATCTATCATGCATGTGAATAACGAAATTGGTACCATTGAGCCTATCGAAGAAGCTGCGAAGCTTATTCAAAAGAAGGCTCCTCAGGCAGTTTTTCATGTGGATGCAATTCAGTCTTATGGCAAGGTGCCGCTATTCCCGGAGAAGATGGGAGTAGATATTGTGACTGTTAGCGGACACAAGATTCATGCACCGAAGGGTAGTGGGTTTATTTATATCAACCCTAAGGTAAAGGTCAGTCCTCAGATTCTTGGTGGCGGTCAGGAGGATGGATTTCGTTCGGGAACTCAGAATGTTCCGGCTATTGCAGCCCTTGGTGTTGCTGTAGATGAGATTTTTGCTGATTTTGAAGAGAATCGTATTCGAATGGCTTCCATGAGGGCGCACATGATTGAAGAGCTTGGAGCTATCGATGGCGTGACATTTAATGGTGACTTGGAGCAGGGTGCACCACATATTTTGAGTGTAAGCTCTCGCGATGTTCGAAGTGAAGTACTGTTGCATGCGTTAGAAGAGCGTGGCGTGTATGTATCTGCGGGAAGTGCTTGTTCATCCAACAAGCCGTCACCTAGCGCTACACTACAAGCGATTGGATTAGAAGATAAGGTATTAAAGTCTACGGTACGTATTAGTTTTTCCATTCACACCACCACGGAAGAGGTGGATTATGCCATTGAGGCTTTTCGTGAAATTGTACCGAAGTTACAGAAGTATATGAGAAGATAGGAGCATTATGAGTAGCGCTTTTTTGTTAAAGTATGCAGAAATTGCATTAAAGGGTAAGAATCGTCACATATTTGAGGAGACATTGGTTCGTCAGATTGAATATGCGTTGGATCGTGTTGATGGAGAGTTTGTAGTAACTCGTCCTCAGGGACGTATTTTTGTGGAGCCGCAGGGCGAAAGCGATGATGAAGAAGTTATCGCAGCTTTATCTTGCGTGTTTGGTATCACTGCGATTTGCCCGGTTATTTTGACTCAGGACAAGGGCTTTGATGCGTTGGCAGAAGAGATAATTGAATACATGGATCGAACTTATGCAGATAAGCATTTTACCTTCAAGGTAGAGTCTCGCCGTGCTCGCAAGAATTATCCAATGGAGTCTATGGAATTGTCTGCAAAGTTAGGTGAGCGTATTCTTGCTGCATTCCCTGATATGAAGGTAGACGTTCATCATCCGGATGTTTTACTTCGTGTAGAGATTCGTGATCGCATCAATTATTACTCCAAGGAGATTCCTGGACCGGGTGGTATGCCGGTTGGAACCAACGGACGTGCAATGTTGCTTTTGTCCGGTGGAATCGATAGTCCTGTTGCCGGATATATGATTGCAAAGCGTGGTGTTACTATTGATGCTACTTATTTCCATGCTCCGCCTTATACTTCTGAGCGAGCTAAGCAGAAGGTTGTAGACTTGGCAAAGATTGTTTCCAAGTATTCCGGACCTATTCGATTGCATGTAGTTAACTTTACAGATATTCAGTTGGCCATTTATGAGAAATGCCCGCATGATGAATTAACCATTATTATGCGCCGCTATATGATGCGTATTGCAGAGCATTTTGCCAAGGAAGATGGAGACTTGGGCTTGATTACCGGTGAGAGTATCGGTCAGGTTGCCAGCCAGACCATGCAGTCTTTGGCATGCACCAATGATGTATGTACCATGCCGGTTTATCGTCCATGTATTGGAATGGATAAACAGGAGATCGTTACGA
>JAILCW010000142.1 GCA_024690265.1 Lachnospiraceae bacterium | reverse complement strand
TGCAGGTTCGGGCACTTCCGCAATGCCTGCTGAATTGGTTCTGCCGTGACTACTCCGTACTTCTTGGCAGGAGTCGACTTGGCCAGGATGATTCCATGGCGCTTACTAGGGTCGCCACAGATTGCAGATGGGATCTCACGGATATCCACAGCATTCGGATTCTTCTCTAGGATGTCACATGCCGTCCAGCTTAAGAATGCCGAATTCACGTCAACATGATAGATGATGGTCTGCGCCATAGTCGCCTCCTTTCTCTCATAGTACAAAAGCCCACACCAAGGTGTGAGCTTACTTAACAATACGCTTCATTGCTTGGTTTACCGGATAAAATAGCGCCAAACAGATAAAAAAGTTCCCAATACAATGCACCAGATCATATGGAATTCCGGAAATCCACCATGTAAGCTGCATTCCCACTCCGCCAATGACCAATGTATATAAGGAACATAAAAATCCAAAGGATAACCCAAAGAACCCGGATAGAATCGCATAATACAGCGGGTGTTCTCCGCCAAATTGCTTCAACAGCATTACCGCAATGATCAAAATGGGCCATACGTAAAAGTAGGTAATGGTCCATGGTCCAAATCCAAAGTATACACACTCAATCGCACTGAATGCCCAAGTTAGCAGTATAATGCGCCACCCATAATGTAGGGTGAATATGATAAACAAGAAACTCACCAATTCGATATTGGGCAAAAAGTCCAAGGCATGTTTGCACACTTCAACAATTGCCAGCATGATTCCCATGCTGGCAATATCTAGTGCGGTCCATTTACTCTGCTTTTTCATATACGAATCCAAATATGTCTCCGTCACTTACCGGCTGCTGATCTGCACCGTACTGACCATATTCACCGTTAACGTAGATTGCCCAGTAAGCCCCATCAGTCTCATATACTGCAGACTCACCGTTAATGGCGCTAATAAATAATCCATACTCAGAGGTACTTCCCTCATAAGTGAATCCATCCGCCTTAAGCTCATCCATTAATTCGCTTAAGTACTCAGCGTCAGTCTTACCATCATAGGTGGTAACCTCACCTGCGCTATTGGTAACTGTTACTTCGTATGCTTTGGTTCCAGCCTCTGCCTGTGGTCCAAACTTCAAGTAAACAGCAACTACCAAAAGTGCTACAACTACAAGGGCAACTACGCCCGCAATCAGTTTCTTTGTTTTCTGTTCCATATCAAGTCTCCTTATAAGTAAATATATGTCCTAGATAGACTAGTTCTTAAAACTATGTACCGGAGCAGGAATACGTCCCTGACGATGAACAAATGCATCACAGGAAAACTCATTCACCGGCATAATCGGTGCATATCCAAGTAATCCACCGAACTCTACCACTTCTCCTACATCCTTGCCAATAACAGGAATGAGACGTACTGCTGTGGTCTTCTGGTTAATCATACCGATAGCCATCTCATCTGCAATGATACCGGAGATGGTCTCTGGCTTGGTACGTCCAGGGATAGCAATCATATCCAATCCTACCGAACATACGCAGGTCATAGCCTCTAACTTCTCTAAGGTAAGCGCGCCGTCATTAACTGCATCAATCATGCCCTGATCCTCAGAAACCGGGATAAATGCACCGGACAATCCGCCAACATAGGAAGAAGCCATGATACCGCCCTTCTTGACCTGATCATTGAGAAGAGCCAATGCTGCGGTAGTTCCCGGTGCACCTGCTCGCTCTAATCCGATTTCCTCAAGGATGCCGGCAACACTATCACCAACTGCCGGTGTAGGAGCCAATGACAAGTCAATAATTCCAAATGGAATGCCAAGCTTCTCAGAAGCAGTCTTCGCAACCAACTGTCCCACACGGGTAATCTTGAAAGCGGTCTTCTTGATGGTCTCGCAGAGAACCTCGAAGCTCTCGCCACGTACCTGCTCCAATGCAGTCTTAACTACACCAGGGCCACTGACACCAACGTTAATGATAGCATCCGCCTCAGTCACACCGTGGAAGGCACCTGCCATGAATGGATTATCATCCGGTGCGTTACAGAATACTACTAACTTGGCACATCCAAGGGAATCCTTGTCCTTGGTGGCTTCTGCGGTTTCCTTCACGATCTGTCCCATGAGACGAACCGCATCCATATTGATTCCGGTCTTGGTGGAACCTACATTGATGGAGCTACATACGAAGTCTGTAGTAGATAATGCCAATGGGATGGAACGAATCAACAACTCATCCGCTGTTGTCATGCCCTTAGATACCAATGCGGAATAGCCTCCGATGAAGTTCACGCCCACAGCCTTAGCTGCGTTATCCAATGTCTTAGCAATGGTCGCAAAGTCTTCCGGAGTCTTACACGCTGCACCACCAATCAAAGCGATTGGGGTCACAGAGATACGCTTATTCACGATTGGAATGAGATAATCCCGCTCGATTTCCTTACCAACCTTCACCAAGTCCTTGGCAACGGTGGTAATCTTGTTATAAATCTTCTCGTTCAATCGATTCAAATCAGAATCGATACAATCCATCAAACTAATACCGATGGTGATGGTACGAACGTCAAGGTTCTCCTTCTCCACCATCTGATTGGTTTCGTTTACTTCAAAAATATTAATCATGTACTTCTCCCCGCTTAGATACGATGCATCATTTCAAAAATTTCTTCCTTCTGGCACTTGATGTCGACACCAATCTCCTCAC
This sequence comes from Lachnospiraceae bacterium, assembly GCA_024690265.1. Classification (GTDB taxonomy): domain Bacteria; phylum Bacillota; class Clostridia; order Lachnospirales; family Lachnospiraceae; genus XBD2001. Next base: position 1,778 of record JAILCW010000142.1, on the reverse strand, counting down.
CAATCTGTGTCAGTTCCTTCTGTAACTCATCAAAAGGCTTATCGGATGCATTCAAATCTACGATCATCATCATGTTAAAAAATCCACTAACGATGGTCTGGGAGATGTCCAATACATTGACATGATTCTTAGCTAAGTAAGTACATACCTTAGCGATAATACCAACGGTATCCTTACCTACGACAGTAATAATTGCGCGGTTCTTTGTTTCCATTTCTTTTCCTTCCTTAAGATAAACTTTCTTTCTTACATCCCGCTCATTATAAAACGGGGCTCCTTGATTAATCAAGGGTTAGACAACAATCCGTTCCGAAACTTCGCTACGACTTGCCACTGTAATATCAAAATCCGTTCCCTTGTACGGGTTGTCTCCTAAAGTAACTTCCGCTCTTACGCTCTCCAATGCAAGTTCCGGATAGTTATTTTCCTTACTCAGGTGTCCTAACAACACCTTCACCATGTGATCATTCAGAACCTGTCCTAACAGTTGTCCGCAACTCTCGTTAGCCAGATGCCCCTTATCCCCAAGGATTCGCTGCTTGAGTGGGTATGGATATGGTCCCACCTGCAACATATGTACATCGTGGTTGGACTCAATTAACATGGCGTCCAAATCGCTAATATTCTCGATAATATAGTCATCATAGTATCCCAAATCAGTGATGACACCCATCTTCTTATTGCCATCCCGTAAAATATAGGCCACAGGATCTGCAGCGTCGTGGGATACATGAATGGGACGAATGGTAAGGTCTCCAATCAAGAATTCTTCGTCCGGACGAATAATGTGAAACAGATTTGGATCAATCTTGCCACATGTTCCGGACATCATAATGGCGTCAGCAGTTCCCTGAGTCGCATAAATTGGGAGACCGTAACGCCGTGCTATGACTCCAAGCCCGCCCACATGGTCGCTATGCTCATGAGTAATCAGCACACCGGCCATATCACGGGTGGTTAAATTCATCTGGTTCATACCGGCTTCGATGCGCTTCCCGCTGATACCGGCATCAATCATCACGTGGACATTGTTACTGCCCACGCAGATACAATTGCCACTACTACCACTGGCAATACTAAACATTTCCATAAACAACTAATCCTTCCAACGGATATCAACCGTATCCCCATCATGAAGTGGATCGGCATATCCGCAATCACGACCATTAATCAGTGTTAATACGCCACGATGGCCACGCTCATGTACATCAAAATCAATAAAGTTGAATACATCCACAAAGATGTAATCCTTCTTGTCATTCATCTCAACCGGCTTGCCGTTGACCGTAATATGAATGCGTGTCTTCACACTCACATCAGGAGCTACGGTAAATGGAGTCGTTGGACGATCACCAATGGTAAATGCATTGTTCACACCCTCACCGGCTGCATCCGCTTTCATAGCTGCTTCTGCAATGATGGCTTCTTCCTTGCGTTCCTCAAAGGACTCCTCCTCGGAAGGCTCTTCTACTTCTTCCACGGTTTCTACTTCATCATTCTCAACAGAAGTATCCGCCTCTTCAGATTCTATCGTCTCAGGTGCATCTTCTGTTTCCTCAACGGTCTCTGTTACAGTCACTTCTGAATCTTTCTCTGACTGAGCCGCCTCATTCTCTGCTTCAAAAGCACCATAACCGGTAACAACCCAGTCAATGGTGAAGTTCTCATAAATCAGAGTGTTCAAATCAGAACTACGATTATTTACAACAATCTCGTGATTCATATCCACTTCAACATCCATGAAGGACGCCAACTGACCTACGGTATAGAAGTTACGG
>JAILCW010000122.1 GCA_024690265.1 Lachnospiraceae bacterium | reverse complement strand
AAATCTACGTAAAAATTCATTCTTAAGCCTCTTCTCTCCTTTTGACTCCCCGGGACGGGGTTAGGGGGTCATTATTACTTTAGGGAAACCGTTATTTCTTGAGTTAATAAGCAGCTGTAAATATCTATCTCTTTTAATCATATCTACTCCTCAAAATTGTAGAATTCTACATTTTTATCAAGTAGATTCCAAACTTCTTACCAATTCTCTTTTCCTTTCCCCCGGGTGCACTACGCTTCCATACAACGTTTGCGGTACCAGGTGGTTCCGCCGTTAGATATCACGTAATCTCGACAAGACACAGCCTCTTCCTCTCGTCCGGCTGCGGTCAGCACCTTAGATTTCAAGTAGTTGTACTTTACTAGGCTCAGGGTAAAGCGACGCTGCACACTCGGACTTTCCAATAACTGTAGCAATTCATCGTACTTCTCTTCATTCCAACAGGTTGCCCCTGTAAAGTAGAACTTTCGTGACTCATAGCTACGCAGATATGCTGGTGGAATCTTGGAAGCAGACGTCAATGCTTCTACCTGCGGCTGCAAATTCTTCAAGCCTTCCAAATCTTCGCGATACACGCACAAATCCATTCGAAGCACGTATTCCAACAACTTCGCAATAGGTCCGGCACAATACTGCTGTGCCAATGTAATACACGCTTCTGCCTCCTTATCATATCCGGCAAGCAGTAACGCATTGGCCACATTATAAAAGTTCTGGTACATGGCTCTTTTTCTGGTGCTACGAATCAGCAACTCGCGAAATATCGTGTAACTTTTCACTGCGTCACATTCATTGACCAAGCCCATAACATACTTCTTGATATTCTTACGTCGAAGAATGATATATGCAACAACAATCACATATCCTAGAACCATTGGTACGACAAATGGTCGATTCAGCACAAGACACACCAATGAAGCCAATAGCAAAAACACGCCGACTAGTCTGGCAACGGTCGCATTGATTATATAGGAAGTGACCTCTTTTCTCGCGTTCTCATCAATTGCAGGTCCGCCAATTTTAGCAAGTTCTGCTTCCAATTCTGTATTTTTCTTAGGGATTAACATAACTATGTTCCTCTACTCTTTTAATCCGCGTAACTTATTGTGTTTCTTGCAAAAGCGTGCGATACGTTTATCTTTTTTCACTGCCTCTTCACTAAGTCCAAAATCTCGGATTCTCTCACATATCTCCTCACGAAGCATGGATTGATATGATGCATCTTCGCTGTAGCTATGAACAACACACGCTCCACGAGATGCTGCGTTCTGCAAATATTGATATAAATCCTCTATCTGCTCTTCCTGCACTACCGGCACTGTATGTTCACAAACCGACTCTACATCCCATCCGGTTACACCTGAGAGAAACCCTTCTTCATGTACTGTATAAATACTACATGATTTGCCGGCATATATGGTTTTCAGTGCATCCTGGTAGCACTCATACAGATGCGGCACACCATCTACCTCATCCATCAACAAATCGAAGTCATCCTTCGGTGCACCGAAACACGCTGCTGTCACTTTATTACAAATCGCATATACATAGGGCTTATCGTGAGTTGAAATACGTGGTTCTAGTTCTCCAAGCCCTGATACACTTGATGCATGATAAAGCATTACTTCCTCCTTTGTTTCATCCATGACTCCCCGGGACGGGGTTAGGGGGTCATTTTCGATTTGATTCAATCCACTGAACCGAAAAGTCCACCAGTTCCCGTTGGTTCATAAGCCGTGACCAAGCCTCGCCAATGTATCCCTTCTGTACATCATGTCCCGCTTCAAAAGCATGTCCGATATCTACAAAGTCCTCGCCATCTACAAATAAGGTATCATAGGCCTTCCAAACACGCTGGCCATTCTCCATAATTGCACTATGCTCGGTGCTGTTGTGCTTGCTCGGATACTTTGCTCTAACATCCGCAAGATGAATGGAGGTATTTTTGTCATAGTCCACTCCAATTAAGAGGACCTTGCCATCTAGTTCATAGAGTTTTCCCACAGGAGAACCTTCGCCAAAGATGTTGGATAAGTCATGCTTCTCTGTAAGATACTTCGCATGCTTGCCCCATGCTGCCACAGAACGAGCCGGATGATCACTTCGTATTGCTCCCGGCCAAGAGCGAAACATCTCTGCCACTGCGCCCATGGTATTGGTCGGTGTAAGGTTCTTATCATAGGCCGGCCAATTCTCGCGAATCGTGTTCCAATCTGCCTCATCAGCATCCCAATGTACGCCGATTTCCGGGTCCAAATTCTTCCAGGACTGGGTCGGCATCATGATGGTACCAGCCTCACCAACAACCTCTATCAACGCTTCGATAACAGTCTGTGCACCGCCGCAGACGTAACCAATACTTTTAAGAGCAGTATGCACCATGACCGTATCGCCCTGCGCTAAGCCAAGGTTTTTCAAGTCCCTTACAATGTCCGCCTTCGTTACCGTTTTCATCCTTCTCCTCCAAATCCGCTTAACCGCCAATCATTACTCCAGCACTACCATGCAACAGCAAGCGGATGATACCGCAGACAATCAGGTGTGCCGGATAATAGATATAGAACAGATACTTCATATTCTTCATCTTGCCACGCTCTCCGTTGTACGCTTTTAACAGCGGGAAGGTCAGACATACAAATAACTGAAGCACGCCATAAATTGGGTTAATAAAGATGGCATA
>JAILCW010000030.1 GCA_024690265.1 Lachnospiraceae bacterium | reverse complement strand
CCTCCCGTAGCGCATAATCCGGCGCCACACAACAGCAGCACCTGTTGGAAGGTCGGCACCCGGAAGTTGATAAAAAGCAGCGGCACACAGCACAAGGTGGAAAACGTGGAGAAAAAGAATACCACATATGGTCCCGGCACGCCGTTATTCGTGGCCCGACGCAAGAAGGTATATGCTAATCCGGCTCCAAGGCCGCCTATTAATCCAACAAATGCAGGGAAGGTAAACAATCCTGCACCACTTGGTTTCATGATGCATAGCGCCCCAATAAAGGCCAACATAAGACATCCGAACTGGTACGGCTTTATCTTCTCTTTTAACAGGAAATAAGAAAAGAGCACGGCAAAGAACGGGGACAGCTTGTTTAGCATATTGGCATCTGCAATATACAGTCGGTCAATGGCATAGAAGTTGCATAGCATGCCCAAGAATCCGGCTGTTGCCCGGCCAATCAAATTCCATTCATTCCCCTTGGCCGTTGCAATGAACGGGATTCCCTTTCGCTTTAGTGTAGCTGCCGAAAAAAAGATGGCAATGGCATTTCGCCAGAACACTTTCTCGGTGGATGGCAGGTCTCCCGCCAACTTCACGAATGTGGTCATACCGGCAAAAAACAGCCCCGCCAAGATAATGTATAAAATTCCGATAAACTTTTTATTTTCTTGTTTTAAAAATCCCATGTTTTTTTCTTCTTTCTTTATGGGGGATATTATAACACTTTTTCTCTGCTGTACAATTGTTTGACAATTCCATGGGAGAAATCTACAATTAAAGTAGATATAGGGGGCGTGCCCACTGGGCACCTTTTATGTAAGGAGGGAACGTTATGTATCCAGTAATTACGATTAGTAGACAATTCGGCAGCGGCGGTCATAGCATTGGTGAGAAAATTGCAAAACAGCTCAACATCCCATTTCTTGACAGCGAGATTGTTGATCGTGTCGCCGTTGAGAGCGGCTATGCCAAGGAGCTGATTGAAGAACAGGGCGAGGACACTTCCTCTGCTAACAAGTGGTTCGATATTTCTGCAGCAAGTGCCATGTATTTCCAGAGTCCTCAGGACGAGATTTTCCTGGCACAGCGCAAGGTTATCCTCGAGAATGCCCGCAAAGGCCCTTGTGTCATTGTTGGACGCTGCTCCGATTACATCCTTCGCAACGCGGAAGTCAATTGCTTAAATGTACTTATTCACGCCGACATGGAGCATCGTATTCAGCGCGTACTCCAGCGTTACGGCGACATCAAGAACGTAGACGTTCGCAAGCGTATCCAAAAGAAGGACAAGCAGCGTCGGACCTATTACCGCTACTATACCGATCAGCACTGGGGCGAGTACTCCAACTACGATATTTCTTTGGACAGTGGCACCCTCGGCGAAGACATGTGTGTTCACTTGGTATGTGAATTAGCCGAGAAAATGAGTCAGAATAATGCATAAAAATAACGCATGTATCCGAATGGGGTACATGCGTTTTATTATATCTGTTCTTTCCAAAATTCTACGGCTGTATCCAGCCATCCCTCTGCTGAGGTGTGGAGGCCCAGGCCTACGCCGTGGGGAACTCCGAAGAACTTCTCATATTTGTATGGCACATGATATTGCTTCAATGCCTTCTCTAATACATCGGTATGGGCTCCTGATGGCACCAAAATATCATTGCCACCAGCAAACATATAAACCGGTGGGAAATCCTCTGTAATCCAGCGTTGGACACATAGGGACTCGCGGTATTCATGGTTGAAGTGATGTAAACGGAACATCCAGAAGTTGCCGCGCTCGGATAACCATACACCCATCAAACCAACCCAGATATTCCAGTAAGGATGCTGGGCCCAGTGGTTCACGTTGGTCCAAGGGTAACCCATCAGGAGGGCGCCCGGCTTCGCAACGCCATAGTTCTTGTAGCCGTACTTCTCGCTACCAAAGAGGCCTGCCATATTGCCGCCGGCAGAGAAACCGATGACTGCATAATCTTTCATATCAACATGAAAATCATCTTGATGCTCGGTAATGTACTGAACGGTGCGAGCCAAGTCATGAATCGGCGCATGGTAGGAACAGTGACGACCAACACGATATTCCAATACAAAGGCATTGATGCCCATCTCGTTCAGCTTGGCAGCAACGGGATACCCTTCGTATTTCTCCTCTAAGTGGTCATAACCACCGCCCGGACAAATAATAGCAACCTTGGCAGGCTCCACTGTGTCTGCAGGGAAAAAGGTAACTCGAACTGCGCCTCTGGAACGACGACTCTTAATCTCATCCATGGTATAAACCGGAAACTGACGGAGGCGATGTTCTTCCACCAGCTTGTTCATGCGTGCCTTGCCGTACTTGGCAGCAGCTGCACGATGACGAATCCGATACATACGCAGTATGCTAATCACTGTCAGAATAAATGTTAAGATAAAATAGTATTGGAGTGCATGTATAGCAATATCCTTAAAAGACATTTAATCGTCGACCTCGATTTCCTTAATCATGAACTCATTACCCTGCAACAGATATGTATTGCCACTGCCACAATGTGGGCAGGTCTTACCATGCTTAATCGTATCATACTCCTGCTTGCAATCCTCACAGAAAGTAATTGCCTCGATTGGTTCAATGGTCAGGTTACAACCCTTCATCAGTTCTTCACGATCAACTGCCCACTTCCAGCAATCCTTAAGTAATGCAGGAACTACTGCAGATACCTTGCCGAGCTGAATGGTAACAGAACCAACATGCTTGATGTCGTTCTCTGCTGCTACTTCCTTCACCTCATCGATTACGTGAAAAACCACTCCTAATTCGTGCATAAAAATACTCCTATTTGTTCGATAAAACTTTAGCCCTCTTATTATAGAGGGCTAAAGGTAAAAAGTCTATATATTGTGACTTATGCGTTCTGTCTTGGATCACCCTTAGGGCCACCACCAAGACGCTTGATTGCCATCTTAGCGCCGTGCTTCAAGATGCGAGGTAACTTCTCCTCGGAAGGAATCATAACAGATGCATCCGGTAACTCACGATGTAAGTGAATTGCATCAAACTTACACTGAACCGTACACAAACCACATCCGATACACTTATGAGGATCAACCCAAGAAGCACCACAGCTCAAGCAACGTGCGGTCTCCTTCTTAACCTGCTCTTCGGTAAATACTAACTTGCTATCGCGGAAGGACTTCTTCTCGATAGAATCGTTATGTCCAGGAATCTGACGGCTGGATACATCATAGTTCTCTGGGAACTGGATGTCGTCCTTGTTCAGCTCCTTGTAGTAATTCTGGTTACGTCCAATAATCATGGTAGAACCAGGCTGTACGAAACGATGGATAGAAGTAGCAGCTTCCTTACCAGCAGCAATTGCATCAATTGCAAACTTCGGTCCGGTGTAAACATCACCACCAACGAAGATATCTGGCTCAGCAGTCTGATAGGTATAGCTATCAGCAACAGCACCATTACCACGTCCAAGCTCAACCTTGGAGCCCTTCAACAAGTCGCCCCAAACGATTGCCTGACCAACAGCAAGTACTACGTGCTTACATTCGATGGTCATGATATCGTTCTCATCGTACTGAGGATTGAAACGTCCATCAGCATCCTTAACCTGAGTACACTTCTTGAATGCGATACCCTTAACGTTACCGTTCTCATCTAAGAGGATTTCCTTAGGGCCCCAGCCGCCGTGGAATACAACGCCGTCTTCCTCAGCCTCTGCGATTTCTTCCTTGCTAGCAGGCATGATATCTCTGGTCTCAAGGGATACCTGAGTAACATTAGGAGCACCAACGCGAACTGCATCACGAGAGCAGTCGATAGCTACGTTACCACCACCGACAACTACAACATCGCCCTGGATGTCATACTTCTCAGTACCATTGATCTCACGTAAGAAATCAACAGCGGTTGTAACCTGTGCAGCGTCCTCACCAGGGACACCAACCTTACGTCCACCCTGGCAACCAATAGCAATGTAGAATGCCTTGTAGCCCTGTGCACGTAACTCATCTAAAGTAATATCCTTACCAACTTCTACGCCAGTCTTAATCTCAACACCCATCTCCTTGATGATGTCGATCTCAGCCTGAACAACGTCCTTCTCCAACTTGAAGGAAGGAATACCGTATACTAACATACCACCGGCACGCTCGTTCTTCTCGAACAAGGTTGGGCGATAGCCTTTCTCTGCCAAATAGAATGCACAAGAAAGTCCAGCAGGACCACCACCGATGATGGCAATCTTCTCGTCGAACTCACCGTCAACCTTAGGAATCATCTTCTTAGGGATGAATCTGGTGTCAGCATTCAAATCCTGCATAGCGATGAACTTCTTAACTTCGTCAATAGCGATTGCACGATCGATGTTTCCACG
>JAILCW010000108.1 GCA_024690265.1 Lachnospiraceae bacterium | reverse complement strand
AAGCAGGATGGCATACTGGCATACGTTCCAGTTATTGGCTGCAAGAACATCCTGAGATCTCTGATTCAGTACCATGTTAAGAACCAGCTTACCGGTTGCCTTATCCTTGGTTATGATGGTGGCACAGGTCAACGACATGATTCCCGGAGAACTCGTTCACGTCATCGCAGATGCTCATATCTATGATCGTCATGTAGATGCCATCAAGGAACTTCTTAGCCGCGAAGAATTACCGGCTCCGAAGGTTCGCTTGAATCCGGAGGTGAAGGACTTCTACAAGTTCACCACCGATGATTTAATAGTAGAAGATTATGTAGCCGGCGAGCAGATCAAGAATATTCCAATCGCCGTATAGAAAGGAAAAAGGATGAAAGCAATTGTAGCAGTGGATAGCAATTGGGCCATTGGTAACAAGGGCAAATTGCTTGTAAGCATTCCGGAGGATATGAAGTTCTTCCGTGGAACCACCACCGGACATGTGATTGTCATGGGTCGCAAGACCTTGGAGAGCTTCCCCAATGGGAATCCCCTTCCGAATCGTACCAACATCGTGCTGACCCGCGATCCGAACTTTGCTAAGAAGGGTGTCATTGTGGTCCACAGCGTCGAGGAGTTGGACGAACTGTTGAAGGAATACGAAGATGAGAAAGTGTACTGCATCGGCGGTGCCAGCGTTTACAAACAGCTGTTGGATCGCTGTGATGAAGCATTTGTTACTATGATTGACATCGAGTATGAAGCAGATGCATACTTCCCAGACTTGAACAAGGAAGGTTGGACCATGGTAGGCGAGTCCGAAGAACAGACCTACTTCGATTTGTGCTATACCTTCACAACATGGAAAAAGAACTAGTCCGCTACTAGTTATCATTTAGCGGAAAGGAAAAGGAAAGAAAAAAATATGGATATTACAGGAAGAAAGCTTTTTGTTAAAGCACTCCTAGAGGAAGGCGTCGATACCATCTTCGCTTATCCCGGAGGAATGATTGTCGATTTATTGGACGAGCTGTACAAAACGGAGGGCATCCGTGTGATATTGCCTCGTCATGAGCAGGCCTTGGTTCACGAGGCCGAAGGCTACGCCAGAGCAACTGGCAAGCCGGGTGTGTGCTTGGTAACTAGTGGACCGGGCGCAACCAACACCATTACCGCCATTGCAGATGCGCACTATGATAGCGTGCCGTTGGTGATTTTTACCGGTCAGGTGCCACAGGGACTCATTGGTAATGATGCTTTCCAGGAAGTAGACATCGTTGGTATGACCCGAAGCATTGTAAAGTACGGCTACACTGTTCGTGACCGCAAGGCGCTTGGTGAGAAGATTAAGATGGCTTTTCACATTGCAACTACTGGTAAGCCGGGCCCGGTATTGTTGGATATTCCGAAGGATATTCAGACTACGTCCGGCCCATCCGAATATCCGGATTATGTGGCCATCCGAGGCTACAAGCCCAACGAATCCGTTCATATTGGTCAGCTGAAGAAGGCTTATAAGTTGTTAAAGTCTGCCAAGCATCCAATCATCCTTGCCGGTGGTGGTATTCATGTTTCCGGCGCAGAAAAGGAACTGGTTACCTTTGCAGAGAAGATGAATATTCCGGTGGTTACGACCATCATGGGTAAGGGAAGCATTCCGGAGAATCATCCGCTATATGTAGGTAATTCCGGTATGCACGGACGCTTTGCGGCCAATATTGCGGTTACGGAATGTGATGTACTCTTATCCATCGGTACCAGATTCAACGATCGTATTACCGGCGATCTCAATGAGTTTGCGCCACATGCCAAAATCATTCATGTGGATGTGGATACAGCCTCCATTTCCCGTAACGTTGTGGTAGATATTCCGGTGGTTTCCGACGCCAAGTTGGCATTGTCCAAGATGATCGATTGGGCAGAGCCCATGAAGACCGATAAGTGGTTAGCTGAGATTAAGCAGTGGAATGAAGAACATCCGCTTTCCATGCCACAAGGCAAGAGTCACGAGTTGTCACCACAGTGTATTATGGAAGGCATCAACGAAGTCTTTCCGAAGGGTATTGTGGTTACGGATGTTGGACAGCATCAGATGTGGGCAACCCAGTACATTAAGTGTGGCCATGACAAGAAGATGGTAACTTCCGGAGGCCTCGGTACTATGGGATTTGGTTTCCCGGCTGCCATTGGTGCCAAGATTGGCGCACCGAAAAAGGACATTATTTGCATCACCGGTGATGGTGGTTTTCAGATGAATATGCAGGAGATGGCAACGGCAATTTGCGAGCATGTTCCAATCGTTATATGTTTGATTAACAACGAGAACCTAGGTATGGTTCGTCAAATGCAACAGTTATTCTACGGCAAGCGTTATGAAGCAGTATCTCTGCGTAAGCGTGTCGGAATGGATACACCGAAGCCTCTGGATCCGAATTATCCGGAGTATGTTCCGGACTTCATGGGAATTGCAGCCAGCTATGGTGCTTATGGTATTCGTGTCACCAAGAATGAGGATGTTATTGCAGCCTTGAAGGAAGCCAAGAAGCACAAGGACGCCCCTACAATCGTAGAGTTTATTGTTTCTGCAGATGAGCTGGTATTGCCGATGGTTAAGGGCGGCAATCCTATGAGCGAGATGATTTTGAAGTAGGAGGACCGGGATGGATCATACAATGAAGAATCGTTTTATTGCATTATATGTTGAGAATGACGTGGGTGTACTTGCCAAGGTGTCCGGACTATTCTCCGGCAAGTCCTACAATCTACAGTCTTTGACTGTTGGTATGACAGAGCGGGATGATGTGTCTCGAATGACCATCTGTGTTTCCAGTGATGATGTGACCTTTGAGCAGATCAAGAAGCAGTTGAATTCCATGGTGGAAGTCATCAAGGTCCTAGACTTGACCTGCGTTCCGGTGTGCATGAAGGAAATCCTTTATGCCAAGATTAAGGACCTCGATCACGATGGAATGGATGCGGTATTTCGCATTGCTGAGACCTTCCGTGTTCGTGTCAAGGACATCGGAATCGATTGTCTTATCCTAGAATGTATGCAGACAGAGCGCAAGAATAATGAGCTGGTTGCATTACTGAAACGTCAGTTTCATAATAAGGTGGAAATTGTCCGGGGTGGTCCGGTAGCCATCGAATCCATTAGTACCACGGATAGTAAGTAAGGAAGTAACATGAAGAGATTTCGTAATGTGTGTGTGTGCGTCCTGTTGGGCGTGATGTTGTTTATACAACCAATTCTCGTGCATGCCACGGAAGAAAATGCTCCAACAACAGAGAGTGAGGAATCTTCTGAGGATGCAGCCAAGGCAGCAGAAGAAGCTGCCAAGAAGGCCGAAGAGGAAGCCAAGAAGGCCGAAGAGGAAGCCAAGAAGGCAGAAGAAAATGAACGCAAGAAGGCGGAGGCGGACGAGAAAATCCGCAAGGCCGAAGAACAGCGTAGCCAGGCAGAGCAGGAGAATAGTAACCTGAATCAGCAGATTCAGGATGCGACGGACAAACTGAATAACAAGAAGTCAGAATCCGACCAGGCCAAGAATCGCCTGAACGAAATCAATTCAGAAGCAGACAAGATTACTGGTGATATCACATCTTTGAATCGTAATCTTGCAGGGGTTGCATCGGAGATCACATCGGCGGAAGCCTCTATTACAAAGACCGAAGAAGATATTAAGTCCTTGGAAGAGGAGATGGAAGAAGCCAAGAAGGAAGAAGAGAAGGTTTATGCGGTGTTAAAACGCCGAATCGCTTTTTCCTATGAGAATGATTCCAAGATGACAATTTTTGTTGCGTTGTTGTCCAGCCAGTCCATTACAGACTTTTTTACTAAGGTGGAATATGCATCTTCTATTTTAAGTTATGAGCAGAAGCTTATCGAGGATTGTCAGGCCAAGCAGGCTGAGATTCAAAAGAAAGCGGAAGAAATAGAAGCCAAGCAGGAACAGTTGACGGCATACAAGGAAGCCTTGGCAGATAAAAAGGACGAAATGAATGTGCTGGTAAAGAGTGCCAACCAGTCATTGGATGCCAAGAAGGATGAAGCGTCCAGCGCAGAAGCAGATGTCGCAGCATACGAAGCAGAACTGGCTTCTTTGCGACAGACTTACGAGAGCTTGCAAGGACAGCAGGCACAAGCCCAGGCGAACTTGGCTCAGGCCATCGCTGCACAAGAAGAGGCCGAGCGTGAGCGGCTGGCGTTGGAACAGGGCGTAGAGCCGGCACAGGTGGAGATTCCGAGAGAGAATACAGCGGGGGCTGTTAGTGCTTCGGAATATGAGATGCTGTTTTTGGCAGCAACCATCCAGGCAGAGGCTGATAATCAGGGCTATGCCGGTCAGTTGGCCGTTGGCTCTGTTATTATGAATCGAGTGTTAAGTGATAAGTTCCCGGGCTCTATTGTTGGAGTTATTACCGCACCGGGACAGTTTGCATCATACAGTTCCGGTATGGTGGACCGCATTATGGAGCGAGGGCCGAATGAATCCTGCAAGCAAGCAGCGCAAGCGGTAATTAGCGGACAACGTTCCGGAGACTGGTTATTCTTTATGACGCAGTATTATGCGGATAGTTTTGGTATTACCGGTTATACCGTAATCGGTGATCATGTATTTTTCTATAAGTGGGGCGCTAACTAGAGTATCTAGTGTGTATAGGGGTATTTACATTTGCTATGCATCCTTGATAGAATGCATAGGAATTATATAGTTTACAAGTCGGTGCTGCTGCGTGGTTTACTCATAGACAGCAGGTAAAAGGGAAGCAGGTGCAAGGCCTGCACGATCTCGTCACTGTATTTGCGGAGCGTCCAATAGGGAATATTATTCAGTCACTGAAGTATTTTGGGAAGACAATTGGGCGTGATGAGGCATGAGTCAGGAAACCTGCCGACTTGAATGGTACCGGAGATAATCCAAACCACGAGGCATTGGTTGTACTGAATCGATGCCCCATTACGCCCTTTTTGACGTAGTGGGCTTTCTTTTTGTCGTGGTTTTTGATTATAAAAAATTAGAAAATACGCAGAAAGGAAGAAAAGATGAAAAAGAGAATTGTAGCAATGCTTACAGTTGCAGTCCTTGGTATGACAATGATGACCGGCTGTGGCGAGAAGAAAGAGGAGGCTTCTACGGAACAGTTAGAAACCCAGGAAGAAACCGCCGAGGCTGAAGCGGAAGAAGCAGTTGAGGAAGAGGACGAGGAAGATTACACAACAGGAGATGCTAGCTTGGATAATATTCGTAACCAGGATGAAATCGGGGAAAAGGAACTCTTAGTCGTAAGTTTTGGAACCAGCTTTAACGATAGTCGTCGTTTGACCATCGGTGCGATTGAAAATGCATTAGAGGTTGCTTATCCGGAGTATTCCGTACGTCGTGCATTTACCTCTGATATTATTATCAATCACGTAAATAAGCGTGATGGTATCTTGATTGATGATGTAGATACTGCGTTGCAGAGAGCCGTTGATAATGGTGTTAAGGAATTAGTGGTACAGCCAACACATTTGATGAATGGTTTGGAGTATGCAGACCTGGAAAAGACTATTTCACAGTATGCAGATGCATTTGATTCTGTAAAATTCGGCGCTCCACTTTTAACTTCAGACGAAGATTTCAAGGGCGTTGAGCAGGCGTTGGTAGATTGGACCAAGGACTACGATGATGGCAAGACTGCAATCGTATTCATGGGACATGGTACCGAGGCAGATTCCAATGGAGTATATGCTAAGATGCAGGAGTTATTTACTGCGGATGGATATGCAAACTACTATGTTGGAACCGTAGAAGCAACTCCATCCTTGGATGATGTATTGGCACTGGTTCAGGCTGGCGACTATGAGCGCGTAGTATTAGAGCCAATGATGGTTGTTGCCGGAGACCATGCGAATAACGATATGGCAGGCGATGATGAAGACAGCTGGAAGAGCGCATTTACTGCAGCAGGATATGAAGTAGAGTGCTTGCTTCGTGGCCTTGGTGAGAATGAGACCATTCAGCAGATGTATGTATCTCACGTAAAAGCAGTAATTGAGTAGGAGTTATTAGTAGTACATGAAGAATCGTTTATTATATGGAGCCCTTGCAGTCCTTATGACTGCAGGAATCCTTTTGACTGGATGTGGAAACAAGGCAGACAATACCGCAGAAACTGCAGCAGAAGTTGCGGAAGATGTGGTGGAAGAGGAAGCCACCGGGGAAGTTGAAAAAGATACTTCCGAACTCATTGCCAGTGGCGATGAAACCGTAGAGGCAGTCGAAGTTGTAGAGGATGGTATGACTCCAATCACCGCAAAACAGCTGGTGGATGGAACTTATGACATTGAAGTGACTTCTAGCTCGGAGATGTTTCACATTGAAGCAGCGACCCTTACAGTAGCTGATGGCAAAATGACCTGTGACATGACTATGGGTGGCACCGGATACCTGTATCTCTACATGGGAACCGGAGCAGAAGCAGTTACAGCAGATGAAAAGGACTACATTCCGTTTGTAGAGGATGGTGAGGTTCATCACTTCGTTGTTCCTGTGGAAGCGTTAGATTCAGCAGAAGATTGCGCAGCATTTAGCAAACGTAAGGAAAAGTGGTATGAACGTCAGTTGTGCTTCCGTTCAGATTCTCTTCCTCTGGAAGCATTCCGGGATGATGTATTTGACACTGTTGCAAGCTTAGAATTAGCAGATGGAACCTATACTGTTGATGCGGCGTTGCAGGGTGGTTCCGGTCGTGCCAGCATTAGTAGTCCGGCAACCCTTACTGTTGCAGGTGGCAAGGCAACACTTACCGTAGAGTGGAGCAGTCCGAACTTTGATTACATGATTGTTGGTGGCGAGAAGTACCTGCCGGTAAATACCGATGGTAATTCTACCTTTGAGATTCCGGTAGAGGCATTCGGTTATCGTATGCCGGTATCTGCTGATACCACAGCTATGAGCACACCACATGAGATTGCATACCACATTACGTTGGATGCAGACAGCATTACGGAGTAAAGCATGAAAAGAACAGGAATTCTCGGATGTATTCTGGCACTTGTTTTCTTGTGCGCCACAGGATGCGGACAACAGAAAAATAAGACTGAGACAGCATCATCCGGGATTTCCTGGAATTCTTTGGAATTATCAGGAAACCTTACATTATCATGCGCTACAGGATTCTCGGTCGAAGATTACGGAAAGGATTATTCCTTGATTACGATTCCGGAAAGTGGACGATTTCTGGTAGTGGATGAGGATGCAGCGCTTCCTGATGATTTGCCAAAGGACGTGGTGATATTACAACAACCGCTGACACATATTTATAATGCATCATCCTCCACCATGGATTTATTTCGGGTGATTGATGGATTAGAGGCTGTTTCCATGACAGGAACCAAGGCAGAGGACTGGTCGATTCCGGAGATTGCAGATATGGTGGCAGCGGAACAAATCATTTATGCCGGCAAGTACTCCAACCCGGATTATGAATACCTGATAGATGATGGCTGTTCCTTGGCTATTGAAAATACCATGATTTACCACACGCCGGAAGTGCTGGAAACCATGGAAAAAGTTGGAATTCCAACATTGGTGGAACGAAGCAGTTACGAGGCAGATCCCTTGGGACGTTTAGAGTGGGTGAAACTATACGGTGTGTTGCTGGACAAACGTGCAGAAGCAGAAGCTTTTTTTGATAGCCAAGTAGAAAAAATCGCAAGGGAGATTCCGACGGAAGGGACAGAGCAAAAACAGAAGGTGGTCTATTTTTACTTTAATTCCAATGGCGGCGTGAATGTACGTCGTCCGGGAGATTACGTAAGTAAAATGATAGAAATGGCTGGTGGGGCATCTGCCATTACATCCTTTGATAATAGTCCGGATACCAACTCTATGAGTGAAACTATTCAGATGGAGACCTTCTATTATGAAGCAAAAGATGCGGATGTTTTGGTCTACAACGGTTCCATTATGGGCACACCTAAGTCTCTGGATGAGTTGGTTGAATTACAACCATTGATGGCAGATTTTAAAGCAGTGAAGAACCGTCGTGTCTATGCAACGGACGGCGATATGTTTCAGCAGGTCAGCGGTACCTGTGATATGATTCTGGATTTTTACCATGTGCTACGAAGCGAGGTCGAAGATGCAGGCACACTTACCTACTTATACCAATTACAATAGAATACGTTGCGTGGTAGTGCTTGGTTCCCTTGTGGTATGCATGGTTGCGTTATCTGTAGCCAATCTTGTGATAGGCAGTGTGGCAGTGGATTTTCATTCCGAAGCAGGCTGGCGAATCCTCTTTGATATACGCCTGCCACGTTTGATGGCAGCGTTGATCCTTGGAGGCGCCTTGGCGGTGGCCGGTTTTTTGTTGCAGACATTTTTTAACAACCCATTGGCAGGACCGTTTGTTCTTGGAATATCTTCCGGAGCCAAATTAATCGTTGCATTGGTGATGATCGTGGCTTTGGAAAACGGTATTGTTTTAAATTCCTGGGGCATGATTGGAGCCGCCTTTCTTGGAGCCATGCTATCCATGGGATTTGTTCTTCTTATTTCTTCTCGGACCAAAACCATGGGAATATTGATTATTTGTGGAATTATGGTGGGGTATTTTTGCTCTGCCACAACGGAACTGTTTATTACCTTTGCAAAGGATACCAATATTGTAAATCTCCATAACTGGGCCCAAGGGTCCTTTGCAGGAATATCCTGGAACAATGTTGTAGTAATGGCCATTGTGGTGGCACTTTCCATGGTAGCAACCATCTTTTTGGCAAAACCCATGGGAGCATATCAATTGGGCGTTTCCTATGCCATGAATCTGGGAGTCAATGTTCGACGTTTTCGTGTGTATCTTATTCTGGTATCCAGCTTACTGGCTGCCTGCGTAACCGCATTTGCAGGCCCCATTGCCTTTGTTGGAATTGCTGTGCCACAGCTTCTAAAGCGTGTGCTCAAAAGCCAGACGCCGGGAATCATGATACCGGCCAGCTTTTTAGGCGGAAGCGTGTTCTGTCTGTTATCAGATTTGATGGCCAGAGTGTTGTTCGCACCGACGGAACTTAGCATCAGTGTAGTAACGTCCGTGCTGGGAGCTCCAATTGTGATTTGGATTATGTTACGAAGAGCGGGGCAAAGAGATGAGTAAGTTATTGGAAGCAGACCATCTGGCTGCCGGATACGGAAAAAAACAAATATTGTCAGATGTGAACTTCGCCGTGGAACCGGGAGAAGTGTTGGCGTTAATTGGACCAAACGGTGTGGGAAAGTCTACCCTGCTTCGAACCGTTGCCGGATTTTTGCCGGTGATGGCGGGGACGCTTCGATTGGAAGGTAACGATGCAGCGGCAATGCCAAGAGAGGAACACGCCAAGTTATTGTCTGTTGTTATGACAGAACGGCCCAAGGCAGAGTGGCTTTTGGTGCGAGATATTGTAGCTGCGGGACGCTATCCTTATACCGGCAATCTGGGTATTCTCTCAGATGAAGACTGGCAGGCTGTGGATGCGGCGATGGAACAATTGGAGATACGGGATTTGGCAACGTCATATTTTGACCAATTAAGTGATGGACAGAAACAGCGCGTGCTGTTGGCTAAGTCTGTTGCAACCCAACCGAAGCTATTGGTATTAGATGAGCCAACCTCCTATCTTGATATTCGCTATCAGTTAGAATTTGTGTCCTTGGCGAAGGGTATGGCCAAGGAGCAGGGAATCGGAATCTTTTTATCTATTCATGAGCTCGGCATTGCCAAACGACTTGCAGACCAGGTGCTATGTTTGAAGAACGGTACCCAGGACGCTTACGGTGTGACAGCTGACGTTTTGCAGGATGATTATATTGAAGCTTTGTATGGCATCCCGAAGGGAGGACTACGTGGCATTTGAGCATTATGTAGGAAATACCGGCAAAAATATGCGCATGGGATATACTACGGGAACCTGCGCAGCGGCAGCATCAGCTGCAGCAACGGAAGGATTCTTAACGGGACATGTGCCGGAGAAAATCAGTGTGGATACCCCCAAAGGGATTCCGGTAGAAGTAACACCTGCACTAGTGGAAGTGGAGGAAGACTTTTGCCGTGTTGGTATTACAAAAGATGCCGGAGACGATGTGGATGCAACGGCAGGTATGTTGATAATTGCCTGTATTCGTCGCACCGATGTGGATGAACGCTTCCCGATTCACGGAGGAAAAGGTATCGGACGAGTTACCAAGCCCGGCCTTGATCAGCCCGTTGGAGAAGCAGCTATCAATCACGTGCCGCGGGAAATGATTCGACATGAGATGGAACGCATCTGCGAGGAACAAGGCTTTGCCGGTAATCTGGAGGTAGAAATCATGGCGCCGGAGGGCGAGGAGATAGCCAAGAAAACCTTTAATCCCAAGCTTGGTATTGAAGGTGGTATCTCCATCATTGGAACCACCGGAATCGTAGAACCAATGAGCCAGAAGGCCTTCGCAGACTCGGTACGATTGGAGATCCGCCAGAAAGCGGCGGAAGGCTATACAGATATCATTTTAACCCCTGGCAACTATGGTCAGGCATTCCTGCAGGAGCAGGGACTGAACAACGATAATACACCTGTTGTGGTGTGCTCTAACTTCATCGGAGATGCCCTAGAGGAGGCAGAGGCCTGTGGCATCAAGCACATCCTATTGGTAGGCCACATCGGTAAGTTGGTAAAACTTGCCGGAGGAATCTTCCACACCCATTCCCACGTAGCGGACGCTCGTGTGGAAATCCTCACCGCCAACGCAGCTTGCTGCGGAGCATCACCAGAGATTTGTAAGGAACTAATGAATGCGGCCACTACGGATGCCTGCCTAGATATATTAGATAATGCAGGACTAATGGAATCTGTTATGAAACGCATCAGCTGCTTCGCGGATGCGTTTCATAACAGATTCCATTAGTCCTGCATTA
>JAILCW010000188.1 GCA_024690265.1 Lachnospiraceae bacterium | reverse complement strand
TTCGTAGATACCAACCGTTGTATCGGTTGTGGTCTCTGCACCACCAAGTGTGAATTCGATGCAATCCACTTGACTCGTGACTTCCCTGCAGCAAGCAACATGAACCGTGCTGAGGATAAGTTGAAGTACGTTGGACCGTATGCAGTGAAGCGTGCATTCAAGATTCTTGGTAACGCAATTGTTCCTGAGAAGGAAGATCGTATCAAATAATTACGCATAATAAGAGCGCCGTGTGAATGATTTTCACACGGCGCTTTTTTACAGTGATATCATTGCCATCAATCTTCCGGATGTTCTCTAATCTGGTGACGAGTTCTCGTATCATCAAGGCCATAATTGGCAGGATTGAAGGTTTCGTTATTACTGGAAAGAAATAGCTGTGCGTCATCCGTGGTGGCTTTGGTACAGAAGAGGTATTCCGATCCGTTGGTCCCCGGAATCAACATGACGCTGGCTTCTTTCCATTTGTAATTGCCATCTGGCTGTTTGATACGGAAAATATTCTCAATAAAACCTTTGTCGGAGGCTTCAATTCGATTTTGTAACGTGCTTAGGTCCAGGAAGTTTAGGAATTTTTCCTTATCTGAAATTGCAATATATTTATTGGCGAGCTCATCCATAAGTTTGTCTAACTCAAACACATCTTGGCTGATGAGGTTTGTGTAGCGGAACTGACCTATGAGTGTGTAAATGGTATGCTTTTCCTTGTTGATAACCATAACCGTCTCAAATAGGTGGTTCAATTCCTTCAGCTTATTGTCGACATTGGTTTGCTTTTTCCAGTTTTTATCCGCGGAAATATTACGAATGGAGCCTTCGAGAATGTGCTTGCCTTCTTGTTCTACCAATTCTTTGGCTGTAAAACACATGATGCTTCCATTGGTGGTGTAGTAGAAGGTCTCTACATTCTTGGTGGTCTCAATGATGTCTGCATATTCACGATACTTTTTGATGAGTGGGGAGTTGGTATGGTAAACCAACTGGTCTAACTCTTCTAAGGTGTAATCCCTTGAGACAATCTGTCGCCGATAGGCATCGTTCATAAAAAGGGTGCGGAATGTGGTGCCATCATCTTCAAGAATTTCCAGGGGCTCATCGCTATAGCGGGCGTGAAAACTGGCTACCTGGTAGTAATGGCGCCAGCGACGGGGTTCTATTGTGATGTTCATAGCTGCGATGTGCTCGAAAAACTTGTCGATTGGCATTGGTGGACCATAGAGATAGCCCTGTAATTTGCCGCAACCGATGGAACGCAAGAAATCCGCCTGCTCCTCGTTTTCTACACCTTCTGCCAGGGTCATAATATCGATGTTCTTGGCCATGGTGATGGCGGATGTCATAATTATCTTAGAACGGTCCGTAAAAGTAGATAAAAAGTCCATATCCATTTTGATGGTATCAAAATGGTAGTCCTTCAATAAGTTTAGAGAAGAATATCCGCTACCAAAGTCATCCATCCAGACTTCGTAGCCTGCGCTACGGAAATTGTCGATGATGCGAGCCATGAGCACCCCATCAGAAACAATCATACTTTCGGTGATTTCAATATGAATGTAATCATTGGGGATACCGTACTGATCCACGGCAGCCTCCACTACTTGGAGCATGTCGCAGTTTTCGAAGTCCAACTTGGAAAAGTTAACGGAGACAGGAACCACATCCTGGTGGTTAGCGATACGTTCTGCAATATCAGAACATACTTTGCCTATAATCCAGCAATCCAATTTGTGAATCTGGTTGCTTTCTTCCAAGGCTTTAATAAATTGATCGGGGCACAAAAAACCAAATACTGGATCATTCCAGCGCGCTAAGGATTCTGCACCACAGAGTTGTCCGGTGAGCGTACGAATTACCGGTTGGTAATATACCTTTATCCAACCGGAGTTCAGAGCAAGGTCAATATTTTGTGCGATGTATTCATTTAACTGTTTTTCGGATTTTTCATTTTCGAAGAAAGAGGTCATACATTACAGCTCCATATTGTAGTATTATTATATAATATATCATAGTTGACGAATAATTACATTCGAAAAGGAGCAAAGACACACTACTCGAAGAGGGGATTTTAAATATGAGCATCGTCAGTTTGCAGCTGTATCCATTACTATTGTTAGTTCTCATTTTGTGGGGAGCGAAGGTCTCGCGGAAGGAAATAGCCGCCGAGTTTTGGTCTGTTGACCAGACCAAGATGATGCAGGGAGTGCTGTGTATCTGTGTGGTGTTGCATCATGTAACCCAGGAGATTTCTTCTTATGGTAGCAGAAATGTGGGACCGATTACTTGGTTTA
Source organism: Lachnospiraceae bacterium (assembly GCA_024690265.1). Classification (GTDB taxonomy): domain Bacteria; phylum Bacillota; class Clostridia; order Lachnospirales; family Lachnospiraceae; genus XBD2001. The sequence goes on along the minus strand of JAILCW010000188.1, from coordinate 912 downwards.
GTGATATCGGATTCCTGTTTACCGGTATTTTCTTTTTTATTTCCGGCTATGGTTTGGTGACGAACCTTTTGCATCGGCCGGACTATCTGAAACATTTTATTCCGAAGCGGCTTGGAGCTGTATTAATCCCATTTTGGTTTGTAAATTTATTGTTGGTGATGGCCGGCATCTTTATCTTTGGAGACCACAAGACCACACTTCGCGGTGTGATGGAAGTCTTTGGTCTTCGTTTGGTGAACAGCAATGGCTGGTACATTGTAGAGATTGTGTTGTTCTATCTCATGTTTTATCTGTTATGCTATTGCATTAAGAATAAGGATGTTGCGTTGGTGCTCCTTAGTGTGTTTGCCCTTGCTATCATCCGTTATGCGTTCTTTACGGGTCATGATCCAACCGGCCAGAATGCTACCTGGTTCCGAGGAGAATGGTGGTACAACGCTACCATCATGTTTGTAGTGGGACTGTGGTATGCAAGATTCCGAGAGAAGGCGAATGGAGTACTGGAGCGGGGCTATAAGGTTATTTTACCGGTGGTGGCTATCCTTACGGTTGCCTCTATGTACGCTTCACGATATGTGTTAGGACGCTATGGATATTATCACGAACAGCTAGCCTTTGGACATCGGGATGCGCTCATTACGCTATTGGTACAGTGCGTATCCTGTGTGATATTTACGTTGCTGGTTGTACTGCTTAATATGCGAATCACCATCGGAAATCCGATACTTCGATACTTGAGCAAGATTTCTATGACGTTGTTCCTAGTTCATGGGTTCTTCGTGCATCGGGTGTTTGCAGAAGTCCATATGAGTGACTTCCTTCGATATGCAGCGATTCTTGCAACTGGAATTGCATGTGCATCCATCGTTGCACCTGTCACACGATTCTTATCAAAACAGGCAATTGAATATC
>JAILCW010000174.1 GCA_024690265.1 Lachnospiraceae bacterium | reverse complement strand
CATGATTTCCTGTGTGGATATCAAGCAACGTTTTGATGAAGCACAGTTTGCAAACTTGTTGATTAATCTGTTAGATCGTTCTTATGAGGTGGATGATGATTTGATTCATGTTACTACCAGCATCGGTAGTGCATCATATCCCGATGATACCACCAATATCGAGCGGTTGATGAGTTGTGCGGAGTTTGCAAGAGGTTCAGCGAAGCATAGCAGCAATACTTGTACGTATTCCGCTTATAGCGAAGATGATATGCCAAAATTGCAACGCAAATTCATGATTGAAAAGAAGTTGCAGGAAGTAGATTATGACAGAGATTTTCGTATGTGTTATCAGCCACAGATTTCCGTGGAGACCGGAGAACTGGTTGGATTGGAAGCTCTGATTCGCTGGACGGATAGTGATATTGGAACCGTTGAACCGGAGGAGCTGATTCCAATTGCGGAAGAGATGGGTATCATGTCCAATCTTGGTGAATGGGTACTAACGGAATCCTTGTTTCAGATAAGCAAATGGAATGAGAATTATGGCAAAGACTTATCGATTGGTGTCAATATCTCGGCCAGTCAGTTAGAAGAAGAAAACTTCGCAGAACAGGTAATGGATATGATTGCCAATACCGGTGTGAAGTCGGAATGGGTTGACTTCGAAGTGAATGAAGCGGTTGCCATTGAGTATGGTCGTCGCATTCGTAACTCCATTAATCGCTTGCGCAAGGAAAATGTCACCTTCTCCGTGGATGATTTTGGCTCCGGATATACTTCTTTTTCCAGAATGATTGATTTCCATTTTGACTGCATTAAGATTTCGGAAGAATTGATTCATCGGCTGGCTTCTAGTTCGGATGCGCAGGTGGTTGTAAAGTCGATTATTGATATGGCTCATGGCATGAACCTTAAGGTGACTGCGGAAGGCGTTGAACAACAGGAAGTTATGAATATCATTCGACCAATGGGGTGTGATGTGGTTCAGGGCTTCTTGTTTGGAGGTGCGCTTCCGGCGGACGAATTCGAAGCAACCTGGTTACAAAAATAATTTGATATTTTGGATGTGTTTTTACTCCCCCTGTTCCTTGCGGAATAGGGGGAGTTTTCTTGACAAACCAAGCACTTATGCTACAATTTTAAGCGATATTCTTTTATGTATATTTTTAATTAGTAGATAGATTTAGGAGGAAGAAAAAAGATGGCAACACCATATAACCACCATGTGGTTGAGAAGAAGTGGCAGAAGTACTGGGAAGAGAACCAGACATTTAAGACAGATGTTTGGGATTTTTCCAAGCCGAAATATTATGCATTGGATATGTTCCCTTATCCATCCGGTGTAGGTCTCCACGCAGGACATCCGGAGGGGTATACTGCAACGGATATTATGTCCCGTATGAAGCGTATGCAGGGATACAACGTATTACATCCAATGGGATATGATTCTTTTGGTCTTCCTGCAGAGCAGTATGCAGTAACCACCGGTAACCATCCGGCAGGATTTACTGAGAAGAATATTGAGACATTTTCCGGCCAGTTGCGTGAGTTGGGATTCGATTACGATTGGACTAAGATGATTGCTACCTCTGATCCTAAGTTCTACAAATGGACACAGTGGATTTTTAAGAAGTTATACGAAGCGGGCTATGCGAAGCATATCGATATGCCTGTTAACTGGTGTGAGGAGCTTGGTACTGTTTTATCTAATGATGAGGTCATTGATGGCAAGTCTGAGCGTGGCGGATATCCGGTTGTTAAGAAGATGATGAAGCAGTGGGTTATTGATCAGCAGGCATTTGCTGAGGAACTGCTTGATGGTTTGAACGAAATCGATTGGCCGGAGTCTACCAAGGAGATTCAGCGTAACTGGATTGGAAAGTCCACCGGTGTTGAGGTTGATTTTGATATTGTTGGTGGTGGCAAGTTTTCTATTTTCACCACCTGTATCGAGACTATTTATGGTATTACCTTCATGGTTCTTGCTCCGGACGGAGACATTGTTAAGGAACTCATGGATCGTGTTGAGAACCCGGATGAAGTTCAGGCATACATTGATGAGACACTGAAGAAGAACGATTTGGATCGTACCGATTTGAACAAGACCAAGTCCGGTTGCCCATTGAAGGGAATCTATGCAATCAACCCTGTTAACGGCAAAGAAGTGCCGCTCTTTATTGGTGACTTCGTATTGGCAAGCTATGGTACCGGTGCAGTTATGGCGGTACCTACCCATGATCAGCGTGACTTTGAGTATGCAGAGGTTCACAAGCTTCCTTTGATTCAGGTTATTAATAATACTGAGGGTACTGTAGATGTATCTGAGCATGCATTTGAGAAGCAGGATTATCTTGGCAAGGGCTGTATCCTTATGAACTCTGAAGAGTTTGATGGTATGACGGTTGAGGAAGCTAAGAAGGCCATTACCAAGAAGTTGGTTGATATGGGTGTTGCTCGTGAGAAGGTTAACTATCACTTCCGTGAGTGGATCTTCGCTAGACAGCGTTACTGGGGTGAGCCGGTTCCTTGCGTATACAAGGAAGATGGTACGATTGCTTTTGTTGATGATAGTGAGCTCCCTGTTGTACTTCCTGAATTACAGGATTACAAGGGTAAGAATGGACAGGCTCCACTAGAGAATGCAACGGAGTGGAAGCAGTATGATAACAATGGCTTAAAGGGTACTAGAGAGACCTCTACCATGCCTGGCTCTGCAGGTTCTTCTTGGTATTACATGCGATATATTGATCCGGATAACAATGATGAATTTGCTAATCAGGAATTGTTAAAGCACTGGATGCCGGTAGACCTTTATGTTGGTGGACCGGAGCATGCGGTAGGACACTTGATTTATTCTCGTATCTGGAACAGATTCCTCTACAACAACGGATTGTCTCCAGTAAAGGAGCCATTCAAGAAGTTGGTTCATCAGGGTATGATCCTTGGTGAGAACGGTATCAAGATGGGTAAGCGTTTCCCGGAATTTGTTGTAAATCCATCAGATATCGTTCGCGATTACGGTGCAGATACGTTACGTCTTTATGAGATGTTCATGGGACCTCTTGAGGTCTCCAAACCATGGAATTCCAACAACGTTGCCGGGGCCAAGAAGTTCTTGAATCGTGTTTATACCTTCTTCTCTGAGGCAGAGAATATTACAGAGGAGAACAATGGCAACCTTGAGAAGATTTATCATCAGACCGTTAAGAAGGTTACTTCTGACTTTGAGGCATTGGCATTCAATACCGCTATTTCTCAGATGATGATCTTCGTCAATGCTGTTTACAAAGAGGGTAAGTGCCCAAGAGAATATGCTGAGAACTTTATCAAGATGCTTTCTTGCATCTGCCCACACATGGGTGAGGAGATTTGGCAGCTTATGGGACATGATTCCACCATTGCTTATGAGCCATGGCCAACCTACGATGAGGCAAAGTGTGTGGAGGATACCGTAGAAATTGCTGTTCAGATCAATGGTAAGGTTAAGGCTACCATTGCTATTGGCAAGGATGATCCCAAGGATGAAGTTATTGCCAAGGGTAAGGAAGCAATTGCTGATAAGTTAGACGGTGTTTCCATTGTTAAGGAGATTTACGTTCCGGGACGTATTGTTAACATCGTTGTTAAATAAGTGTTTTTGGGAAGCTCGCGATGACCAAAAGGAAGTTGCGGGCTTCTTTTGGAAAAGGAAAGAAAAAGGAGAACGACATGGAAAAGATTCAGATGACAACCCCACTGGTAGAGATGGATGGAGATGAGATGACCCGCATTCTTTGGCAGATGATCAAAGATGAGCTTATCCTTCCTTTTGTTGATTTAAAGAGTGAGTATTACGATTTGGGATTGGAACATCGCAACGAGACCAATGATCAGGTGACCATTGATTCTGCAGAGGCAACCAAGAAATACGGCGTTGCAGTAAAGTGTGCCACAATCACACCGAATGCTGCACGTATGGAAGAGTACGACTTGAAAGAGATGTGGAAATCACCCAATGGAACCATTCGAGCAATCCTTGATGGAACTGTATTTCGTGCACCAATCATTGTGAAAGGAATCGAGCCATGCGTTCGCAATTGGAAGAAGCCAATCACCATTGCTCGTCATGCATACGGCGATGTGTACAAGGCATCTGAGATGAAGATTGATGGACCTGGCAAGGTAGAATTGGTTTATACCAAGGAAGATGGCAGTGAAGTTCGTGAGCTGATTCATAACTTTACCGGTGCCGGTGTGATTCAGGGACAGCACAACCTGAATGACTCGATTGAGAGTTTTGCCAGAAGTTGCTTTAACTATGCTTTGGATGTGAAGCAGGATTTGTGGTTTGCAACCAAGGATACCATCTCTAAGAAGTATGATCATACCTTCAAGGATATTTTCCAGGAAATCTTTGATGCAGAGTACAAGGAGAAGTTCGATGCTGCAGGTATTGAGTATTTCTATACATTAATTGATGATGCGGTAGCGCGTGTCATGAAGTCCGAAGGTGGATTTATCTGGGCTTGTAAGAACTATGATGGTGATGTTATGAGTGATATGTTATCCTCTGCCTTTGGCTCTCTTGCTATGATGACTTCTGTTTTGGTATCTCCGAATGGATACTTTGAGTATGAGGCTGCTCATGGAACAGTACAGCGTCATTACTACAAGTATTTGGCTGGTGAGGCTACTTCCACCAATTCCGTAGCGACGCTTTTTGCATGGAGTGGTGCTCTTCGTAAGCGTGGGGAGATGGATGGCTTGTCTGACCTTATGACCTATGCAGACAACCTAGAGCGTGCTTGTATCGAGACCATCGAGTCCGGCAAGATGACAGGAGATTTGGCTCGCATCACCTCCATGCCGAATCCTACGACTTTAGGCAGCTTGGAATTTATCCAGGCAATTCGTGAGACATTAAGCGGCTATTATGCCGACTAATTTGATGAGATAGGAATGATATTATGTTGTTGTCCGTACATAATGTGAGCAAGTCCTTTGGAGAAGACCTTCTGTTTCAGGAGGTCTCCTTTCAAGTTGAAGCACATGACAAAATGGCAATCGTTGGACATAACGGTTGTGGTAAATCTACGCTCCTTAAGATCCTGACTGGAGAGATGGAGGCGGATACCGGTGATGTGGTTTTGGAACGAGACAAAACCTTTGGTTATTTGGCTCAGTACCAGAATGATTCTACCAATGCAACCATCTATGATTATGCCTTGTCTGCTCGCGCTGATCTTTTGGAAATGGAGGAGCGCCTGCGTGAATTAGAAGGCAAGATGCATACTGAAACTGGTTATGCCCTAGAACGTGTCATGGAACAATATCATACGCTGAATCATACCTTCGAATTGAAGGGAGGATATTCCTTCCGTAGTGAGGTTAGTGGCGTTTTAAAGGGACTTGGATTTACAGAAGCGGATTTTGAGAAGAATCTGACTCAGTTATCCGGAGGTCAGAAGACTCGTGCATCCCTAGGACGACTTCTTATGTCCAAGCCGGACTTATTGTTATTGGATGAGCCAATCAACCATTTGGATTTATCCTCCATTGAGTGGTTAGAAGGCTTTTTGGCAAATTATGCCGGAGCTGTAATTATCGTGGCTCACGATCGTTACTTCTTGGATCGTATTGTTCATAAAGTTGTGGACTTCTATCAGAAGCGTACTGTTGTTTACAAGGGCAACTATTCGGAATTTGTTCGCCAGAAGGATGAACGGATGCTTACCTTAGAGCGCGAGTATGAGAAGCAGCAGAAGGAGATTGAGCATCAGGAAGCAGTCATTGAAAAGCTTCGTCAGTTTAACCGTGAGAAATCCATCAAGCGTGCGGAAAGCCGTATGAAAATGCTGGATAAGATTGAGCGGATGGATCGTCCAACCGAAGAAAAGCGTGAGATGACGCTTACTTTAGAGCCGGTGGTTCAAAGCGGTAAGGATGTATTGGATATCAAAGGTTTGTCCAAGGCCTATGATCAGAAGCGGTTGTTTTCCGATTTGGATATTCATATTACACGCGGAGAGCACGTGGCTTTGATTGGTGATAATGGTACCGGTAAGACTACAATTTTTAAAATCTTGAATGGCTTGGTTCCTGCGGATTGTGGAACCATTACTTTGGGTGCCAATGTAACGGTTGGCTACTATGATCAGGAACAGCAGCTGTTGGATGAGGACAAGACCTTGTTTGACGAGATGCAGGATGCTTATCCGAATCTGGATAACACTCGTGTACGTAATGTTTTGGCTGCTTTTTTGTTCCGTGAAGATGATGTGTATAAGCGGATTCGTGATTTAAGCGGTGGCGAGCGCGGACGTATTTCCTTGGCCAAGCTTATGCTGTCCGGAGCGAATCTTCTAATCCTCGACGAGCCGACGAACCATTTGGATATGGAGTCTAAGGAGATTCTTGAGAATGCCTTAAATCATTATGAGGGAACCTTATTTTATGTTTCCCATGACCGTTATTTTGTTAACCAGACTGCGGATCGTATCCTAGAGTTAACAGCAGATGGTCTGTATGAATATCTGGGTGACTATGACTATTATGTCATGAAAAAGGAAGAACGTTTGGCCAGGGAAGCGGCTGTGGCTGCTACGCCTTCAGTGGCTGTGACGGATTTCGTTGTTGGAAATGCAACAGAGGGCAAATTAGACTGGGAAGAGCAGAAGCGTATCGCTGCTGCAAAACGCAAGAAGGAAAACGAACAGAAGCGTATTGAGTCCGATATCGAGACTGCTGAGGTGGAACTTGACCAAATTGATGAGCAGTTTAATGATCCTCAGGTGGCTACCAACTCTGCAAAGCTCAATGAATTATCTGCTCAACGAAATGAAATCCAACAACAGCTGGAGGAACTGTATGAGCAATGGGAAATCCTTATGGAGGATGCGTAATTCGATATTGGATTTACTTTGTGAAAGAATTGACAAGTGTCAAAAATCGGCCTATAATTTTTATAGAAAGTGAGTGAAAATGCGCCCCTATTTTGTTAATAGGGGATGTTTTCATTTATGGATTAGGAGTATAGGGAAATGGAAAAAGAGATATCACAGGCGGTTATTCGACGCCTACCTCGCTATTATCGTTATTTAGGTGATTTGTTACATGCAGGCGTAGAGCGTATTTCATCCAACGAGTTAAGTGTTAAAATGCATGTTACGGCATCTCAAATTCGACAGGATTTGAATAACTTTGGTGGCTTTGGTCAGCAGGGGTATGGATATAATGTGCCATATTTGTATGAAGAAATCGGTAAGATTCTTGGTTTGAATCATCGACACAATGTCATTGTAATCGGTGTTGGTAATTTGGGCCATGCCATTGCAAATTATATTTCGTTTGAGCGTCTGAGTTTTACCATGATTGGAGCATTTGATGTGAATCCGGAGCTGAAGGGCAAGAAGCTTGGCAACGTCGAAGTGCAGTTGGTTGATGAGATTCCGGAGTTCCTTAAGACCCATGATGTGGATTTGGCAGCGCTTACCTTGCCGAAGGAAAGTGCGGAGGCTGTTACCCAAAAGCTGATTGCCAACGGAGTGAAGGCATTTTGGAATTTTGCTCATGTGGATTTGGATGTGCCGGAAGGAATTGTTGTTCAGAACGTGCATCTGTCGGATAGCTTGATGCAGTTATCCTACAATATTAATCAGTTGAAGGACTAATGCTATGGATGAATTGGCGTTTAAAGCGGCATTAAAGAATGTCAAAGTGCCGGTTCTGGTACTTGATCAGAAGTGGCATCGTCTCTTTGCTATTTCCGGGAAGCCGGAGAATGTAAAAGAAAAAGAAGTTGAACTGAATGAACTGTTGCAGCTTCAGGGGAAGCTGAATCAGGAAGTTAAGGACTTAAAGGCTGTTAAGACAAAATTAATGCAGGGTATCGTTGTTAATATGGATGGCGCCGAGGGTGGTGTTTCGTCTGAATCCCATACCAAAGCATTAGAAGATAATAAGCGGTTAATCGAAGAGACCAATGAACGATTGGCTGCAGACGAAGATCAGTTGTTGGAAATCCCGCGTCAAATCAAAGAAGTCAATGAAGCATTGATGATGATGACCATGACCTTTTGTTATGAGAAGATGCGTATCAATGCCAATGAGATACAGGATATCTCTGATTGGATTACCAATGTTCGTGTAGAACTAAAGAAGAACATTATCAAGAAGCAGAATCGCGAAATCAATAACAAAGAAATCTACGCTTATATGCATGATATCTTTGGCCGTGATGTGATTAATCTGTTTGATGTCAAATATGAGGAAGAACAAAAGACTGTGACAGCGGTAGAAGCGACTTCTGTAACTTCTAAGGGAGATTCAAAGAATTCTTCGTCACACAAAGAAAAGCCAACGGAGAATTTTGATGCCTAAGAGCAAAGGAGTGTAATTATGGATTCGGATTATGCGAACCCCCAAAAGAAACACAAAACCAAAATACCTAAGATGTTTCATTTTCTTTCTAAGCCTGCCGCTGAGGATGAGGTAGAGGAAGAAATCATTTCTATGGTGAATGAAAGCCATGAGGCCGGCAATCTCCGTGCAACAGAAGCTACCATGATTCAGAATATCTTTGAGTTTGATGACAAGGACGCCAAGGATATTATGGTTCATCGTAAGGATATTATTGCGCTGGATGGAGAGTCGACTCTTGGGGATGCCATCAAGTTTTTTAATGAGAATCATTTTTCAAGAATACCGGTGTATCTGGATGATTTAGATAACATTATCGGTATTATTCATTTGCGTGATATGTTTTCTCTGGCAACCAAAACAGAACAGTATTATCGCAAGGTGCGTGATTTGGATATTTTACGTAAGCCTACCTTTGTGCCGGAGACACATAGTATTAATACGCTGTTTTCCCAAATGCAAAGCGCCAAGAATCACATGATCTTGGTTGTAGATGAGTATGGCCAGACCTCCGGACTTGTTACTATGGAGGATATTTTGGAAGAAATCGTGGGCAATATTCAGGATGAACATGATGATGAACATGAAGAGATTTCTCAAGTTGCGGATTCCTATGAGATGGAAGGTCTTGTTAGCTTAGAAGACGTGGGAGAACGCTTGGGAATCGATTTTTCAGAGTTGGAATTTGAGACGCTGAACGGGTTCTTGATTGACAAATATGGTAAGATACCGGAAGAACATGCTACCTTTGATGTAGATGCCTATGGATACCACTTTGAGGTATTGGATGTTGAAGGCCGTCGCATCACGAAAGTACGGGTTACCCGCCTTGATGATGCTATGGAAAAATGATACACTAAAGAGGATTAAAAGGAATAGAAAGGACGTTTATATTTATGTCAGGACATTCAAAATTTGCGAATATTAAGCATAAGAAGGAGAAGAATGATGCTGCGAAGGGTAAGATTTTTACCATTATCGGTCGTGAAATCGCTGTAGCAGTTAAGGAGGGCGGACCAGATCCGGCCAACAATTCTCGTTTGCGTGATGTTATCGCAAAAGCGAAAGCGAATAATATGCCAAATGATACCATTGATCGTGGTATTAAGAAGGCTGCCGGCGATGCGAACTCTGTTAATTATGAGACTGTTACCTATGAGGGCTATGGTCCTAGTGGTACGGCAATTATCGTACGTGCATTGACGGATAACAAGAATCGTACCGCTGCGAATGTTCGTAGTGCATTTACCAAGGGCCATGGTAGTATCGGAACCCAAGGTTGCGTTTCTTATATGTTTGATGAAAAAGGACAGATTATTATTGCCAAGGAAGATTGTGAGTTAGAAGCTGATGATCTTATGATGATGGCATTGGACGCAGGCGCAGAGGATTTCTCTGAGGAGGAGGATTCTTACGAAGTATTGACTGATCCTAATGATTTCACTGTTGTTCGTGAAGCATTGGAGAAGGAAAACGTAGCAATGGCTTCTGCAGAAGTTACTATGTTGCCACAGACTTACGTTACCTTGACAGATGAAGAGGATTTAAAGTGCATCAATCGTATTCTCGACTTGTTGGATGAGGATGATGATGTTCAGGAAGTATTCCATAACTGGGATGAATAAGGGGTACTTTACGACTGTATAAGGGGGCTTTTACAATGAAGAAGATACTATTTGCATCCAGTGAATGTGTACCATTTGTTAAGACTGGCGGATTGGCTGACGTTGTTGGCGCACTTCCGAAGGAATTTAGCAAAGAAGAATGGGATATTCGTGTAGTTCTTCCGAATTATACCTGTATTCCACCGAAGTATCGTGATCAATTTAAGTACAAGACCAGCTTCCAAATGGGAGGTGGACCTTATATTGGGGTGAAGTATGTTGGTGTTATGGAGTATGAATACCAGGGCATCACATACTATTTTATTGATAATCTGGAGTATTTTGAGTGCTTTTATCCTTATAGCGAGACTAGATGGGATATGGAGAAGTTTACCTTCTTTGACAAGGCTGTACTTTCCATGCTCCCGGTTATTGATTTTCGACCGGATTTAATTCATTGTCATGATTGGCAGACTGGCTTGATTCCGGTTTATCTTAAAACAGAATTTCAGGCCAATCCATTCTTTTGGAATATCAAGACGATTATGACCATCCATAATCTTAAGTTCCAGGGTATTTGGGATGTGAAGACATTGCAGGGATTGTCTGGCCTGCCTATGGATTTGTTTACACCGGATAAGTTGGAGTTTAACAAGTCTGGCAATATGCTCAAGGGTGGCTTGGTATATGCGGATTATATTACCACCGTAAGTGGTACCTATGCCAATGAGATTCAGACGCCATATTATGGTGAAGGCTTGGATGGCTTGCTTGGTTCTCGTCATTTTGACATGCAAGGTATCATCAATGGTATTGATTATGAGTCTTATAATCCGGATACCGACAAACACTTATACAAGAATTACAACGTAAGCAACTTCCGTAGGTTCAAGAAGATGAACAAGGAACGCTTACAGGAAGATTTGGATTTGACTGTAGATTCCAAGAAATACATGATTGGATTGGTGTCTCGTTTGACGGATCAGAAGGGCTTGGATTTGATCAACTACTGCATTGAGGGTATTGCGGATAGCAATACACAGTTGGTTGTCATCGGAACCGGTGAGTCTAAGTATGAGAATATGTTCCGCCATTATGCTTGGAAATACCCGGATCGTATTTCGGCTAATATTTGTTATAGTGATGATTTGGCTCGTAAGTTGTATGCTGCAGCAGACGCGTTCCTTATGCCGTCTCGTTTTGAGCCTTGCGGTTTGACACAGTTGATTTCATTCCGTTATGGTACTGTGCCGATTGTTCGTGAGACCGGTGGTCTCAAGGATACGGTAGAAGCATATAATGAGTATGAGAAGGTCGGCGATGGCTTCTCCTTTATGAATTATAATGGCGATGAGCTTTTGAATACCGTGAATTACTCCAAGTACATCTATTTTGTTAAGAAGACACAATGGAATAAGATGGTGGAGCGCGGCATGCAAAAAGACTATTCCTGGAAGAATTCCAAGGGCAGTTATGAAGGCTTGTATCGCTATCTGATAGGCTAATTGAATTGATAGAAGGAAATCCTTAGAAAACTACATTTTCTAGTGGATTTCCTTCTTTTTTGGTGGAACAAAACCACTAAATATGGTAAAGTTAACAGTGTATGTTCACAGATAGAATATACAATTTTTGAGATAGGAAATTGAACATGGCAACGAATTCTTCTAACGCAAGAAAACAGAATACAGCG
>JAILCW010000149.1 GCA_024690265.1 Lachnospiraceae bacterium | reverse complement strand
TTCAAAGAGATAGTCTTTTCAGTGCCATCAACGTCACCCTTCAAAAGATAGGTCTCGTTGAACTTGGTGGTCTCTGCTACACGGTCAATCTCAGTAGTTAACTGATTGATCTCGTCCTGGATGGACTTACGATCAGAATTGCTGTTGGTTCCGTTAGCTGCCTGTACAGCAAGCTCATTCATACGCTGTAACATGGAGTGAACTTCAGTAAGTGCGCCTTCTGCGGTCTGTACTGCAGAAACACCGTCCTGAGCGTTTGTAGAAGCGCGATCCAAACCATTGATCTGCTTACGCATCTTCTCGCTGATGGATAAACCTGCTGCATCATCAGCTGCACGGTTAATCTTGTAACCAGAAGAAAGCTTCTCAGTGGACTTAGCCTGAGCGCTAGTTGTTACTCCAAGCATACGATTAGAGTTCATTGCCTGCATATTGTGTTGTACTACCATAATATTACCTCCGTATATGTACTACCCCAAATCCATTTGGGGAGCGGCGCCTTATGTATAATTTATTGTTTGGGTGGCGCCTGATAGTAATGCGTCGAAAGCGTGTGGGTCGGATCCAGAAATGCCATATACTTTCAACAACGCATACTATATCGAGTACTTTCGGAAATACTTAACCCCTTTTGCTAAAGTCTATCACTTATCGACATTTTCGCAATTTTCTCCATTTTGCAAAAAAACAAGAAGTAGTTTGTCTACTCCTTGTTTGTATGCCTTATTTATTGTCCAATCAACGCTAAAACTTCATTCACAATAAAGTCACTAGCAAGCTGACCATTAAGTTTTAGATAATCGTATTCTTCTTCGAATACTTTTTTACGTTGCTCAGCCATCGTGTCGTTACCGCCAAGAACAACATCTTCTATAAATCTTTCAATCGCAATATAATCTTCGCCAGGCGCTTTGTAATGCGCTCTCATTAAGTTCCAGCCAGCATCACTAAATGTTTGCTCTGGACGAGTTAAATACAATAATGGTTTCTGCGTGTACAAATACTCCCCGAGAAATGAACCGCTGTCCATAATCATTGCATCCGAAGTGACAAAATGCTCCAAATAATTACCTTCCTGCACAACGGTTGCATTCGGGCAATCATTCCACGCTTGGATATATCGATCATACTCTTCATAGTCCTTAAATAATCCCACAGCAACAGCAGAACGTCGCAGATTTGGATGCGGTTTGAAAAGAAACGTAATCTGATTCTCATATTTCTTAATCAAATACAGCCAAAACCACATGTTTTTCTGAAACGTAGAATAGCAGATATCACTCTCCTGAAAAACGGTATAATGCGGAGCAACTATTATTTTTTTCATTTGCTTCACATCTTTATCCGCAGATATACTCCACAATTTTCTGAGGATCACATCATCAAATTGATGATCTTTATAAAAGTAATCCATCTTGGCATAACCCGAACGACGTACATTGATTGCTTTAAGAAATTGATGTTTCTGATATCCATTATAAACAGTTTGAGAGTCGCAGTATAATCTCCATAAAAGGTTTGTTATATCGTGATTATAAACATGGGCAATAGCATACTGACAATCTTTACTATCTGCCTGACTTATCCCGTAAGGTATATATGCAACAAGACACCTTAAAGGAAGCATAGTAAACCACTGCACTCGCGGCAAACAATTAAACCATGAGGATACCTGATATAACACATCTGGATATCCCCCTAGATAATTCCAGTCTCCAATGGCACTATGGTCAACATCTAGTCCATCCATTACACGATATGAATGTTCATGAAACCATCCGCTGGTCTGACGATATGTATCTATCATACTCTCAGCATCTCTATCCACCAAAGGTGATACAATTACCTTAACATCCACATTTTCCATTTTTTCAAAACTATGATAAACGCCTTCCGCTGGCCACTGTGCTGCAGAATATGTTTGAAAAGCAATCTGGATTCGTTCACCGCGTTTTGCCTTTTGCCTCAAATACTCCTCACCGGAAGCAATTGCCGTCTCATAAATATTTTGGAATAACTCCTCGCCACCATCCAACTCATCCTTAAGATAATATAATCCCAGCATATGTTCCCATCGATATTGGTCCGGAATAATCTCCTTAGCAAAGTCCCCTGCATCAATACCATCTACCAATTCTCGGACTAACTGCGTACAATAATCTCGTGTCTCTTGATCCATACATCACACCTCTATTTGTATCATTCCTTTATTCAATCTCAATCATATCTTTTCTAGCGTTAAAATCTTCAATGACTCCAGCAATGGCTGTAGATATCTCCTCAGGAACATAACTTAGATTCCTCCCTGATTCGATAGCCTTAGCAAAAGCCACTATTTCGTACCTGATACCCTCGCCTTCCAGCTGATAAAAGAAGCGTTTGTTATCCTCTTGATTCTCGTAACGCACTTCAAAGTAGTCCGTTTTCCACCAAGGAGCCGGGACGTAAATATAGCCTTCCGTTCCAGCGATTACTAGCTCACCTTCCGCTTTCGCGCCTTTTGCAACTTTGATTGTTGCGACCGCAGATGGATATACAAAATCTACTTTGGTAAATGCATCCATATTCTCTTCGCGATCCTGGAACTTTGTAAAGAACAGTTTCTTGGTATAATCCGTCCCTAAAATTTGGAATACGGGCAACATCGCAGCCGGAGCCCAACCACACATACTATTCCATTTCTTTGACAAGTCCGCATCCTCAATAGTGATTCCATCTCTTAAGCTTGTACAAACCGCATCAACCGATATGATTTTCCCTATTTTCCCGCCCTTTGCCAGCAATAACAACCTTTCGTACGCTGTGGCGTATGCCGTCTTAATGGCGTCCATCAAGATTAGTCCCTTTGATGAAGCAAGTTCATACAATTCTTCGCACTGTTTCCTCGTATATGCCACTGGAGATTCACACAGTACATGTTTTCCAGATTCCAACGCTTTTTTCACATGCTGATAATGCATCTCAGGCTTTGAAATAACATACACAGCGTCAACCTTCGCCAGCAGATCATCATATTGGTCTGTATAGAAAACATCTTGTACCGATGCCACATCGCCTGGTTCTGACGCATACACACCTACCACGTTCACCCCATTAACATATTGAGACTCTTTAATGAACTTCGTACGAAAAACGGTTGTACCTACTACTCCAATCGTGAGTTTTCGTTTTTCAGAGCGCACCTCTGTGCTAGATACGCCTTCCGTTCGTGGCAAATATATAACCTTGCAATACTCATTCAAATAGTCAAAGTATCCTTCCCAATCAGAGCCTACCGTAAATATATCCACGCCATATCTACGAATATCATCTATCTTCTGACCCTCATATTCTTCGACAATAATCTCATCAGCGATTCCTAACTCTTTTACAGCTGCAATTCGTTCCATTAAGGGTTGCTGATTATTAATTTTCCCTCGCGTCTTATCATAATCATCCGATGTAACGCCAACAATCAGATAGTCTCCCAATGCTTTTGCACGCTCTAACAATCGCCGATGGCCATAATGAAGCAAATCAAATGTCCCATAGGTAATTACTTTCACCATATTACACTCCCCTATAGCATCCCACGTTTCTGCAAATCCCTTAAAGCCTCAATCAAAGTAGTATTATCATCATGGTTAAGACAACCGATGTGTCCCACTCGAAAAACTCTGTTCTTTAGATCACCACCATTCGGGCAAACCCATATGCCATACTCATCTTTCAACGTTTCAAAAACGCTATAAGCATCCACATTCTGAGGATGAATTGCTGTAACCCCATTTGCCGGAGCTTCAGAAAAGATCTCAAGTGGCAAGCCTTCCATTTTATCCCTAAAATCTTTCGCTTGAGCCTGTACCCGTGCCACTTCAACACTTACTCCGCCTAATTTTTGAATCATTTTTAGACGGCGATTGATTTGTAATAGAATACCTACCGCTGGAGTAAATGGTGTCTGACCGCGCTTCATATTTTCCAGCATATCAGCCAGATTGAAGTACATCGTCCTGGCTTTGATATTATTAACACGTTCAATCGCCCTCGAGCTGAGCAAAACAATAGAAACGCCTGGTGGGCATGCTAGTGCTTTCTGTGACCCCGTAATCATCACGTCTGCTCCATACTTATTCATATCAAACTCATCTGCAAGAAATGACGAAACACAATCGCATGCATAAAATGCATTATTTTTCCTGCAAAACTCACCTATCATCTCAGCATCATATAGTACCCCGGTAGATGTCTCACCAATATTTACCAACAATCCGGTAATCCCGGTTCCATCAAATTCGTATAACTGTTCTTTGGTAAGTTTTTGTCCGTATTCTAAATGCAATACAGTGTGTGCTATTCCGTGAATCTTACATAATTCAACAAATCGATGTCCAAAACTTCCTCCATCAATAACCAACACATGATCCGTTGCATCAAAACAGTTCATTACAACAGCTTCCATAGCACCCGAGGAAGAATTTGTCATAAAAAGAGCTCTAGATTCCTTCGGACTATGCGCAAACTCACAAATCAATTGTTCGTTTTCCAACATTACAGAAGAAAATTCAGGTGTACGAAAATACGGAACCTGTTCACGTCCAACTTCTAGTACCTCTTCGCTACACATGACTGGTCCGATTGTAAAATTCAGCATATAGTCTCCTTCATCTATGATGTGTTTTTTCAAGCAAGTTCCACATGAATACCTTTTGTCTGTTTCCCCAGATATACTTTTGAATCCATAACTTCAGTGTAAGGCCTTTCCCACATTTCTTATTAATTTTCCGATAGGTCAAATCACTCTGCAAATCTTTTATAAAATCACTTCGCAAGTCATTCTTGCTAATGTTCTTTCTTAATGGGCTTTGATACTTGAGCGCATCAGAAAACACCAATTCGTGACCATACATCAATGTTTTTGCCTTCTCAAAACACGCTTTTGCTTTATCTGTATTACAGAGCACCAAT
>JAILCW010000096.1 GCA_024690265.1 Lachnospiraceae bacterium | reverse complement strand
CTACGCCTGAACCGATAGCGAGAGCGACCTCGCGGGAAAAGGTGTGATGCAGGAGGCGTAAACTAACGAATAATATCCTTGGTGGTATAGTTCATATCCATGAATTGTTCGGATGCTTTGCGCACTTCATCGCTGGCAGCGATGAAGGCTTCGGCCACCTTCGGATCGAAGTGGGTTCCGGCATCCTTACGAATAATCTCCATGGCATCTTCAAAGGAGTAAGGTTCCTTGTAGCAACGTTTGGAAACCAGCGCATCGAATACATCTGCAACCGCCATGACACGGGCGGAGAGTGGAATATCCTCTCCGGATAGTCCATCGGGATAACCCTTGCCATTCCACTTCTCATGATGGTGCGCCGTTAAGTTCCGAGCCTCCACCAGATAGTCCGAATAAGGTAAGGTGTCCAGTGCCTGCTGGATGACTGCTGCGCCAAAGGTGGTGTGCTGCTTCATAATCTCAAATTCTTCATCCGTTAGCTTACCCGGTTTCCGTAGAATCGCGTCCGGTATCTGAATCTTACCAATGTCATGCAATGGCGCAGACTTGATAACGTCTGCAATGAACTTGTCCGTCAGTTGCTCCGTATAGAAGCCCATCTGGCGCATCTTGTACATGGCAATGGCCACATAGGTTGCGGTCTTCCGGACATGGTCTCCACTGGAGGAATCCCGGTTTTCAACCAAATCAGCCAATACCATAATCAGGCCGCTCTGGAACTTATCCAATTCCTCCGTACGCTGATTCATGTAGGTAAAGTTCACCATGGTTTCCTCAATGGATTGCAGGAAGGAGAAGTACAGGTTCTCAATCTCATCACCGGTATGGATACCGATGTCACGAATCTTTTCGACATTGCGCATACGAGACTGCTCATCGGAAAAGTCAAAGCGATTTGCCCGATATACAATGGTGTTCAACGGATAGATAATGTGATACTTGGCAAACCATATGCCCGCAGCCAGAATCAATACCAAGAATCCCAGACACATGGAAATCACGCGAACAATGAATTCCCGCTGGAATCCCTGAATCGCTGTTGCACTATTCACATCTGCCTCCACGGAGATAATCTCCGCAAAGACTGCCACGCTAATAAAAATAATGACAAATGCAATGGAAATACACGCCACACTAATGGCAATCACAATCTTCGTACGAATGGACATCTTACGCGTGCGATCCTGCTTGATTTCCATCAGGGCACGCTCACTGACCGGATTCTGAAGCCAGCCTACGTTGTGTAGCACATCTCGCATACTCCTCGGCATCAGGTGCACTACAATATAAGCAATTGCTGCACAAATCAGCTTATCCGGAATATTGTGAACCAGCGTCGTCTCGAAATCCACCATAGACAGCCTTCCGCTAATCCCCCATTCAATGAGGTTGGAAATCACACCACCTAAGCAGGAAATAATAAGGACATAGCACACCGTAGTGAGCATATGACGCAAGTATTCCTTTTTATAAAAGTATGTGGTAACAACAGCAATCAGAACATTGACGATTGCATAGTATGCCCGAGAGGGCACAATGATAGTAGTTAATAGATTCGTTGCCAAAGCCACAAGTATGCCCGGAAAGTATCCACTTACCGCAGCAATAATCATGGTACCAATGGTATCAAAATAGAATATATCCCCTAGCCTTGAACCAATCAGCGTGCCGATTACATTCACAGCAATCGCGATTAGACAAGCACAAATCCCCCGAAGCCAAGTCCTTGTAGTCCGTCTTACCATATGACAACCCCCTACAGTGGTGACTCACTTCTCCGTATTTACAGTTATATTTTACTCCAAAATATTTCCCTTTTCTATATGAGGATTGATGAAATTCTCTCTTGCGAAATCCCACAATTCATGGGAACCATCCGGAGTAATTTCGTTTCTCTTCAGGATCTGTTCCAGGCACACGCTGTTGGATTTCCAGTCCTTGCCATCATTGGCAGCATTCAGCATCATAGGCTGGATGTTGTCCATCACATGGGCAAACTTGGCCTCCGGGGTCTTGCTCTCTTCGAACTCATCCCACAGAGCACGAAGTCGCTTCCCTTGGTCCTCCGGCAACAGTCCATAGATGCGATCTGCCGCTGCCTGCTCCCTCGCTGCCTTGGTCTCGTTCCCCTTGGCATCATAAGCATAGGTATCTCCGGCATCCACCTCTACCAAATCATGTACAATCAGCATCTCAATGGTATGGAGTACGTCAATTGGCTCATTGGAATACTCGGATAAAAGCATAGTCATCAACGCCATATGCCAGGCGTGTTCTGCATCAGACTCATTGCGACTGTAGCCATGGATATGGGTGCGACGCATAATCTGCTTCTCTTTATCCATCTCCAAAATAAACTCAAACTGCTTCTGCAAGCGCTCCATATCCATCCCATTATCTCCTATTCGTAAACACAAGTATCCACATACGGCTTCATCTCGCGATATGCCTGCGGCGTTAAATGCAAGCCATCCATGGTGTACTCTTCCCTCAGTGTGCCATCCTCATCTGCCAAAACCTTCCAAAGGTTCAGATAAGTCACCTTGTGATCTTCTGCAATCATTACCAAATCTTTATTGAAACGCTGAATCAATTCGTTGTAATCCAACCGTTCCATTTTGTTCTGGTCCAGTTCTCGCATCGGCAACACAGACTCTACGTATATTGTTGCGTCCGGTGCCCCTTCGGCAAAAGCATCCAGAATGGCAATATAGTTATTCACTACCTCATCGTAAGCTTCTTCGTCTAATTCCTTGTCCTTGCTCAACTGATACAAGTCATTGGTTCCCACCATGATAAAAATCTTAGATGGTTGAGTTGCCAGAATAGAATCCACACGACTAAGAACTCCCGCCGTTGTATCTCCAACGATAGCACGGCGCTTTACCGTAATATCCGGATAACACTCTTCCCAAGCAAAACGATCGGTAATAGAATCTCCAACAAATACCACGTCTGTTGGATAGGAAACTGCGCTCATATAAATGGATTCCCGCTTCTCGTAATAACGATTTTCCTCGCACTGTTCCTGCTTCAGCGGGTAATCCGCCATATCCACATAATCAGCAATATTCATCTCATACTTATCATAACGATGCTCGAATGCTTCCTCCGTCGCCTGATTCTGTCGATAGAGTTCTACATTGGATTCGTGCAACTCCAAATTAGACTGATGTAATTTATAATTGCCAATAAACAGCACCACATTCAAAATCATGCACACTATTGGCAGAATCCACTTCTTCAATCGATGTCCTCCCAGAAAACTTCACTAAGGTTATTATACCGATTTTGCTCATGTTATGTTAAAGTATTAGAGAATAAATTTCCAGGGGAGAAAACTATGGCAAAGCTTTACTTTTATTATGGGGCGATGGGGAGTTCTAAGACCGCCAACGCATTGATGACCCACTTCAACTATGAGGAGGTTGGTCAGAATGCTCTTTTGGTGAAACCGGCATTGGATACCAGAGATGGTGCTAATATCGTACATTCTCGTATTGGATTACAGCACGAGGCTGTTTTATTAGAAGATTTTGTGAAATACTCTGAAGAGCAGATCAAGTCCTATGACTGTATCATCGTAGATGAGGTTCAATTTGCTTCTCCGGAACAGGTAGACTTCCTCTCCGACATTGCTGATTTTATGAATGTCCCAGTGGTTTGCTATGGACTTCGCGCAGACTTCCAGAACAAGCTTTTCCCGGGCAGCGAACGTCTCATTACCATCTGTGACGAGATTAAGGAACTTAAGACCGTTTGCTGGTGTGGCAAGAAAGCCGTTTGCAATGCCCGCTACAACGAGAACGGCATTGTTCGTCAAGGTTCCCAGGTCATGCTTGGCGCCAACGACAGCTACATTGCTTTATGTCGATATCATTTCAAAAAGGGTATGCTACGTAAACCCACCGACAATGCCACAGAAGAATAATTACATCAAGCACACGAAGGCGTCACGATTTCTACGTGACGCCTTTTTCTACGCCCATCCCCCCTCGGCGGGGCGCGGCCGACCATGGCTCACCCATGACGCTTACTTGTCTGGAGCCAATCCTATTTCTTGTGTCCCGTGACGCCCATCCCTATCATGTGTCCTTTAGACGCTTTTACTATTCGAAGGACGTGTTTGTCTACCCCGCTGACACTTTAACTTATTTCTATGACTGCGTAATAATTGACATTTTTTTTGATTCCAGTTCCGTTCGCCAAGAAAAATGTCAATCATTCGCAGTCATCGTATGTAGTTTTCTTTGTGTCAGCGGGGACAAACAGGGCCGATAGAATTGTAAAACGTTCTAAAGAACACATGAATTCAAGGGGATGGGCGTGGGACACTTAGAAATACATTGGTGGAGGACCGTAAGCGTCATGGGTGGGCCATGGGCAGCCCCGCCCCGCGGAAGGTAAGATGTGGGAGGGCATAAAAAAGGCGTCCGTAGGAACGGACGCCTTCGTTGTGCGTATGTTAATAATTCTCTTCGTGTACTTCGAAGAAGCTCTGTGGGTGAAGGCAAACCGGGCAGGTGCCAGGAGCCTTGGTACCAACAACGATGTGTCCACAGTTGCGGCACTCCCATACTTTGACCTCGCTCTTCTCAAATACCTGAGCGGTCTCAACATTCTTAAGTAATGCACGATAGCGCTCTTCGTGGTGCTTTTCGATTTCTGCTACGCGGCGGAACTGAGCAGCCAAGGTGTTGAAGCCTTCTGCTTCAGCAGTCTTAGCAAAGTCTTCATACATGTCTGTCCATTCGTAGTTCTCACCATCAGCAGCAGCTCCAAGGTTCTCGAGGGTAGTTCCAATGCCTTCCAATTCCTTGAACCAAAGCTTTGCATGTTCTTTTTCATTATCTGCTGTCTTTAAGAAAATAGCAGCAATCTGCTCATATCCTTCCTTCTTAGCAACAGATGCAAAGTAGGTGTACTTGTTGCGAGCCTGAGACTCACCTGCGAAAGCAGCCTGTAAATTCTTCTCTGTCTGTGTTCCAGCATACTTATTAGCCATTTGTGTTCCTCCTTTTTCATACAATGTACTATCATTTTAAATGGAACGTTTCCATTTGACAAGACGTGAAAAGTGTAAAAATTGTGACAACAAAGTCGTTACCTTTTACAAGATAACGACTCTGTAACTACGCTTTAATTAAGTTTTCTAGAGCGGCCACACAGCCCGCAATTCCAATGGTTCCGGAGTTGAGAATCAAATCGAAATAATCGGAGGATCCCCACTTGGCACCGGAATTGGTGGTGAAAAACTTCTCGCGGCGTGCATCAAATTTTTTCATGATATCTTCCGCTTTGGAAGCTTCCAGTTTCTCAACATTCAGCGCACGTTCCATACGGAAATCATCACTGGCGGTGATGAACACTTTCAAACACTTCTTGTCTTTTAAGATGTTGCTGGCACAACGTCCAACAAAAATAGCTCCCGGTTTTTGAGCAGCCTCCCGGATGATGTCCGACTCTGTCTGATAAATCTGCTGCTCCAAAGTCAGGTGTTCCTTGCCCGGAGCCCTAAAGAAGGACTTGATTGGTGTTTGCTCATCCATTCCGGAAACAGCGTCATAGGTTAAGCCCATGCGCTTGCAAGTCTCTACTACCACCCCACGGTCATACAAACGATAATTCAGTCTCTTGGCCAATTCGGAAGCGATTTCCTGTCCACCACTACCGTATCGACGCTCAATGGTAACGTAATCGTACATACATGTGACCCCCTTATCTTCTCCTGAATTATGTTCATTATATCACACTATTGTCAGAATTTTTACCACAAATTATCCAGTAATTAGAATTCTTTTTTCTGAATGAAGTGAAGGGACAAAAGCACTGAGATTGTAGTAAATACAACAGCAAACAGTCCAATGCCAAGACCCATCTGGAGATCCGTAAGAGACTGCAAATACACTGCAACTCTTGCAACCACAGATTCCGGCAAAATCCTTGCGATAATTACCGCAGCAATCATAACTGCCGCCATCACCGCAAACATTGCGGTACGGCTCTGCTCTGCGCCAAACTTAATCTCCAGCGGAATCATAAAACTTACCATAAATGCGGTAATCATAACTCCCACAACGATGTATGTAAAAATCTCATCTACAGCAATTGGCTGTCCCATAGCAATTCCGGCAAGAACCACCAAAGAACCAAGGAGCATACCTACCAGTCCACCGCCATAGGAAATCAAGTACTTCTCAGCGATGTATTGTCTTCTTGTAAAAGGAAGCGCAAACAGGAAGGTCCCACCATTGTCCATAAAATCATAAGACAAGGTACTAATGACGGAAGATGCACCAAGAAGTGCCATAAACTCCATCGCAAATGCATGCATGCCCATAACTGCGTACATCACTGCAAGCGCCAATACGACGATATAGAGCTGCTTACGGCTCTTTAATATTAATAAATCTTTGATAAATAAACCCTTCATCTTATTGTCCTCCTAATGCCATAATCATAATCAAGTCGTCGATGTTACCCTTCTCAATCACCACATCCGGATAGTTCTCGCTGTAGAACTGCTTCTCCTTGGTCAAGCACGCATAGCCAAAGGACTCCTTCTTGCTCTTAATAATATGAGACTTGTCCACATCGGCGTATTCATCCTCAGAAAGCTTCAATACAGCATACTCAGATAACAACACATCCGTATCCTCATGAAGAACGATGCGTCCCTGATGAATCATGTACAAGGAATCGCACAGGCCCTCCAAATCAGAAGAGATATGGGAACTAATCAGGATGCTACAATTCTCCTGCTGCTCCATGTAATCACGCAGTAACTGAAGCACCGTATCGCGAGCCACCACATCCAGTCCGGCAGTCGGCTCATCTAAGATAATGAACTTCGCACCATGGCACAATGCGGAGATTACCTTTAACTTGGCACGGTTACCATTGGATAATTCCTTAATGTTGGTATCCATCGGAAGTTCCAGTCGTTTGCAATCTTCCATGAATTTTGCTTCATCAAAGGTCACATACAGGCTGCGCAAGATTTTGCATACATCTCTGGCAGTGATATAGCCGGAGAAGTTGGAGTCAGACAGTGCAACTCCGATGTTTTGCTTACGGTTAAGAGCTTCCTTGGCGCTTTCTTTTGTAATATCGACGCCATCTGCTAAAATCTGTCCGCCATCTGTGCGAATCAATCCTAAGATTGCCTTAAATGTGGTAGACTTACCTGCGCCATTCTGACCTACAAGACCGATGATTGTGCCATCCGGCACTTCCAATGATACCTCCAGATCAAAGTTCTTATAATGTTTCTGTAATCCTTGAATCTCTAACATAACTTAATCCTCTGTTAACATGTGAAAAATCTCTTCTAGTTCCTCGGTGGAGATGCCGTAGCGCTTTGCCTTGTCCAGCATCTTCGTCATGTCTTCCTCTAGTTCCTTCAACTGTTCCTCCCGGATGACGCCCGGGTTCAGGCCCTTCACGAAAGTTCCCTTACCATGTACGGTAGTTACCAGACCATCTTCCTCCAGCTGGTCATAGGCCTTCTTGACTGTCAGAGCACTGATCTTCAGTTCCTTGGAAAGGGTTCGCACCGATGGAAGTACGGTGTCTGCTACCAGCTCCCCGGATGCGATATCTCGCTTAATGATTTCAACAATCTGTTCGTAAATTGGAACCATAGAAGATGTGTTAATAATAATGTTCATATGCATTCCCTCGATCGATTTTATCTGCTTCGTTATAAACACTATATAACAGTATGATACTGTTGTCAACTGTTATATGGTGTTTATTTTGAAATTGTAAAAAAGGCCTGTCGGCAACCACCGACAAGCCTTGTAAATACAATATTTAGAAATCATCTGCTTCTACATCGATGATGATTCCGCGCTCTGCAGAATTGGCACGATGTACAACAAAAATGGATGACAATCCGTCAAAGATCAGCATTGCTCCGACAACCATCATACCGAAGCTAATTATTCCAATGCCCTTCGTGATACACAATACACCAAAGATGATGTTGGCAACACCAATCAGCAAACTCAATGCCCAACGCGCGCTAGCACGCTTGGTCTTGAATGCCATCTCCAAATCCTCAACACCCTGAAGAATCATAATCACACCGATAACTGCAGGAATGATGGATGCTGCTCTGGTAGGGCGCATCAGCACCCACAGACCGATAACTGCAATAATGCCACCTACTACGATACCGGAAGTCTGTAGCTTCTTCGAATCAAACAAGCTTCCAATTATCATAACAGCACCGACAATCAGAATGATAGCGCCCACTACCTTGGCAATCCACAGTACCGTTGCTGTTGGCTTCATCAGAATAACTACGCCAAGAGCGATGGTCAGCAGTGCAGAAAATGTGACGTGTAAACGAATCTTTTTTAATTTTTCTATCATGTTTCCCCTCCTAGGTTTTCTCTAGGATTCCATTGTATCACTTTTATTCCGAAAAGTACCCCAATTCTCGCAAGAATCCTGTGCACCCATCGTTCACATCCCGCCAGGTTGCCTCAAAATCTCTGGTATACCACGGATCCGCCACTTCCCGCGGACGCTCGGTATAATCCATAAGAAGAGACAGCTTGCTCTCCGGGTCCTCTGGCCACAGGCGCTTCATATAGTACATATTCTCACTGTCCATACCGATGATGTAGTCAAACTCATCATAGTCCGACGCCTTCATCTGGCGAGCCGCATACCCACGGCAATCGATGCCATGTTCCGCCAACTTCTGACGAGCAGGTGGATATACCGGATTCCCCAGTTCCTCACGGCTGGTGGCTGCGCTCTCAATGACGAACTCGTCACCGATGCCCATTTTATCCACCATATCTCGAAGTACATAACGTGCCATTGGTGATCTACAAATGGACCCATGGCAAATCATTAAAACCTTTGTCATTGTATCCTCCATATACCTTTGGGAGACTTTTTTCAAATTTCTTAAAAAATTTTACCACAGTGTGTCCTTTTTGTGTCCACCGGCATGTTATATATAATACATCTCTAGTTTTCCCCCCAACGAGGCAAGATAGCACAGGTAGTTGTACCTGTGCTTTTTTGCGTCCAAAAGGGATTTCTATATCAACTGTAATTCCTGCATTCCACGTAGGATTCCATCCTCGTCGATATCAGCAGTCACACGGTCTGCCTTGGCTTTCAAATCTTCGACAGCATTTCCCATAGCAACACCCACGCCGGCAAACTCAATCATTTCAAAGTCATTAGGTCCATCGCCGAACGCAATGGTATCTGCTGGATTGACCCCCAAGTACTGAATCAGGCGCTCCATTCCGTGAGCCTTATCAATGCCGGTAATGGTAATCTCACCGGAACCCTTGCTGAACTTCTCGAAGCTCATGGCAGTTACGGTGAAGGCTTCTCCCAAATCTTTTGCTACCTGTTCCAACGGAATATCCGACAAGTAATAACATAACTTTTCTACCTTGTACTGATCCACGTGATCTAACAGCGCATCATCCTGGGCCTGATTCTCTAGAATCTTATTTACATGTACCGGTAGTTCATCACCGAGGCACTTATGATAAAAGTCTACGATTTCCTGATGTCCACGAACGGTAGTAACAATGCCCTCCGTAGTCTGAAGCATATAGGTCATATGCTTTTCTTCCAAATAAGTAATGACACGAGTCAACTGCTCCGGTGTGACGTTATCCTCGGACACCACCTTGCCCTGATACTCCACATACGCACCGGTTCCACCGATTAATCCGTCAAAACCAAAGTTCAACAAACGATCATCAATCTGACACTTGCTTCGTCCACTGCAAAGAACAATGGAGTGTCCGTTGGCCTGAGCCTGACGAAGTGCGTTCTGTGCACTTTCCGGAAATACTCCATCGCTGTTTACCAAAGTACCGTCAACATCGAAAAATATTACTTTATTACTCATTAAAAAACTCCAAATACTACTAAAAAAATGTGTACAAGGAGGTATTATAACATGATGACTCCCCGGGACGGGGTTAGTGGTTCATTGTATCTATAAAAATACAATGAACCACTAACCCCGTCCCGGGGAGTCAAAAAGAACACTACTACATCTTAGCTACAACATCTTCGTAGAACTTGCATGCTGCAGCCACATCATCCTCGTTTGGACGCCCCTTGGCAGTACCACCCACCAACTTGAATGGTCCGAAGGTGTTATATCCCTTGCAGCTAAATACGCCAAGAGACTGAGCTTTCTTGCCCGCAATAGCGCTAGCCATTGACTTGGAAAAATCCTTGTCCATTGCGCTGGTCATAATATAGAAAATCTTCTTATTCTCCGGAAGATTATTCTCCGCAAACCTCTGAATGCTTGGATGGAAGTTGGCTGCATAGATACCGGATGCAAATCCAATTAAATCATAATCAGACAGATCCTTGCTTGTAACAACGGTAGAATCTACCACCTCAACGCCAAACTTCTCAGCGATGGCGTCTACTAACTTACGAGTATTGCCATGGTGTGTGGATGCACAAATAATAATTGATTTCATAGGAAATCCCCCTTACTTATATTCTGCCCTTATTGTATCACTTTCTCGAAATAAATTGTATAAAATTCATTTATAAATTCATCTTTACTCGTTCCAACAATTCCTACCTCCCAAATTCCAAAAAAGTGGTAGAATAAAGGCGTTAGATTGTTTG
>JAILCW010000105.1 GCA_024690265.1 Lachnospiraceae bacterium | reverse complement strand
CTCAAGAGCTTGAATGTGTCTCCGCGGAACAAGAATCCTAACTTCATTTGTTTTCTCCTTCTTCTGGTACACGTCCAACAATAACTCGTTCACAGCAATTATTCTCCGCGTAGATTCGTTTTACTCCGTCACAATCTTTCTTCACGAAAAATCGTATCTCTCCCTCTTTTACAGCCTTCTTGATATTCACAATATCTAACATATCAGCCCTCACTTTCCTTAAATGGTGCATCCCACCAGTCCTTGTTGTATTCCAACACTTGCCCAAACACTCCCTTTGGCTTCACATAAACCATAATTCCATCGTTCAGCTCTTTGACAACGCTAAACATTCCTGTTGCAAGAACCATATCTCCGTTGGTCGCATCCTTTGGAATTGGGATTACGTCTGCGGTCGGTCGGCTTTCTACGATTCTGTCTGCGGTTGCAAAGTTGCACCCTGTTTCTAATTGGATTTTGGAACGCAACCCCTTGTCTGCGTCAATGTATCTACTCATTCCTTGCCCTCCTGCTTTTCTTCAGCCAGCGAAACCGGCATGAATATTTTTGTTCCTTTTCTTTCAGCCTTCACATAGCAAAAGACCAAATCATGCTGAAAGAATCCATAGGATTTCCAATCACACACCTTCTTACCAACTTTCTTCCCGCTATTGCATTCGTATGGGTTGGTTGAGATCCCTTTACAGCATGGGCAAATAAATTGTTGGCCACATTTTTCTCTTAATTCCTCTACGGTCTCGAACACAAAAACATTATCGGAATCAATCAAAGGCTGCTCGGCATCCTGGTAATAATTCATGAACCAATACGTCCGGCCATCTTCCCATGACTTCAATACCTCTTTCCACGGAATACCTAATTTTTCCTCATAATGTCTGGCTCTATCAACTGCCCATTTGTATTTTGCACAATATTCGCAATCGTGGCCGCAATCGCTATGGCTATCCCCATAGGATTTTAGATACTCTTTACACTTATCTGTGTAATTTTCACACCATCTGCTTTTAAAGTCTTGCTTGGCTTCTAAGTCCTCGATTACAGCGTTTAATAATCTTTCCATCGTTATCCCTCCACCTTCTTGATCTGCTCATCCAACCAGTCCACAACGTCTCTGTATGGGACCGTATCCCACTTATCCTCATCGTTCCGGTGAGCGAATTCACTATTTCCTTCCTGAATCTTACTCACAACTGCATGTCTGCAAGCCATCAACATCATTTGTTCACTATTTGCCATATCTCCACTTCTCCCTTCTCTGAATGTGCTTAGGAACATATACCGGATTCGGATTCGCTGGCGGCTTAGGGTCTCCACAGTACTCCTCCAGCGTTTCTTCGTTGACCGTAAGAGGTTCACCGAACAGCATCCGATTAAGCATCTTATCAGTCGCTTCAACAAGTTTGTCATATACTCGTTTCACTTCTTCATCTGTCGCGTTGATTTTACGTCCATATTTCTCTTCAAGCTCAGCCAGCGTATGAATCTCGCCAGTCTGCAAATCCTTGGCCTCTATTGCTCGAAAAACTTTTTCGCGCATTTCTTCGATGGTCGGCTCTTCCAAACGTCCCATGTTATTCTCCTCTCAAATCAGGGCTGTTACTTCTAAAGGCGTGTAAAAAATAGGAAAACTAGAGATTTTTTGTAAACATAGTTCAATAAAAGGTTAACAGTTACTTGAAGTCATTTACCTCGCCACAGCACCCTGGTAGTTACATGTTAATAATTGCAATAATCGTCGCTACCACCTCCGCCGGAATGCTGATAATGAACAGAACATACACCACCATACATCTAGCCGGAACATCCTTCTCAAATACCATTTGCCGCAGCTCCTCTCTAGTGAGAGTGTCTGCCATGAACTTGAACAGCACTCTTAGGAATGCCACGATTATCCAAGCAATCACGATTGTCTTCATTTCTTTCTCCTCTTCTTTCTCCGGTACATATTGACCAGATTCATGTAATTTACTCCGATTACGATTCCAACCACCAGCGCTATCTTATTGACCGGATCTAAGCTAATCATCCGAGCAACATCGACAGACATACCAGAATCGCTAATACAGTCAATATCGCTGTATAGATTGCCCATAAGACAAATAGCACATGCTGCAGCTTCCATCGCCTTGGAAGCGATAATGTGACCACATCCAATAAGGCCCATAAATAAACCACCCACATTCATTTCCTCCTTCCTACAGAGCTCTGATGCTCTTAACGTGCCCCTTGCGGAACGATACGATTGTCGAACCGTGTGTCTCGAACTTTTTCTCCAAGTAGTACATCTGTGAATGGATGTACAATGGAGCTTCGAACTTCCTGTTCCATCCGAGCGTGCCTTGGTACACATCGCCATCCGTGAACTCAATTTCGACTTCCTTGCCAAGCAACTCATCCAGTCGCTTATCATGTCTGTTAATTCTCATGTTCCCTCCCTATCTGCATATCAACCAAACGATTGCGCATATAATCATGCTCACCACGAATCCGACAAATACGCCTACCAGGTAAGCTGTTAAGATGTCATCAATCATAGTTACCACCTCACTATCAACTGAGCCGCGATGATTGCGGCTACAACCACCGCGGTCATTATCTTGATTTCTAAATCCTCTCTCATTTTCCCTCCAAGGATCCTATAGTTTTAAAATGCCACCTACATGCCCGGCGCCCGGAAGATAACCACCATAGATGGGAACGGAGCTGCGTTCTTGCTATCGCCAAATTTCAAGCGCCCCTTTACGAATCGAACCTCCGACCTATGTAGTATGTAATCGTGAAAATATCTCGTATCCGTTCGAGATGGGATTAACAACACAACAATCGTCCCGGGCTTATGGGCTTCTTCATAGCATTTCTTAACCCATTTGCTAATTTGACTATACGGCGGATTGCAGAATACCCTGTGCCCCCCCCCAATTTTTTGACAGTCCGTCATCATCTGTTGAGAAGTATTCCTCGGTCTTATGGTTGGCATCGTTAGCGCATGGATCTAAGTCGAAGTCAAACTCCTCATCCAGCTTGTTATAAAAATCCTGTGGAGTTGCCCACTCATCAGAATCGCTACTCCATATCGCCTTCGTGTTCATTGATTACCTCCTAAAACTTCATCCGCTCCAACTTATCCCGCTTCTGGGAGTCGGATGTCCTTGTGTATAGCCTCGTTGTGTCCAGACTGTTGTGTCCAAGGATATCAGCCAGCTCTGTGATGTTGTCCGAATAGGTCTCAAGGAATACCTGTGCGAACAGGTGCCGGAATGAATGCGCGTGCACCTTGCTCTTCTTGACCCTTGCATGACCAGCTACGGCCTTCATCTGTCGCCAGATAGTCGATGTGTTGACCATCTTGCCCTTCACCTCCGGGCTAGGG
>JAILCW010000078.1 GCA_024690265.1 Lachnospiraceae bacterium | reverse complement strand
GAGACCGTAACCGAGGCAACATCGTCTGCAGACGAAGTAATTGCCAAGGCTGAGAGCGTTGCTGAGGAAGTTGGCTCTGCTGTTGGAGATGCTGTAGAGGGAGTAGCCAAGGAAGTGGCTGACGCAGCAACTGACGCTTTTTACACTATTCGTCAGCCGGTAAACGGTGCTGGTAATAACGGCAATTCTGAGTTTAATTCCAATTATCAGGGTGGTAATGGTTCTATGCCATATGGCGCACTAAAGACTGATCGTAGCATCTGGGCATACATTTTCCTGGGGCTGATTACCTGTGGTATTTATCAATTGTATATACTTCATACCTTAAGCCGTGATGTGAATATTGCATGTGATGGTGATGGTGAGCACACCACAACCTTCTGGGCATTTTTGGGACTTACCATTATTACTTGCGGTATCTACGAGTTCTATTGGCTTTACAAGTTGGGTAATCGTTTGCAGCGTAACGCACCTCGTTACGGATTGTCCTTTCAGGAGAATGGTACTTCTGTATTGATGTGGTGCCTCTTTGGTATGTTCCTGTGCGGAGTTGGTACTTTCGTTGGTATTAACATTCTTTTGAACAATACCAATGCGATTTGCCGTGAGTACAACGCATACAATAACTTATAAGATGAATGAGTCGGACTGCTTCGGTAGTCCGATTTTTTTTATTTAAAAACACAAACATACATTCGTTATCTATGGTATAATGTCACCATGAAACAGCGAACCTATATCTGTATTGATTTAAAATCTTTTTATGCATCGGTGGAATGCGCGGATCGCGGATTAGATCCCATGACGACCCGTTTGGTTGTTGCAGATCCAACGAGAAGTGACAAGACAATCTGTCTTGCGATTTCTCCTGCCATGAAGGCTCTTGGTATTCACAACCGTTGTCGTGTATTTGAGATACCCAAGGGGATTGATTATATTATGGCGCCACCACGGATGCAGATGTATATTGATTATTCTGCCAAGATTTATGGGATTTATCTTAAGTATATTTCTAAGAATGATATTTATGTGTACTCCGTAGATGAGGCATTTATGGATGTAACGGAGTATCTGAATCTCTATCAGATGACAGCTAGAGAGCTGGGACAGCGCATTATGGATGATATTTACAAAGAAGTTCATGTTCGAGCTACTTGCGGCATCGGTTCTAACATGTATCTCACTAAGATTGCGCTGGATATTATGGCCAAGCATGCACCGGATTTCATCGGAGAATTGGATGAGACGTCTTATTGTAAGGAACTGTGGGACCATAAGCCGTTGACAGATTTTTGGCGTATTGGTAGAGGAATTGCAGCCCGTTTGGCACCTTATGGTATCTATACCATGAGGGATATTGCCAATGCTGACGAGGATTTGCTATATCGCTTGTTTGGTATTGATGCGGAGCTACTCATTGATCATGCCTGGGGACGGGAGCCGGTAACCATTGCTGATGTTAAGAATTATCACACCCAGACCAAGAGTATCACTTCCGGTCAGGTGTTGATGAGTGATTACAAGTATGAAGATGGCAAGCTCATTATAAAAGAGATGGCGGATTTGATTTGCCTTGATTTGGTAGAGAAGAAGCTTTTGACCAAGTCCATTACCTTGCATGTGGGTTATTCCAATCGATTGAATGTGTCACCGGCTCATGGCACGGTGAATTTGGGAGATGAGACCAATGCGGATATGATTATCATTCCGGCCTTGACGCAGCTATACGAGGAGATTATCAATCCCAATTATGATATTCGTCGAGTGAATATATCTTGTAATAATGTCATCCCGGAGGAGTTCCACCAATACAGTTTTTTTGCCGATGCAGCAGACCTTGAGAAGAATCACAAGATTCAGGAAGCGGTGATTGAATTGAAGAATAAGTTCGGCAAGGATGCAGTGATGAAGGGGATGAACCTGGAAGAGAAGGGAACGACCAGGGAGCGAAATCATCAGATCGGAGGACACCGCAGTGGCAAATAAACCAAGACTCAAGATGGATATTGCGGACCGGGCCAAGCAATTCCTTCCCTTTGCAGCTGTTAAGGGACTTCCGGAAGCCATGGCTGCCTATGAGAGAGTAAAGGTTCCAAAGATTGAGCTTTCACCGGAGCAGGAAGACTATTTGGATGAACAGCTACATCAGTTGGAACGGGGCAAGATGGCAACGGTGGTTTATTACCACAAGAAGGATAAGGAATACCTGAAGGTAACTGGAATGGTGGCTCGGTTGGATGAGACGGCGCGCGTTTTGCAAATCGTAGATACCAAGATTGATTTTGAGGATATTTATGATATTCAATTGTAGAAAAGTGCTTCTCTTTGAGATGAGAGTGCTATAATAGGGCAAGAGACAACAGGAGGTGCGTATAAGCATGTGGACGATTTCACAGATTAAGCAACGAGGTAAGGCTGCATTTAAGCGTAATTATTGGAAGAGTGTATTGGTTGTTTTATTGGTAACCGGATTAGCAACTTCTGCAGTTACACTTTCCGTAGATCGTGCAAATGAAGCCAGTGAAGAATTACAAGAACGTACGGAGCAGATGTATACATCTCCTTCCAATAAGGAATTTCATCCTACAGCAACCAGCTTTTCCATGGGAGGCAATGATTTTGGTTATGATAACTCCATGGATTTTTTCAATGAGTACGGGGATGACAATTCATTTTTCTTTGATTATGGTGACGATGACATCTATGAAGATTTCTATGGTTCTGTAGCCAACGAAGCGGATACCACCGACAATTTTCATAAGTTCTTAGAGGGATTGACCTTAGCTCAGTTAATTATGGTTTCCTTATTCTTGGCATTGGTATCTTTGGCGATTGCTGTCGCCGTGGATATCTTTATTATGAATCCACTGGGAATGGGTGGTTCTAGATTCTTCCTTTGCAATCTGGAGCAGCCGGCGGATGTGAAGGAGATGTGTTTTGGATTTGATCGTAATTACAAGAATGTGGTAAAGATTTTATTTTTCCGCAACCTCTATTTGGCATTGTGGACGTTACTTCTCATTATTCCTGGTATTGTGAAGGCTTATGAATACCGTATGATTCCGTATTTATTGGCGGAGCATCCGGAGATGTCCAAGGAACAGGCCTTTGCTACAAGCCGTCAGATGATGATGGGAGAGAAGTGGCATGCGTTTTGCTTGGATTTATCTTTCATTGGATGGTACATCCTTTCCCTTATTACCTTTGGATTACTTGAAGTATTCTATGTTGGTCCCTACAAGGCTTCTGCCAACGCTGCATTGTATGAGAACCTGAAGTATAGCAAGGGAACCAGCTCCACCAGCTATTATCATAGTGTTCCGCCGATTACTCCGATTCCTGGATTTGAGCAAGATGAGAAGCCGGTCACACCACCTGTGACTTCGGAGGAGAACTTCACTGAACCGGAAGTGGTAGAGGAGCCGACTGCATCAGATCGGGTTACCGAAGACAACACCCATATGTTTGAAGAGGACGACTAAGATATAATACGGCCTACGCCATTGACACTCAATGGTGTAGGCCTTTTTCTATAACGTTAGGGTTACTGTCGTCGGATGCAAACATAAACCAGCTTCATTGTGGATATGAAGTTCATTGTAGTCGGCAGTGGCAATGTCGATGGTTACAACAGTGCCTGGTTTTGCTAGAGCAAGGGATGGGACGGTAAGGATGATGTTCATCTGCTTTAATTCTAACGATGCGACAACTACCTGTTGACCGTTCAATTGAACTCGTATATCGTTGACAAAACCGTCGCATGACAATACTTTTCCATTTGTACAATGAATTGACAAACGAGAATCATCGATTCGTTCTATGCCTATCACCTGTGGTTCATCGACTAACTCTTCTTCTCCATATATCATTTTTCTCGCCAGTAACGACAGTCGTCGTCCAACTTCTTTTTTCTCCTTCGGATGAATATCATAGTAACTGCCCAAGTCACAGATGCTTGTCATGCCAACCCGTGGAAGTGTATCCGCCAAGGCCTGTTGGCAGGCGCGGACGGTGGCATAATCCTCGTTGGTGCATTCCAGCCAGACTCCAAATGGAGCCAACTGTACGAGAAGGAAAGACAAATCCTCATCCCACAGGCTTCTCCAATGATGAATCAGCCGTGTCATAAGCTCCTGATATAGCTTGGCATGTGCAAGGCCACAATCGGATTCTCCTTGATACCACAGTACTCCGGTGCATGGAAAACCTGCGATGCGAAGTAGCATGGTTTCGTATAATCCACCGGGACGATTGATGTTATATGGTCCCATAGGAATAACGGGGTTATTTGCAGTTCGTTTGATATAGTCGAGCTGCCATGCACGGTCTCGTCCGTATAGGAGCGGCTCAAATGTCTCGGCATTTTCTCTGGAATCTTCCCAAGCCCAAGCATCTAAGCTGATGCGTCGCATTTCTTCCTCGGAATAGAGGGCGCAGGCTTCGTCATATTCCTTTAGATAGGTGGAGAGAGGACCTTCTTCTAATAGTTCGGCGGGGATCCAAGAGGTGGCAGTGGTTCCACCCCAGTTACAACCAATGATGCCTACCGGGACTTCCTGGTGGCGCTGTATTTCTTTGGCGAAGTAATAGCCCGGGGCAGAAAAGCACGCCAAGTCCTCAGTAACATCCGGTGTGAACCAATGACCATAAGCTGGGTTGTGTCTCGTATGCCCTTCAAAACAAATCTGAGGAACATTGAACAAATGAATAGAACGAGAGGAGGGATTGGATTTGGCATCCGTCATGGTATCCTCCCAATGGGCCTCGTATTTCAAAAAGAATTCCATATTGGACTGACCACCGGCAATATAAATATCTCCCATGGTGATGTCGGAAATGGTTATTTCTTCTTGATGATTACGGATGGTAAGTTCTAGATTTCGTCCGCTTTCCCGTGGAGGAAATTCCAATCGGAAACGGCCATCGGTCGCGGTAGTCGTTGCTGTATCTTGTTCTAATGTTCCGGTAATCCGGTCACCATCTGTTGCATTTCCAACAATTATGATTGGCTTGTTGCGTTGCAACATCATTCCATTTTGATAGAGTAATCCAAGTGTTAACATAGTTCGGTCGCCTTTCTAGCATTCATGTTGCATCTTCCGATATTCTGTCGGCGTACAACCTTTTACGATTTTAAACATACGAATAAAGGCAGACAAGGATGAAAAACCGCATCCAAGTGCCACATCCGTAATGGAATTCTTTTCATCAATCAATAGCGTTTCGGCCATAGCAATGCGTTTCTGATTCAGATACTTATAGAATGAAACATTGGTAAACTGCTTAAACAGTCTTGTGAAGTAGAACTTGCTAAAGCCTGCCTGTTCCGCCACCTGGTCCAAGGTTAAATCCTCGGTGCAGTGGCTGGAAATATAGTCACAAATAGTAAGAAACATATCGGTGTATTCCTGCTGCCGGTTCAGGTTGGAAGATAGTTGATCGGCTGCATGTGTATAGTTCTGACCGATGAGAGATAGCATCATTAGAAACTTGCTATAGATATAGGACTCAGAGAAAAAGCTGTCTCCAAAGTACTTATCCTGAATGTCACGAATGATCTTTTGGATTTCTTCATGAATATGAGGGTGGTCCTTTGCTGTGATTAGTATGGCCGGTGACAACAAAGAGAGTACCGTATCCACGTCTTTGATATCGCTTAGGGAAGAAGTGCCAATCTGAAAGATGATGCGTTCCCCGTCCTTAGGCGCATAGAGACTGTGGATGGCCCCAGGACAGATGAAGAGAATATCTCCTTCCTGTAGCTCGTAACGCTCATCGCCACAGACAGCAGAATAGCCGCCGCGTGTAGGCATAATAATCTCTACCGGAGTATGCCAATGGGGCGGATAGTCTTCGTATTCTTGATTTAGATAGAACTTTAGCTTGGTATTCCCAAGATAGTGCACGGTTTCGACAATGCCGTTGAGTGTCTCAATCATAGTTTTCCCCTTTTTATAGATATGCAAGAAATGGCAATCCTCAAAACAAAAGATTATACAGTTCTTGCTATTTCATATATCAGATTTACTATGACTTTTTTAGGCTAAAAACGCAATATCTTTTAATTGAATGACAAATTATTAGATAATCTGCATAATATTTCTAAAAATAAATTGGTGGCAATTCACAATTCGCACTTTTTGTCCATCTGAAATAGCAATAATTAGGAACTGTTTCCGCAAGAATTGAAAAGCATCTCTGGTGAATGCGATGCTAGTATGAATATAGCAACACAAACGTAACAATAACAAGAAAAGGGGGTATTGTTTGTGAAGAAAAAGCTTTTATCAATTTTACTTTCTGCAACGATGGCATTGACCGCATTTGCCGGTTGTGGAGCAAGTGGAAACGGTGGGGAGACAGCATCTGGTGGAAGCAGCAGTAGTGGAGCAGAGGAAATTACCTGGATGTTTTGGGATGATCTGAATGCTACGGAAGACTTGATCTCCTTAGGATACAAGGATGTAGTTGACCGTTTCAATAAGGATTACGAAGGTGTTTACCATGTAACTCCTATTACCACCAACTTGGAAGAGTACTACACCAAGTTGAATGCTTTGGTAGCTTCTGGTGAGACGCCGGATTGCTTCATCGTAAGTCCGGGACCAAACCTGACCACTTATGTTGAGCCTGGTGTAGCAGCTGACTTAACACCTTATCTGGAAGCTGATGGCTGGAAGGATACCTTCTCAAGCGACAGTGTTTTCTCTCAGCAGACCTATGATGGCAAGATTTATGCAGTACCACTTAACATCGCTGCAGCATGTGTATTCTACAATACCGAGATGTTCGCAAATGCAGGCGTTGAGGTGCCGAAGACTTATGATGAGTTGCTGGATGCTTGCAAGAAGTTAAAGGATGCAGGTTATACACCTATTACAATTTCTGCAGGTACTGCATGGTGCTTATCCATGCTTTGTGCATATCTGTTCGACCGTGAAGGCGTTGATTTGAAAGCTATGGAAGCTGGAACCGAGAGCTGGAAGAATGACAAGACCTTAGATGCTGTTAACAAGATGTTAGAGTTATCTCAGTACTTCCAGGAGACCGCTGCCGGAGATACCAATGATGTTGCAACTGCTGCATTCTACAATGAAGAAGCTGCAATCCTCATTCAGGGTTCTTGGGCAATTGGTCAGATCAATGGTTCTAACGCTGCTTTTGAGAGCAAGTGCGGTGTATTCCAGTTCCCTGGTCTTGCAGGTGGAAATGATCCAAACCGTGTTATTGCTAAGTCTGACTCACTTGCTATGAGCTCAACTACCAAGCATCCAGAAGCAGTAGCAGCATTGATGAAGTACTTTACTGATGATACTGCTCAGAAGTATACTGCTGAAAAAGGTGGAAAGATTCCTGTAACTAAGGTTTCTTATGATGAAGAGGCAGCTCCTGCACAACTTGCATATGTAATGGACATCTTTGGAAATGCAACAGGAACCTTCGGATTCTTGAATGAGTCTTTGGCAACTACTGAGGCTGGCTCCTTCTTTGATGATACGATGGTATCCATCTATTTAGGAAATGTGACTCCGGAGGAGGGCCTCCAAACTATTGAAGATTGGTATGTAGACAATATTCGATAGATTTTACGAAAGTATATGTGATAAAGGGGAAAACTATGAATAAGCTTTTACAGGATAAAAAAGCCATATGCATATTTGTGGTGCCGGGATTTTTGCTGTTTACTTTTGTGTTATTTATTCCGATTTGCCAGTCCATCTTTTACTCTTTCTGTAATTATGATGCGCTGACACCGCCCAAATTCATTGGTTTCAAAAACTATACAATGTTATTGCGTGATGATACGATGAAGGTCGCGCTGAAGAACTCCATGTTCTTCTTGGTTTTTTCCTGTGTCACTCAGTTGATCATGGGCCTGCTGTTAGCAGGCCTATTGACCAACATTCAAAAGGGCAGAAACTTCTTTAAAAACGTCATCTATTTACCGTGTGTTTTGTCATCTGCAGCATTGGGACTTTTGTGGATGTTTATCTTCAGCCCGAAGCTTGGTGTCAATCAGTTGCTGAAGATGTGGAATATCAAGGGACCTTTGTGGTTGATGGATACACATGGATTCATTATTTTGCCGATGTGGGTCATCGGATTCGTAGCCTTATGGCAGTACGTAGGCCAATCTATGATGCTGTATATGGCACAGATTTCCGGTATCAGTAAAACATTATATGAAGCAAGCGAAATTGACGGCTGTTCGAAGGCTCAGTCATTTCGATATATTACCTTGCCACTAATTAAACCGATGGTAGGTACAGCAATGAGTTTGAATGCCATTGGTTCCCTTAAGTTTTTTGACTTGATTTTTAACATGACAGAAGGTGGTCCTAACCATGCGACGGAAGTATTGGCGACACACCTTTATACGCAGGGATTTAAGTATTTTAAGTATGGTTACGCTAGTGCAATTGGTGTTGTTTTGTTAGTTATGTGTTTGATTATGACGGGACTTATCAATGCTGCATTTAAGACGGATCAGTACGAAAGCTAGTGGAGGGGATTATGAAGAAGACAACAAAACGAGTTTCCATTTGGAAAATAGTTATATATATATTCTTCTGTATCATGGCTGCCATTTATTTGGTGCCGTTGTTATGGGTATTTACCGTATCTTTTAAAACCAATGCTGAAATTTTTTCCTCACCATTTTCGCTGCCGAAGCAACTATGTTTTGACAACTACGTAGTTGCTTGGACGGCAGGAAAATTGGGAATTGCAACCTGGAATTCCTTCCTGGTATGCGTGATTACATTGTTACTTAGTATGCTGGTTGGCTCTATGATTGCATTTGCCATCGCACGGATGCAGTGGAAGCTGTCCAAGCTTGTACTTACATACTTTTTGCTGGGAATGATGATTCCGGTACATTGTGTGCTGATTCCGCTGTTTACACGATTTGCAAAAATCGGTCTTTCCAACAACTTGTGGGGATTAGTGTTACCGTATTTGACCTTTTCATTGCCGGTAACGATTTATATTATGTCCGGTTTTTTCCGAAGTATACCAAACGAATTGTTAGAGGCAGCCTGCATTGACGGATGTTCCATCTATAAGATTTTCTTCCGTGTTTGCCTACCATTGGCTAAGACTGGCTTGTTTGTAACAGGATTAATGACATTTGTAGCAAATTGGAATGAATTGTTACTGGCGATGGTATTTATTTCTGACGATAATATCAAGACCTTGCCGGTATCCTTGTCCAAATTCGTTGGACCTTACAATACCAACTATTCGCAGATGTTTGCGGCAATTATTATTGCAATTATTCCAACGATTGCTGTTTACTGCGCATTCTCTAACCAGATTGTAGATGGTTTGACTGCAGGTGCAGTTAAGGGCTAACACCTTTGAAAAGAGAACACTAAAAAAAGGATAAAACTATGAATCGACAAGAAGCAAGAGCACGAGCAGTATCTCTGGTAGATCAGATGACAATCGAAGAGAAAGCTTCTCAATTAATGTACAACGCGCCTGCAATTCCAAGGCTTGGGGTACCGGAGTACAACTGGTGGAATGAAGGACTGCATGGCGTAGCCCGCGGGGGAACAGCAACCATGTTCCCACAGGCAATCGGTTTGGCGGCAACCTTTGATACGGACTTATTGGAACGGGTAGGAGATTGTGTTTCTACCGAAGGCCGCGCGCGTTACAATGAGATGTCCAAGCGGGATGACCGAGATATTTATAAAGGTCTTACTTTTTGGTCTCCCAATATCAATATTTTTCGTGATCCAAGATGGGGTAGAGGCCATGAAACCTATGGTGAGGATCCGTTTTTATCCGGAAGCTTAGGGGTGTCCTTTATCCATGGCATCGAGGGGAAAGGTGCATTCAAAAAGGCAGCGGCATGTGCTAAGCATTTTGCTGTACATTCCGGTCCGGAGGCTATACGTCATTCCTTTGATGCCAAAGTAAGCAAAAAGGATATGGAGGAAACCTATCTGCCGGCCTTTGAACGATGCGTCAAAGAAGGTGGTGTAGAAGCGGTTATGGGTGCCTATAACCGTGTGAATGGGGAGGCTTCCTGCGCTAGCAAAGTTTTACTAAAAGACATATTACGTGATGGTTGGGGCTTTGAAGGCCATGTGGTATCTGACTGCTGGGCGTTACGTGATATTCATGAAAATCACAACATTACCAAGACGGCGGAAGAATCTGCAAAGCTGGCACTGGAAATGGGATGTGACTTAAACTGCGGATGTACCTACGGTAAATTAATGTCTGCTGTAGAGCAGGGATTGGTGACGGAGGAGTATATTACGCAGTCCTGTGTACGATTATTTACCACGCGATTTCTCCTGGGATTGTTCGATGAGACGGAATATGATCATCTGGGATGGTTGGATGTTGCCACCAAGGAGCATGAAGCTCTGGCACATCGGGCTGCGAGGGAGAGTATCGTACTACTAAAGAATGATGGAATTCTTCCTCTGAAAACAGAAAGTATTCATACCATTGGCGTTATTGGACCGAATGCTAATAGCCGTAAGGCGTTGATTGGCAATTACCATGGTACGGCGCAGCGATATGTGACGGTATTAGAAGGTATTCAGAATGCGATGAGCGATGATGTTCGAGTGCTTTATTCGGAAGGCTGCCACCTCTGGAAGAACAATGTGGAACCACTGTCTAAGCCTACGAAGGCAGACCGTTTGGCAGAGGCTATGACGGTATGTGATTACTCGGATGTGGTAGTCCTTGTGGTTGGTTTGGATGAAACCTTGGAAGGTGAGGAAGGAGATACCGGTAATTCGGATGCTTCCGGAGATAAGAAGGATTTGCAATTCCCATCACCGCAACGCCGATTGATGCGTAGCGTATTAGATTGTGGAAAGCCGGTGATTGTAGTTAATATGACGGGATCTGCAATGGATTTGCGATTAGCAGATGAAAAGGCTGCTGCAGTTTTGCAGGTGTGGTATCCGGGTGCAAGAGGAGGAGAGGATGTTGCGGATATATTGCTTGGCAATGTATCTCCATCTGGAAAGCTTCCGGTGACCTTTTATCGTGATACGGAGGACCTTCCGCCATTTGAGAATTATTCTATGAAGAATCGTACCTATCGATACTTCACAGGAACACCATTATATCCATTTGGATATGGTCTGACTTATGGTAAGTTGGATGTTGTAAATGCAACTATCGATGATACAAAGTGTGTACATGTAACAGTTAGCAATCCGTTCAATACGCCAACGTCGGATGTGCTGCAGGTATACATCAAAGACGAAGATAGCACATTTGCAGTATTACATCCTACCTTGTGCGGATTCCGTAGGGTTTCCTTGAATCCGGGAGAAACTTATGAAGCGGAGATTTCCATTGGAGAATGTGCTTTTACAAGTGTAAATAACGAGGGAATACGTGATATATATGGCAAGAATTTTACGCTGTATGTGGGATTCTCTCAACCGGATGAACGAAGCCATGAGTTGACCAAGCAAGAGGTCATCAAAATCCCTTATCATATATAAAATAAGAGCTCCTCGTAATGAGGAGCTCTTGTTCTTTTACTTATCCAATAATCCGTTTTCCTGCATCTTCATCGCACGCACTTTCAGTGGTAAACCGAATAGGGTAATGAAGCCTTCGGCATCGTGGTGATCATAGAGGTCACCTGTGGTGAAGCTTGCCAAGGATTCACTGTACAGAGAATATGGGGAAGTGGTGCCGGCCTTGATGATGTTGCCCTTGTAGAGCTTGAACTTTACCTCGCCGGTTACATATTCCTGGGTAGAAGTTACGAATGCCTGAACAGCCTCGCGGAGAGGAGTGAACCACTTTCCTTCGTAAACAATCTGAGCCATCTTATTGCCCATATCTTTTTTAGCTTCCATAGTAGCACGGTCAAGAACCAATTCCTCAAGCTGAGCATGTGCCTCCATAAGAATGGTTCCACCAGGAGTCTCATAGACGCCACGGCTCTTCATTCCAACCACACGGTTCTCAACGATGTCTACAATACCGATACCGTGCTTGCCGCCAAGTTTATTTAACTCGCGGATGATATCGGAAACTTTCATCTTCTTGCCATTGACGGAGGTCG
Source organism: Lachnospiraceae bacterium (assembly GCA_024690265.1). Lineage (GTDB taxonomy): Bacteria > Bacillota > Clostridia > Lachnospirales > Lachnospiraceae > XBD2001. Next base: position 16,822 of record JAILCW010000078.1, on the reverse strand, counting down.
GAATACCCTTTTCAAAGGTCATGGTTACATACTCACCGTCCTCCGGAGCTTTCTCCGGAGATACGCCAAGTACCAAAAGGTGATCGTAATTTGGTTCGTTGGCGGGGTCTTCAAGTTCCAGGCCTTCGTGGGAGATATGCCAAAGGTTACGATCGCGGCTATAACTCTGATCTGCGGAAAATGGAAGGTCAATGCCATGGGCCTTGCAGTATTCGATTTCAGATTCTCTGGAATCCATGGTCCATTTGTCATCTCTCCATGCAGCAATAATCTTAAGATCTGGAGCTAAGGCTTTGATACCAAGCTCGAAACGAATCTGGTCGTTACCCTTGCCGGTTGCACCGTGGCAGATGGCAGTTGCGCCTTCTTTTCTGGCAACTTCTACAAGCTTTTTGGCAATGCCGGGACGGGCCATGGAAGTGCCAAGTAAGTACTTGTTCTCATATACAGCGCCGGCCTGTACGCAAGGGATGATATAGTCGTCACAGAATTCATCGGTAATATCTTCGATATAAAGCTTCGAAGCGCCGGAAAGCTTTGCGCGTTCTTCTAATCCGTCTAACTCTTCCCCCTGTCCGCAGTCAATGCAGCAGCAGATAACTTCGTAATCGTAATTCTCTTTGAGCCATGGAATAATGGCTGTGGTGTCTAACCCGCCGGAGTAGGCCAATACAATCTTTTCACTCATAATCAGTTTTCTTCCTTTCCTATTAGATCCTGTAACAACAGAATCGGATGCAACCGGTTTTGTCAGCAGTAATACCTTTTTCCTTTTTCAGACGATCTTTTTCCTTTTTCGACTTTTCAGTCATTTCCTTTGCTTTCAAAACCGCTTGCTGATTCTTATGCAATAATATACATTATCAACAAAAATACTGCAAGTGTATATTTTGCATAATAAAAATGCTGATATTCAAACTAATCATGTGAACATTTTTCTTGAAACGCGAAAAACAAAAATGTATAATTATTCAATAATAGTGATAGAAATATTCATAGATTGAAGTCAGGCAACTTGATGTATACTAGTTTATGGTGTAGCAAATGCCACGATATGTGCATGTTTGTTGCATGTTATATAAAAGGAAAGAAGGTTACATATGATTAAGGTAGGAATCGTTGGTTCCACAGGTTATGCAGGCGCGGAGCTGGTTCGACTGCTTCTCGGACATCCGGATGCGCAGATTGTGTGGTACGGCAGCAAGAGTTACGTGGATGAGAAATACGCCAATGTATATCGGAACTTTTTCCAATTGGTAGAAGATGAATGCTTGGAAGATCGCCTGGATGATATGGCAGATTTGGTGGACGTGATTTTTACGGCAACTCCACAGGGCTATTTGGCAGGTCTTTTATCGGAGGACATTCTGTCGAAATGCAAGGTCATTGATTTATCTGCAGATTATCGTATCAAGGATGTAAAGGTTTATGAGCAGTGGTATGGCATAGAGCATAAGAGCCCACAGTTTATAGAAGAGGCAGTATACGGACTGTGTGAAGTTAATCGGGAAGAGATTAAGACGGCGAGACTGATTGCCAACCCTGGCTGTTATACTACTTGTTCTATATTAACAGCATATCCATTGGTTAAGGATGGATTCATTGATCCGAATACATTGATTATAGATGCCAAGAGCGGTACCAGCGGTGCTGGACGAGGTGCGAAACTGCCGAATCTCTTTTGTGAGGTCAATGAGAGTATGAAGGCATACGGCGTTACAACCCATCGTCATACTCCGGAGATCGAGGAACAGTTGGGATATGCTTGCAATCAGGAAGTTGTTGTAAGCTTTACACCACATTTAGCACCGATGAATCGTGGCATCCTTGCTACGGAGTATGCTTCATTGAATCAGGTAACTTTACCGGATGGAAGTGTGGGGTATCCAACGGATGAGATGATTCGCAATTGCTATAAGAAGTATTACGATAATGAGTTCTTTATTCGTGTTTTAGAGGGAGAGGCTACACCGGAGACCAAATGGGTGGAAGGCAGTAACTTTCTTGATATTAACTTCAAAATCGATCCCCGTACCCATCGTGTGGTGATGATGGGGGCGCTGGATAATTTGGTGAAGGGTGCAGCCGGTCAGGCTATTCAGAATATGAATATCCTCTTTGGACTCGATGAAAAAACAGGACTGAATCTGGCACCAATGTTTCCATAGGAAAAGGGAAAAGAAAAGGAAAAGGAAAAAGATGAAGGAAAAGGAATATGAGATTCGTCCTATGACACTGCGGGATTATGAATCGGTTCATGCGTTATGGATGACCATTCATGGATTTGGTATTCGTAGCATGGACGACTCCAAGGAAGGCGTAGAACGGTTTCTTCGTAGGAATCCGGGGATCAGCGTTGTTGCGTTGTCCGGTGGAGAGGTGGTTGGCTCCATTCTCTGTGGCCATGATGGTCGCCGTGGGTGCTTCTATCATGTTTGTGTGCGCGAAGATATGCGCCGGCAGGGCATTGGTAAAGCTATGGCAACTACAGCCATGCGGGCATTACAACAAGAACATATCAATAAAGTGAATCTGGTGGCATTTACCAGTAATGAGATTGGTAATCAGTTTTGGCATGAAGAGGGTTGGAGGCTTAGAGACGACCTATACACCTATGATTTTGTTCTGAATGAAGAGAACATTACGAGATTTAACAGCTGATAAGGAAGAATGATTATGAATACAATCAGAGGCGGTGTCACTGCCGCAAAGGGCTTTACGGCTTCCAGTTGTGAGGCAAATATCAAATATAAAAATCGTACAGACATGGCTATGGTTTATTCCAAAGAACCCTGTGTGTGTGCAGGAACATTTACAACCAATGTAGTGAAAGCTGCCTGCGTGAAGTGGGACCAGCAGGTGGTATCATCCGGTAAACCAATGCAGGCTATTGTTATTAATTCGGGCATTGCCAATGCGGCTACCGGAGCGGAAGGCTTTGCTGCTTGTGAAGCTACTGCAAAAGCAGTAGAGAAGGAACTTGGTGTCCCTTATGAACAGGTGGCGGTGGCGTCTACCGGAGTAATCGGTATGCAACTTCCGGTAGATCGATTAGAGGCTGGTGTTGCCATGATGAGTAAGACCTTGGCAGAGGGCGTATTAGCCGGAACAGAAGCTTCTCGGGCAATTATGACTACGGATACGGTGAATAAGGAAGTGGCAGTCACCTTCGAGATTGGTGGTAAGGTGGTAACCCTTGGCGGTATGAGTAAGGGTAGCGGTATGATTCATCCGAATATGTGCACCATGCTGGCATTTCTTACAACCGATGCAGCCATCGAGAAGTCTTTGTTGCAGAAGGCAACCAGCGAAGTGGTGGCAGATACCTTTAATATGATTACGGTGGATGGAGATACCTCCACCAATGATACCTTACTTCTTATGGCCAATGGATTGGCGGAGAATCCATTGATTGCCGAAGAAGGTGCAGATTTCGAGACCTTCAAAGAAGCGCTTCGTTTTATTTGCGAAACCTTGGCTAAGAAAATGGCGGCGGATGGAGAAGGCGCCAGCAAATTGTTCGAGACCACTGTGGTGAATGCCAAGTCTACGGCAGATGCTAAAACCATGGCCAGAGCCATTGTGGGAAGTAACTTATCCAAGGCAGCTATCTTCGGGTGTGATGCCAACTTCGGCCGATTCCTATGTGCCATGGGATATAGCGGCGTGGACTTTGATGAAAATGACGTTGAGATGTTCTTCCGAAGCAGTGTGGGAGAGTTGCAAGTCTTCGACCATGGTGTGCCGGTGGACTTCGATGAAGAGAAGGCACTATCCATTATGAAAGCTGATGCGGTGACGGTATATGTGGACATGCATGAAGGGGATGGAGAGGCCACGGCTTGGGGCTGTGATCTTACCTATGATTACGTGAAGATTAACGCAGACTATCGTTCATAATGTTGGAAGTGCAACAATTGTAAAAAGGAAAGTGAAGGAAAAAGAGATGGCAACAGATTCTATGGAACAGGTAATGGCAAAGGCGGAAGTGCTGATTGAAGCCCTTCCGTATATCCAGAGATTTAATCGCAAAATTATTGTTGTAAAGTACGGTGGCAGTGCCATGTTGGATGAGGAGTTAAAGAAGAGTGTCATTCAGGATGTCACCCTGCTAAAGCTGGTTGGATTCAAACCGATTATTGTTCATGGTGGTGGAAAAGAAATCTCCAAATGGGTTGGCAAAGTAGGTATGGAAGCTCAGTTTGTCAATGGCCTTCGTGTGACGGATGCAGCCACCATGGAAGTGGCAGAGATGGTATTGAACAAAGTGAATAAGTCCTTAGTTACCATGGTACAGGAGTTAGGTGTGCAATCCATCGGTATCAGCGGTAAGGATGGCGGTCTCCTAAAGGTTCGCAAGAAGTATTCCGATGGTCAGGATATTGGATATGTTGGCGAGGTGACGGAGGTCAATCCACAGATTCTATTGGATATGTTGGAACGGGACTTCCTTCCAATCGTATGTCCGACGGGATTGGATGAGAACTTCGAGACCTATAACATCAACGCAGATGATGCAGCCTGCGCCATTGCCAAAGCAGTGGAGGCTGAGAAGCTTGCATTTTTAACCGACATCGAGGGCGTACTGAAGGATCCTTCCGACAAGGGAACCTTGATATCGGAACTGACCTTGTCCGAAGCGAGAAGCCTCATTGGTGAAGGCTTTATTGGCGGTGGCATGTTGCCGAAGTTAAACAATTGCATCGATGCCATTGAACAGGGCGTATCTCGTGTGCATATCTTAGATGGTCGTATTGCACATTGTTTATTATTGGAAATCTTTACCAATCGTGGTATCGGAACAGCAATCATCAAAGACGAAGATACCAGATTTTATAAGGCATAGGGGGATGACATGACACAGACAGAGTATATCAATCAGGCAGAAGAACATCTGTTACACGTATATAATCGTTTCCCTGTGGTATTTGATTATGGCAAGGGAGTACACCTCTATGATACCGATGGCAAGGAGTATTTGGATTTTGCGTCTGGTATAGGTGTCATGGCTTTCGGTTATGGCAATCCGGAGTATGAGTTGGCATTGCAAAAGCAGATTCAGAAGCTCACCCATACCTCCAATCTCTATTATCATCCACCATTGGCAGAAGCAGGGGAGAAGCTCTGCAAGGTGTCCAAGATGGACAAAGTCTTCTTTACCAACAGCGGCGCAGAAGCTATTGAGGGTGCCATCAAAGTAGCCAAGAAGTACGCATACTTGCGCGATGGATTTGCCGGACATGAAGTTATTGCCATGGACCATTCCTTCCACGGACGCACCGTAGGTGCATTGTCTGTGACAGGAACCAATCATTATCGGGAACCATTTTACCCGCTGATGGATGGAGTAAAGTTTGCAACCTTTAATGACTTAGATAGTGTCAAGCAGCAGGTGACGGATAAAACTTGCGCCATTCTCTGTGAGACCTTGCAGGGGGAGGGTGGCATCTATCCGGCAACGCAGGAATTCTTAGAAGGTCTGCGCAGCTTATGTGATGAAAAGGATATTCTTCTTATCTTTGATGAGATTCAGTGCGGTATGGGCCGTTGTGGCGCTATGTTCACCTGGCAACTTTACGGAGTAAAACCAGACATAATGACCACAGCTAAGGCCTTAGGAGGCGGCGTTCCGGTAGGTGCATTTCTAGTAACGGATAATGTGGCGAAGGCATCTCTTGTACCTGGTGACCATGGTACTACCTATGGCGGAAACCCATTGGTATGTGCGGCAGTTGCAAAGTCCATTGACTTGATGGAATCCATGAAGCTTCCGGAGCACGTACAGGAATTGACACCTTATTTCGAGGAGAAGCTACAGAGACTTACCCAGGATTATGAGTTCGTTCTTGGATATCGCGGCATGGGATTCATGCAGGGCTTACTCATTGATGAGCACATACCGGTAGGACAGATTCTAACGAAGGCATTAGATGAAGGGCTGATCGTATTATCTGCCGGAGGTAACGTGCTTCGTATGCTGCCGCCGCTGATTATGGATGAGGCAGGATTTGATGAGATGGAAGTACGTTTGCGTCGTGTATTGGATGTGATAGAATAAGTCTATCTTGTAAAAGTAGGGGAAGACTATGACACTAACACAATTGCAATATGTGATTGCATTATCCAAGGAAAATTCCATTAATGACGCAGCAAAGCGCCTGTTTATATCCCAACCGTCACTGACGGCTTCCTTAAAGTCCTTAGAACAGGAAGTGGGATTTGATATATTTAACCGCAGCAAGTCGGGAATTTCACTGACCGTAAAAGGTTCCGAATTTCTTGGATATGCTCGTTCGGTGGTACAGCAGTATGAGATATTGAATGCCAAGTATATCTCCATGAGCAATGTGAAGCGTACCTTCCATGTCTCTATGCAGCACTATACCTTTGCGGTGAATGCCTTCGTGGAAGTAATTAAGCAGTATGGCATGGAAGAGTTCGAGTTTGGCGTGAATGAGACCCAGACCTATGACGTCATTAAGAACGTGAAGGAACGTAAGAGCGAAGTTGGGGTTTTGTATCTTAATGATTTCAATCGCGATGTGTTACAGAAGATGTTCAAGGAATCGGGACTGGTATTTACACCACTGTTTACTTGCAACATCTATGCATACATGCATAAGAGCAATCCACTTTCTAAGAAGAAGAAGGTAACCATGGAAGATTTGAATGATTATCCGTGCTTAGCCTTCGAACAGGGGGATCACAATTCCCTGTATTTTGCGGAGGAGATTATCACTACCTATGATTACAAGCAGATGGTTCGTGTAAACGATCGTGCCTCTATGCTGAATCTTATGGTGGGAATTAACGGATACACCTTATGCTCCGGAATCATCTGTGAGGATTTGAATGGTTCTGATTACGTGGCGGTTCGTGTGGATGTAGATGAGACTATGACCATTGGTTATATTGCACCGAAGGATACGGTATTATCGGATATTGCCACCAAGTATATAGAAGAATTACAGAATTATAAAGAATCGGTTTTGGATTAAACGGTACGTATCGCAGGTTATAGATTTTACCTATAACCTGCGATATTTTTTGGATATTATACAGTTGTATAAAAAATCCGTATACTCGTCTATGTTAAGTCGACAAAACAAAGGAATGGAATAGTAATTATGTTTTATTTGGAGAATGTATCCAAGATTTTCCCTACTACGGATGGAAAAGTGTCTGCGGTGCAGCAGGTGAACCTTGAAATCCGTGACGGAGAAATCTTTGGAATCATCGGATTTTCCGGCGCCGGAAAGTCCACACTGGTACGTTGCCTGAATCTGTTGGAGCGTCCAACAGAGGGTAGAGTCTTGTTTGGAGACTTGGATTTGACCAAGGCATCTGATAAGGAGCTAAGAGAAGCGCGTCGTAGCATCGGCATGATTTTTCAGCAGTTTAATCTGCTGTCCCAGCGCAATGTGCTAGATAACATTTGTTATCCACTGGAGATTGCCGGGGTAGATAAGAAGGCTGCAAGAGAACGTGCCAAGGAACTTCTGGATGTGGTAGATCTGGCAGACAAGACATACGCTTATCCATCCCAGTTGTCTGGTGGACAAAAGCAGCGTGTTGCCATTGCAAGAGCACTTGCAACGAATCCCAAGGTTCTTCTTTGTGATGAGGCAACCAGTGCATTAGATCCCTTGACCACCCGCAATATTTTGACGTTGCTTCAGGACATTAATAAGAAGATGGGCGTTACCATTGTTATCATTACTCACGAGATGCGTGTGGTAGAGCAGATTTGCGATCGTGTAGCAGTGATGAGTAGTGGTGTGGTAGAAGAAGTTGGAACGGTACAAGAGATTTTTGAGAATCCGAAGTCGGAAACCGGCAAGAAGCTGGTGATTCCGGATGCTTCCGAAGGAATTCCGGTACCGACCAAGGACTTTATCCGAATTGTATTTGATGGCCGTTCTTCCTATGAACCGGTGTTATCCCAATTAATTCTGCATACGGGGTTGGAGTTGAATATCCTTGGTGCTCGTACCGAGGACATTAATGGAACTGCTTACGGACAAATGCTTATTGAGGCTCCTAGTGATCGTGCTTCTTTGCAGGCCATTCGGGACTTCCTATTGGCCAAAGATATTCCGTCAGAATTAGTAAGTATGCAGGAGGTGTAAATCATGGATAGTCAGATTTTAGGCCTTTTGGCTCAGGGCATCGGAGAAACCTTTTACATGGTTGTGGTATCCACTGTGGCAGCGTACGTGATTGGTATTCCGCTAGGAGTACTTTTGTATGTAACTGCTGAGGATGGCATCCTTCCGAACAAAGTGATTTATGCAATATTTAGTTTTGTAATTAATGTGGTACGTTCTGTTCCGTTTTTGATTTTGGTAGTGGCCATTCTTCCATTTACCAGAAAAGTAGTAGGAACAACCATTGGCTCTACAGCAACCATCGTTCCGCTTGTTGTAGCAGCGGCTCCTTTTGTGGCACGTATGGTGGAATCTTCTTTGAAGGAAGTGGATGCCGGCGTCATTGAAGCAGCCAAGGCCATGGGTTCCACCAATTGGCAGATTATTCGAAAGGTATTAATTCCTGAAGCAAGACCATCGCTTCTCATTGGAATGACCATTTCCTTTGCAACCATTCTTGGCTATTCTGCAATGGCCGGATTCGTCGGAGGAGGCGGACTTGGTGCAATTGCTGTCAATTACGGATATTACCGTTATCAGGTAGATGTGATGCTCATTACCGTAGCCATTCTGGTGTTAATCGTTCAGATTTTCCAAGAAGGCGGTATGCGACTTGTGGATAAGATTGATAGGAGAAAGAAGTTATGAAAAAGAGAGTTTTAAGTATTATTGCAATTGCTGCATTAGCAATTAGTTCTTTGGCAGGATGCGGATCTAAGGCAGATGATAAGACAATCGTTATTGGTGCAACACCAACACCACATGCTGAGATTTTGCAGATTGTAAAAGAGAACTTAGCTGCTGAGGGATATACCCTTGAGATTAAGGAGTACAACGATTATGTACTTCCAAACAAGGCTGTCGAAGATGGTGACTTATATGCGAATTTCTTCCAGCATCAGCCATATTTGGATGACTTCAACGCTGAGAACGGAACTCACGTTGTAAGTGTAGCATCTGTTCACTTTGAACCAATGGGAATCTTCGCTGGTAAGACTGCTTCACTAGCTGACCTTCAGGAAGGTGCAGTTGTTGCAGTACCAAACGATACCACCAACGAAGCACGCGCATTATTGTTATTAGAAGCACAGGGGCTCATTAAGTTAAAGGCAGACGCAGGCATTACTGCAACAAAGCTGGATATAGAAGAGAACCCATTGAACTTGGATATCCAGGAGTTAGAGGCAGCACAGGCTGCAAAGGCAATTCAGGATGTAGATATCGCAGTAATCAATGGTAACTATGCACTCGGTGCCGGACTTTCTGCTCCAATTGCTGTAGAGGCTTCCGATTCTCTTGCAGCTGGTACATATGCGAATGTCATCTGCGTGAAGGCAGGCAATGAGAACACTGAGAAGACCAAGGCTCTTGTGAAGGCAGTGCTTGCTGACAACGTAAGAGACTATATTAACGAGACATATCCAGGAGCTGTTGTTCCTGTTTTCTAAAATTATAGATTACACTGCTTTTGATAAAAGGATTCCTTTCGGGGGATCCTTTTTTTATTGAACTATGGGTTGATATGAGGTTGCAAAAATAGGATTGCATATTGAATCAGGGAGGGCTAATCTAGAGGTTGAGTTTTATAGAAGAGGGTGTTACTTGATATGTCAGACAGATTATTAGGAATGTTAGTTTTTGCATTGTTTGTCGCACTTGCTGTGGAAATCGCATGGTACATCCGGGTGAGGGCCAATGCGTTTACGCGTAAAGAAGTAAAAAATATGGCGTTACAGAAGGCAAACAAGCTTTCTTATGTAGATCCTGAAATTACCTGTGATTACTGCGGATCCAAAATAAATACGCAAAAGTACAAGGTCTGTCCAAACTGTGGTGCTGCCTATGATAAGGATAAAGAGTGGAGATTACGCCATGCGCTAGAGGAAAAATACGTTGATGAAACAACCGATGCATTGATTGCTGCAAGAGAACAAAAAGCTCAGGCAGAGGCGGCAAAGATACGTAAGCATATTCGTTATACCTTGATCGTTACAGCTATATTGTTTGTTATTGTTTGCGTGCTTTTGTCATGGAAGGAACAACGGCAGTATGACGAGAATACTTATCGCGCGGATGAGGATGTGAATGAATTCACAGAGGAAGTTGACGATGAATATACGCCGGCAGATTATGAGGTTGATGGGGATGGCGTCATCTATGACCAGGATGACATCAAGATTACCATAGACAAATTTTATCTCTCCGGTAATCAATGGGATGATTCCGATGATTACGACTACTATGGAAATGTTCGTTTCTGTATGGTGGTTGAGAATCATCGTGATGAACCGGTGGACATCTACATTCATTGGCAGGGTGCTAATGGTCTTTGCGATGAGCGTTTTGAAGCAACCAGCGATTATGAGTACAAGAAGAACTCCACAGTTACGGTTTATGAAGAGTTAGAATATGTACCGTATCAACAGTTAGAAAACATGATTATTGATGAAATTAGCATTTCTACTAAGCAGCATGGGGAATATGTGGCGATTAACGAAATGCGTGATCCGATTGTTGTAAAAACAACGGCGAAGTGTCCATATCACTTTGACTATACCGACCGCACACTGTTGTACTCTAATGATCAAATTGATATCTATGGATGGCTTTCTATGAACAGCTATGGGGACCGCGGGTATCGCTTTGCAATCGTTAATAAATCGGATGAAGATTATCGTGGCCTCTATACCAAGCTGTACACAGATGATGCGGAGGAATCTCACGGTATCAATTGCTTTTATGAATATAACATCCCGAAGGGGTGCACAGCGACGCTTCGTGGAATTTATGATTCCGAGGATAAGGATTTCTTGAAACGTAAGCATGAGGTATATTTCTGCATGGAATCCTTAGAACAATCGGAACATAATTTTGAAACGGGGAAGCTTGATTTTTCTGATTTATGCCAGACTTGGTTGTATGAAGAAGAATCGCTATGGTAAGTTATTAACCCCTTCGTCATAATATTGAAACTATCTTGTAATCTTGTAAAATTTTCGTTACAATAAGGACGAGGTAGTCAGGACTCCTTTCAAACCTTTTGGAAGGAGTACTTTTTTATGACAAAAAGAATCGTTAAGTCAGCAGGTGTGCTGACTGGTGTGGCTCTTGCATTATTGGTGCAGGGGTGCGGACGACAATCTTATTTTGAGACGATAGAGCAACAAGAAGAATCAGTACAAGAGTCGGACGTAGACGTATCTGATTCGGTAGATGAACAAACGAATGAGATTGTAGTTCAAGTGGCTGGATGCGTGAAGCAACCCGGCGTATTTACTGTTTCATCGGATGCAAGAGTATATGAGGCTATTGAATTAGCCGGAGGCCTTGCGGAGGATGCATATGAAATGGATTTGAATCAAGCGGCCAGATTAGAAGATGGTCAGATGATTTATGTGTATTCCAATGCGGAACATGAAGAACTGTTGGAATCGGAAGAGGCGGCCTCTGATGGACGTGTTAATCTTAATACGGCAGATGTGGCCGAACTAACGACGCTTCCGGGAATCGGTGATTCTAAGGCAAATTTGATTGTTTCGTATCGTGAGGAGCACGGTAAGTTTGCAACTCCCGAGGATATCAAACAGATTCCGGGGATTAAAGATGGGGTGTACAATCAAATACAGGATTTGATTGTAGCAAATTAAGAGAAAACAGGGATAATATGGCAAAGAGAGTTTTAGTAGTTGACGATGAGAAGTTAATTGTTAAGGGCATTCGCTTTAGCTTAGAGCAGGACGGCATGGAAGTGGACTGCGCTTATGATGGCGAGGAGGCTTTGAACAAGGCCTTATCAGAATCCTTTGATATGATTCTGTTGGATGTTATGCTTCCTAAGATGGATGGGTTTGAAGTCTGCCAGCGTGTTCGTGAAGTGTCTAATGTGCCAATCGTTATGTTGACTGCTAAGGGCGAAGATATGGACAAGATTCTTGGCTTGGAGTATGGTGCAGATGATTACATTACCAAGCCGTTTAATATCTTAGAGGTCAAGGCTCGTATCAAGGCCATTATGCGTCGTAGCGCACCGCATGTGAATCCTGAGACTAAGTCTACAGAGATTATTAGTGGTGATGTGTATTTGGATACAGAGAGCCGACGCGTTCGTATTAAGGATGTGGAGATGAATCTGACATCCAAAGAATTTGATTTGTTGTTGCATTTTGTCAGCAATCCGGGCAAGGTATATAGTCGTGAACAACTGTTGGAGACTATTTGGGGTGCTGATTATCCGGGAGATGCTCGTACGGTAGATGTACATGTACGTCGCCTCCGTGAGAAGATTGAACCGAATCCGAGTGAACCACGTTACGTCCATACGAAGTGGGGCATGGGATATTTCTATCAGAAGTAGGAATTCTGCGATGAACTTTTTCAACCGTATGATACATAAAATGTATAGCTTGCGATTCCATGTGGCTTTGTTAATCCTTTTAACCGGAATCCTGCCATGCATTATCATAGTGAATCTTTTCTTTTATTATTTTGAACAACGTTCCCTGCACAGTGAGGAGATTGGAATCTCCTCACAAGCGCAGTTGCTGAGCAATCAGATAGTGACCACCGGTTACTTGGCTGACCCTACCATTAGTAGTGTCAATACCCAGCTCAACACTTTGGGGAATATTTATTCCGGCCGTATCATGGTCATTGATTCCAATATGCGTGTGGTTAAGGATACATACAACATGTATGATGGTCGTACCATTGTGTGGACAAATGTTATCCAGAGTGCATCCGGAGCACTTTGCTCTTATTATGATGCAGATAATCATTGCATTATTGTGACGGTTCCAATCACGGATCCAACAGATAATACCACGATTGATGGTGTCCTTTTGGTGAACAAAACCACCGGCACATTGGAACAGAATATGGAATATTATCGTTCCATTGGTACTATAATGATCTTGATTGTGTTCATTCTGTCTACCATTATGGCACTGGTATTCTCTCGTAATATGACGCTTCCGATTCATCGTATGGCTGACCGTATCGGACATATGGCCAAGGGCGTTAGCCATCAGGAACTGGAAGAACATGGATTTACGGAACTGCGCCACATGGCAGAAGCATTTAATTCTTTTGCAGATGCAATGTACAAGGTGGATGAATCCAGACAAGAGTTTGTATCAAACGTGTCTCACGAGTTGAAGACACCGTTGACTTCTATGAAGGTGTTGGCAGACTCTATCAACTCCATGGGTGATGGAGTGCCTGTAGAATTGTATCAGGAATTCATGGGAGATATTACTAACGAAATTGACCGCGAGACGCAGATTATCAATGATTTGTTGTCTTTGGTTCGTATGGACAAATCCGGCGCTAACTTAAACATTGCTCCGGTGAATCTGAATGAACTAATCGAGTTAATCTTAAAGCGATTGAAGCCGATTGCTGAAAAGCAGGAGGTGGAACTGGTAATGGAGAGCTTCCGACCGGTTACAGTAGAAATCGATGAAGTAAAGTTTTCCTTGGCGATTAGCAATCTGATTGAAAATGGCATTAAATACAACAAGCATGGTGGCTTTGTGCATGTATCTATTAATGCCGACCACCGTTATTGCTATATTCGTGTAGAAGATTCCGGTATGGGTATACCGGAAGAGTCTCTGGACTTTATTTTTGAGCGATTCTATCGTGTAGATAAGTCTCATTCACGTGAGATTGGTGGTACTGGCCTAGGCCTTGCCATTACAAAGAATGCGATTAATATGCATCACGGCGAGATTAAGGTTGCCAGCGTTCTTGGAGAAGGAACTACCTTTGATGTTCGTGTTCCTTTGAATTACATTCAGCAGGAGGTGACGGAATCATGAAAAGACCACATCGAATCCTTCTGATATTATTAGTTCTTGCTTTGGTGGCACTTGCTATTTTTACCGCCTGTAAGAAGGAAAAGAGTGAAGAGTCCGGATTCGTTGTTTATTATTTGGACAAAAATGCGGCATCCTTGTATCCAGTACCAATGAGCTTCCGTACCTCTGATGTCGATGGTCAGATAGGGGAGATTATTGCGGAGATTACTGCGAAGAAACAGGAAGTGGATTATATCAACCCGATTCCGGATAACGTTAGTATTCGAAGCTATACATTGTCGAATCATGAGCTGGAGATTCATTTTTCCAGAGATTACGAAGGCGTTGGCAAGACGAGAGAGGCCTTGCTTCGTGCTGCGGTAGTGAAGACGTTTTGCGAATTGGATGATGTGGAACGTGTCACATTCTATGTGGTAGATGAGCCTCTGAAGGATGCTAATGGTAATGTGATTACAGCCATGACCGCCGATTCCTTTGTAGATGACTTCGTAGAGGAACAGGAGGCCATGCTGACGAAGCAGATTACTTTCTATTATCCCAGCGAAAAGGGCGACAGCCTCATTGAGGAAACACGATTGGTACACTACAATACCAATGTATTTCTTCCGACGATGATTCTGAAATACTTGTCCTATCAACCGGAGACAAATGGCGCACAGCCGACGTTTTCTTCTTCCAACATGGTTTTGAATGCTACAGTTAGTGACGGTATTTGCTATGTGGACTTGGATGCAGCAATTCTGAATCAGGAGAGCAATGTTACACAGGAAGCGATGATTTATTCGATTGTTAACTCGCTTACAACCCAGGATTCTATTACCAAGGTCAAAATCACGGTATTGAATACCACCGGTGCGATTGACCTTGAGAATAATCAATTAAATGGTACTTACGAACCGAATCTGTCGTTGGTACTGGAAGATTAAGAGGTTTTATGAACAAACGGTATCTATTGCAATTTGCAATAGAGTTCCTGTTTGGCATATTGTTTGTATTACAACAGAATGTTATATTTGCCATCATTGGCATATGTGGAGGGGCGGTTGCACTATTGTGGCGCCGTCCCCGTTCACAGCATAAGTCGAATCGACTGCTACATGGAGGTTGCTTACTTCTGTGTTTTCTGTTCGGCGTAGGCCGAGGTCTTTTTGCAATATCTTGCATGGACAATTCCTATCGATTATTTCAACCAAATACATCCATTTGCTTTACCGGGACTCTTACAAAAAAAGAATATAAAAACGACCAATGGTATTATTGGATTTCCAATATCGAACTGCCTTCGAATAATTCCCACAACGGAAGGTGGCCCGGTCTTCTTGTGTTGCAATCCAAAGAGGATGGGGGCTGTTTGGATGCTGTCTACTATGTGGAAGGCAACGTAAAAGCTTTCCGTATGGCAGAGAATGAAGGCAATTATGATGAAGAACAATACTATCGAAGTCAAATGGTGCCTGCGGTAATAGAACCAACATCTATGCGGATGATTCAAAGACCGAGAGTGGGTCTGCGAGAGGCATTATATACGCTTCGGAAGCGAACAGCACAAGTATATGAAACATATTTGCCTGGGGAAGAGAGCGGCATTCTGGCAGCAATGACATTGGGGGAAAAACGAGATTTATCCAAGGAGGCAAAGAATCTGTTTCAGGATACAGGAATAAGCCATATTCTGGCTATTTCCGGGTTACATATCTCCTTAGTAGGTATGCTTGTTTTTCGAAGGCTTCGAAAAAGAATGTCCAATTTGCCCGCTGCTATAATTACAACTGTTGCCGTTCTTGGGTATGGCATGTTAACCGGAAGTAGTGTTTCTACAAATCGTGCAGTTGGGATGTTTTTACTCCTTTTAATCGCTACGGTATTTGGACGTAGCTACGATTTGCTCACTGCACTTGCCATTATGTCTATTGTGCTTTTGTGGCAAAATCCGTATGCATATCAACAAATCGGATTTGCGTTTTCTTTCGTGGCAATCCTTGGCGTTGTGATGGTGGCACAACCCATGCAGCAAACCTATGACAGCCTTTGTGATTTTCGGTGGAGAACTCATCACCGCATGGACCATGGAAAAAGATTTCATAAAAATGCAAAAGAAGTGGTGTTTTCTGCGCTAATTGCAGGAACCGGAATGCAATTGGTTACCATACCTCTTTGCGCGTATTTCTTCTTTGGCTTTCCAACCTATGTGGTCTGCTTAAATTTATTGGTATTGCCAGTCCTTGGAGTATTGATATCTACCGGATTATTGGCTGGATTCTTGGGTGGTTTGGTTGGTGCAATCTGGGGGTTGCAGTCTTGGATTGCCATTCTATTTTTCCCTTGTCATTGGATTTTGTATTTCTATGAGGTGCTTTGTGATCATACATTGAATCTTCCGGCTGCTCGAATGATTGTGGGGCGACCTATGTGGTGGCAGGTTCTCTTATACTACGGGATTCTCCTTGGGGTAGTATGGGGAATTCAACTGTTGGTAAAACAACATTTGGAACCAAAGTGGAAACGCGCCCGGCACTATCGGAAAAAGCAAGTCAGTCGGTGGGTTATAAGGTATGTTGCAACATTATCTCTTGCGTTATTACCTTGTTTTGCAGTGATTAGCTATTCTTCCAAAGGTTTCGAAATCGATATGCTTTCCGTAGGGCAGGGAGATGGAATCTATATTCAAAGCCCTGAAGGTGTCGACTTCTTTATTGACGGCGGAAGTAGTTCGAAAAAGCAGGTGGGGGAGTATGTGATAGGGCCATTCCTGGAGTATCATGGTGTTAATCGCATCGATTATTGGTTTGTGACTCATCCCGATGAGGATCATGTGAATGGTTTAATGGAACTCATCGGTGGTGATATTCAGATTCG
>JAILCW010000089.1 GCA_024690265.1 Lachnospiraceae bacterium | reverse complement strand
CGTACAAGCACTTCGCGGTGTAAACCTCACTGTTGAAAAAGGAGAATTCGTGGCAATCGTAGGTACTTCCGGAAGCGGTAAGTCTACCTTATTACATATGTTAGGAGGCTTGGATCATCCAACCTCCGGTACCGTCACCATCGACGGCAAGGAACTTGGCAACATGAAGGATGAGGAATTAACGATATTCCGTCGTCGGAAAATTGGATTCGTATTCCAGTCCTTCAACTTGGTACCTGTGTTATCCGTCTATGAGAACATCGTGCTTCCGGTGGAGTTAGACGGCGGCAAGGTGGATGCTTCTTATGTGGAAGAGATTATTCACACCCTTGGCCTGGATGAGAAGGTCAACGCCTATCCCAACCAGCTCTCCGGTGGTCAGCAGCAGCGCGTGGCTATTGCAAGAGCCTTGGCAGCAGCACCATCCATCATCTTGGCGGACGAGCCTACCGGTAACTTGGATTCCAAGACCAGTCAGGATGTCCTTGGCCTCCTTAAGGTCATCGGCGAGCGCTTTGGTCAGACTATTGTCATGATTACCCATAATGAAGAGATTGCCCAGATGGCAGATCGTATCATTCGCATCGAAGACGGACAGATTGCATAGGAGGACGGCCATGAAAAGAGAAAACAACATGGGACCGAAGGTAGATAACCATCGTGTCATCCGAAACCTAGCCAAGCGAAGCGTCTTTGCTAATCCGAAGAAAAGTGCTATCGTCATTGCATCTATCGCATTGTGCACCTTCCTTTTTACGGCACTATTTACTGTAGGTGGCAGTATTATTACTAAGTTTGGGGAGACGACATCTCGTCAATCCGGAAGTACCGCGGATGCGGCTTTTAAATACTTGAATGAAGAAGAATATAATCGCCTGGCGGCAGATGATAAGCTAAAAGGTGTTTACAGGCGCATTTATGTTGGAGATGCAACCAATGATGAATTGCGAAAGCTTCGTACCGAAGTCTGGTATAACGATGAGATGGCAGCAGAGATGGGATTTAATACCCCGGAGGTAGGCCATCTACCCCAGGCCGAAGATGAAATCGCAGTGAGCCATTTGTTCCTGCAGGCCTTCGGTTATGATATCGATACACCGGATACCTATGAACAGTATCTGGGAACCAAGTTGGACCTTGTCATTGGTGCAAACGGAGAGAAGGCGAATTATACCTTTACCGTCTGCGGTATCTATACCGGAGACCGTGTTTGCATGGCACAGATTGCTCTGGTTTCCAAGGCATTTCAGGAAAGCAACGCCCCAACTCCAAAGGAGTCCTACTATGATTTGGAGAGTCCAGGCGTTCTTCCGGGTTATATTGATGCAGATGTGGAGTACTACATCACCCTTGGTCTTGCAGATCAGATGACCAAGACCATCGAGCGTGACAACCTTCCGGAGAATGTGAATGTAGGTATCAACTGGGCTTTTGGTGCCAATACTATGGACTATACCACCATGCTCATGGTTTTTACGATGCTGCTTACGATTTTCTTTTCCGGATACTTAATCATCAATAACGTGTATCGTATCAACGTGTATACGGATATTCGCACCTATGGCTTGCTTAAGACCGTAGGATGCAGTGGTAAGCAGTTGAAGCGTGTAGTGAAGTGGCAGTCTATCTACCATGCCATCCCGGGCATCCTGATTGGTATGATTTGTGGTGCCGGTGTAGGAGCCATCCTCCTTCCGATGGTAATGAAAAATCTGGTACTCTCCAGCACCACCGATACCCATGTGGAATTGAAGTGGTGGGTATTCTTATTATCTGCGTTGATTTCTTATCTAACCGTCCGCGTATCTGTTGGAAAAGCAACAAAGATTGCCTCCAAGGTGTCGCCAATTGAAGCCCTTCGATTCACGGAGAATGTAGGCAATAAGAAGAAAGCCAAGAAGCGTTCCAATACCTTCTCCCCCATGGGATTCGCAGTACGTAACGTATTTCGTGATCCAAAGCGCTGCTTCTTTATGGTGTTATCCTTAGCACTATCGCTTGTGATATTAAACAGTGTCTACACGTTGATTCATGGCTTTGATGAGGATAAGTATGTAAGCAGTTTTATCGCTAATGACTTCTCTGTTGCAGATGCACTCACGGATAATCCGGCGATTGTGGACCAGACCTATGATGGTGTCACCGATACATTCTTGGAAGAATTAAAAAAGCAGGAAGGCATCCTGCAGATAGGGAATGTCTATGCAGAGGATAGCGTGCCACAATACTTGAACGACCGGGACTGGGCGAGGCTGAAGGAGAGATTCTTGGATAATCCGGATGTGTATACGGATTTTCGTTATGGAACTATGATTGGCGATGAATCCGGGGAAGCGGTGACGTTAGACGAAATGCATGCCACCCTTGCAAAAATCTACGGAATGGATCCATATGCGATTGATACTCTAGAAATCCATGGAGACTTTGATGCCGAGAAGTTCGCTACGGGAAATTATGTACTGGTATCCGAAAATGATATTTCCCTGAAACCCATGGCATATTGCCAGCCGGGGGAAACTATTACCATCGAAAACAGAGATGGTGAAAAGCGGGACTACGAAGTGATGGCTACAGTCATTCTTCCCTATGCCATTCGCATCCAAAACTTTCAGGATGTGGACATCAATTATATCTTTCCATCGGAGGAATTC
>JAILCW010000012.1 GCA_024690265.1 Lachnospiraceae bacterium | reverse complement strand
AATCGTTCCAATCACATCAAATGTCTTACGTTTCATTATGCCTCCCCCTTTCTAGTCAAATATCTTCGTAAAACAAAAGTAATAATTGCAATTAAGAAGAACAGATATACCGCTACGGATGTTGCATATCCAACATCAAATGGTGCCGTCTTAAATCCTCTGTCATAGATATAACCCACTAATGTTTCCGTAGAGTACAGCGGTCCCCCCTGGGTCAAAACATAAATCTGATCAAATACCTGCAATGCTGTAATCAGGGTTGTAACCAAACAGAATGCGATTGTTTCACGTATCCCCGGGATGGTGACATAAAAGAATTTTTGAATCCAGGAAGCTCCATCGATTTCTGCCGCCTCATATAACGACTGCGATACTCCCAATGCCGCAGCAGACAACAATGTCAGGGTATAGCCAAAGCTTTTCCACACCGACACAGCAATGACCGTTCCCATAGCGTATCCCGGAGTTCCTAACAAATTAGGAATTTCAATTCCGATTTTGCTGAGCAAAAAAGCAATCATTCCGGAATTCTTATTCAGAATCATGGACCACATAATACTGATTGCCGTCATAGAACATACATAAGGAATGTAAAAAACAGTTCGTAAAAACTTGTGGAATTTGTTGTTTCCCAGCATCAAAAGAAGAATGAGCAGTGACAACGCAATCTGTAACGGCACTTCCACTATGGTGTATGCGATTGTATTCCGTGTTGCATTCCATACTCTCGAATCCGCCAGAATCCGTAAATAGTTGTCCAAACCGATGAACTGATAACCATTCATGTAGATATCCATGTTGGTTAAACTTATGAAAAAGGCCTCAAAAAGTGGCACAAACACAAATAATATTAAAATCAACGATGATGGCGCAATGAATAGGTATGCGATTTTTTGATTCCTCTTCATTTTGTTCCCCCTCTAACAACCGGCGCCGCCACAATGGCGGCACCGGCAACACTATCCTTCCAGTAATACTTATAGGCCTAATACTTCATCCAGCTTCTTGGATGCTTCATCAAGGCTTGCCTTCACGTCCTCGCCGGAAAGAATCTTTTCCATCATAGGCTGCATAACGTCTGCATCAATCTGAGAACCGCAGTCTAATGTCAAATGATAGTCTCTACCAATGGTAGAAGCTTCGGATACATCTGCAAGAATTTCATTTGCCTGAATATCAGCATCCTGCAACACGGTGTTGGACCATACCGGGAATCCGTTTCTGTTGGACCATTCCTTCAAAACATCGTCGCTTAACCAATAAGCCATAAACTTATAAGCAGCCTGCTTGGTAGCCTCGTCAGCGCCCTTGGTTAACATCCAAGAGCATCCACCTTCCGGGGAGAAAGCGCCCTTGGTACCTGCAGGGATTGCGGTAATACCATAGTTAACGCCCAACTGATTCAAGCCATTGATATTCCAAGGACCACTGGTGTACATAGCAAGTCTGCCAGCCTGGAACATGGTATCTGCTTCACCGGCATCAAGCGCCTTAGGAGATACTCCTTTGTTGATCATCTCCTGAAGCCAGGTCAGTGTCTTAACATTTTCTTCAGAGTTCAACAGGTTTTCCTTGCCATCCAGGCTTACAACATCACCGCCGTTCGCCCAGAGATACTCAACGTAGTTGCCATAATTTACAGGAAGACCTAATCCATAGATTCCATTTGCTTCATCGGTACAAGCAACTGCTGCCTTCTCTAACTCTTCCATAGTCTTAGGCGGAGAATTCGGATCTAAGCCTGCTGCTTCAAACAAATCCTTGTTGTAGTACAGGTACTGCAGATTGTACTGCATCGGAACACCATACTGAGTTCCATCGAAATAGGACTTATCCAATACGTTCTGATTGAAGTTGGATTTATCGATTCCGGAAACATCCCAGAAATCATCAATCGGCTCAATCATGTTATTCTCTTTGTACTGCTTAATCAGCTCAACACCTGCTAAAATAAAGGATGGACCGGTTCCGGTAGAAATTGCGGTTGGAAGCTTAGACTGCAGTGTACCGTAATCCATAATGTCAATTTCAACCTTAACATTATCCGTATTGGTCTTGTTGTAGTTATCTACAATTTCTCGTAATACATCCCCATCTGATCCGGTGAAATTGCACCAGAAAGAAATTGTGGTAGCATCTGACGTTGTCTTTACTTCGCTTTCTCCCCCCTTAGCTTCATCGGTTACAGTTCCGCTGCTTGCAGTTGAACCACAACCAGTCAAGGCGCTCATTGCCATTACTCCAGCCAATAAGCAACTTAAGATTCTTCGTTTCATAGTTTTTCCTCCTCCATATGAAATCGATACATCCGCTCCCTCACGATACAACGGACTAAAATGTTATTTGCGTACTCGTGTGCGCAAATCTCGAAAAATTAAAAGCATCCCGGATAGAAATGCCCTATTTATCAGTTGCGTACTCGTGTACATTTGTTGTACTCAATGTACTATGATTCGTTCCCGGTGTCAATCGAAACATTTGCACAAAATCCGGTTTTACATTTTCTGTAATAATGTACAAAGAAGCAGTAAAAAAGCGCCCCGGAAGATTCCTTCCTAAGGCGCCTGTTGCTAAATCACATATTCCAATTTGTCTGCAAAGTGTCCCAAGAACTGTACCGTACGCTCATTCTTCGGTGTAAGGAGTACATCCTTCGGAGCGCCTTCTTCTACGATGTTACCATCTGCCATGAAAATCACGTAATCTGCAACATCCAGCGCGAACTGTAACTCATGGGTCACAATCACAGAGGTAATTCGCTCCTTGGAAATCTCTCGAATGATTTCCAACACATCCTGCACACGTTCCGGATCTAGGGCACTGGTTGGTTCATCAAAGAGGATAATCTCCGGCTTTAGCGCTAAGGCTCTTGCAATACCGACACGCTGTGCCTGACCTCCGGAAAGTTGCGCCGGATAATGGTTCTGCCAGTCTTCCAGTCCAACCTGTCTTAAATACTCCAGCGCTGTCTTTGTCGCCTCTTCCTTGCTATATCCTCTTGCTTTGATTAAAGGCAGGGTGATATTTTCCAGTGCTGTCTTATTCTCGTACAGGCTAAAGTTCTGAAAGACCATGCCGGTTGCTCGTCGGATTTCATGGATATCCTTGGAACTTACACGGGCTAGGTCATAGGTCTTTCCTGCAATCTGCAAGGTACCCTCTTCTGGTCTCTCAAGCAAATTCATGCAACGAAGTGCGGTGGATTTGCCGGAACCGGATGGTCCGATAATTGCGATGGTAGAACCCTCCGGTACATCAAAGTTGATGCCATCTAGAATCAACTTTTTGCCAAAGGATTTCCTAAGATTTCGTACTTTGACCATGTCTATACCTCCTCTGGCTGCACACGAAGTGGATTCATGCGATGTTCCACATATCGTTGCAGGGAGGTGAGTCCCGTACTGAACAATAGGTAGAACAGCGCCACTTCGATGTAGAGCCCCAATGGCTCATAGGTCACTGCCACGATTCGCTGGGTTGCCATAAACATCTCGGCTATGGTTATATTAGCTGCTAAGGACGTATCTTTTACCAGTGAGATGAATGTATTGAACAACGCCGGCACACAGTGACGTATGGCCTGCGGCAAAATTATATGGAACATGGTCTGCCCCATGGTGAGTCCGCAGGCTGTAGCTCCCTCGGTCTGACTCTTAGGAATCGCCAGAATGGACCCGCGGATGGTCTCCGATGCATAGGCTCCCACGTTCAGCGAGAACGCAAGAACGGCCGATGGAAATGCCGGTATGTTCAGCCCAACGTTTGGTAGTCCATAAAAGATGATAAAAAGTTGTACCAACATTGGAGTTCCTCGGAACACCCATACATAGAACTGAAATATTTGTGATAGTACTTTAATGTACAATACACGCACCACTGCCACGATGATTGCGATGACTAGACCTATCAAAAATGATATGAGTGTCAGCGGTATTGTGTATGTCAGTCCCGGTATGAGAATCTTCGGAATGGACTGAATTAGGATTCCGATCAGTCTGGTGTTCATGCGTTTTCTCCCAAATTAAGTATTAGTTTTCCTTGGTGATATCTTCACCGAAGTACTTCTCGGAAATCTCTGCCAAGGTTCCGTCTGCCTCTAGCTCTGCCAATGCTCCATTGATTGCTTCCTGAAGCGCTGCATCTTCCTTGCGGATTAGAATCGCAGACTTGGTAGACTCATCAGAGGTTGCAACAATCTTCACCGGTGCATCCGGCTGGTTCGCCTTGAAGTCCAGGAATGTAACATTGTCATTGACTGTTGCATCTGCCTTCTGTTGGATAACCAACTGAATAGATTCGGAGAATCCGTTGGTTGCCACAATGCTTCCACCGTAGCTTTCTGCTACTTCTGCCCAGTTACTGGTGACGGTAAGAGCAACATCCTTGCCATCCAAGTCTTCGAAGCTAGTAATATCATCGTTGGCTTCGTTGACAACCACAGCACCATAGGCATAGGTGTACGGGGTGGAGAATAAATACTTCTGCTGACGTTCTTCGGTAATGCTTACCTGATTTGCAATGGCATCATACTTGCCGGCATCCAAGCCTGCGATAATTCCATCCCACTGTGTCTCTGTAAATCTAGCTTCTACCCCAAGCTTGTCAGCAACGGCACGTGCAATCTCTACGTCGAATCCCACCAACTCATCTGCATCATTGTGATAGGAATATGGTGCATAGGTTCCCTCTGTTGCGAAGGTTATATAGCCGTTGGCTATAATATCATCATAGGTGCTTCCCTCCGCGGAAGCGCTGACTGCGTCGGTCTCGTTGGCAGATACTTCTGCACTTTCTCCTGCCGGTGCGCTAGATGCGCTATTACTTCCGCATCCTGCCAAGGTTGCCACTGTAGTTGCTGCAATTAATAAAATGCTGGTTAATTTCTTCATTCTTTTTTCCTCCTACTTTCTGCTTACTACTTTCTACTACTTTCTTGCTGCATCAAATGCCTGCTGTAAATCCGAAATCAAATCCTCTGCATCCTCAATTCCGACGGAGAGACGAATCAGATTTGGAGTAATACCGATTTTTTCCTGGAGTTCCCTGGAGAAGGACTCATGGGTCATGGTGGATGGTCGACATATCAAGGACTCCACGCCTCCAAGGCTTACTGCAAATGCAAAAATTCGAAGTGCTGCTACAAACTTCTGTAAATCATATCTGTCTTCATTGAATCGGAAGGAAATCACAGCACCTGCTCCCTTGGCCTGACTCTTATGAAGTTCATAACCCGGATGGCTTGTCAGCCCCGGATAGTAAGTGTCGGTGGCCGCATCGCTCTTTTCCAGGAACTCTGCCACCTTCTGGGCATTGTCCTGATGTCTGTCCAGGCGAACACCCAATGTTTTAATACCTCTCTGTAAAAGGAAGGAATCGAATGGACTTAAGATTCCGCCCAATGTGTTGTTGATAAACTTGAGGCGCTGATATCTCTCCTCGTCATTCAAAACAACCAAGCCTGCTAAGATATCGGAATGTCCTACGTAATACTTGGTTGCGGAATACACAACAATATCTGCCCCAAGGTCTAATGGTTTCTGAAGATACGCCGTCATAAAAGTGTTGTCGACCACCACCAGAATTCCTCGCTTATGGGCTTCCTCCACAACTCTTCGAATATCGGTTACATCCAACAGTGGATTGGATGGTGTCTCGATGAATACCATGCTGACATTGTCATCCGCCTTGGCAAAATCATATGTGTTGAAGTCATCCACTACTTCGTAGGAAACGCCTCGCTTTTCCAATAAATTGGAAACAAATCTCCAGGTCCCTCCATACACGTTGTTGTTGATCAGCAACTTCTCTCCTTGATTCAACAGTTCCAGAATCAAGCTGGTGGCTGCCATGCCGGAAGCCGTTGCGATTGCATACTTGGCACCTTCCACATCTGCTACCGCACGTTCTACCGAAGCACGGGTTGGGTTGTTACCTCTGGAGTAACAATACTCCCCTTCATGCTCTGTATCCGGTTGTGTAAACGTGGATGATAAATAGATTGGATAGTTCACGGCCTTCGCTGACTCGTCAACGAAGCCTCCGTGCACTGCTGTCGTATTGAATCCCATATGTTTTCCTCTCATTTCCTTGTGTTGAGTTGTATGTTACTCGTTATACCCTACTATGTCAATAGGAATTAAAGGAATTAATTTTTATAACCGGTGATAGGTTCTGCCTATAACGAAAAATGGCATAACAAAAGCAGGTGCCAAAATAGCACCTGCTTCGTATCGTTCTTATTAAAGCTTTCCTCCGGAAGTTGCAATTCCCTCGATGAACTGCTTCTGGAATAAGACATAAATCACAATCATTGGGAGGCAGGCAATCAACGCTGCCGCCATTAATTCCGGATAGTTCGTGGTGAACTGTCCCTGCATCTTAGCTAGGGCACTGGCCAGGGTGGTATGATTGGTATCCGGACACACAATCATTGGCCACATCAAATCTTTGTACGCGAACACTGCAGTGAAGATGCCCAGCGCTACCATGGAAGACTTGGTCAGCGGCGCCATAATGTACAGAAACGTCTGTCCTATATTGCAGCCATCCAAACGTGCAGCCTCCTCCAATTCCTTTGGCAACCCCATAAAGGCCTGACGCAACAGGAAGGTTCCAAAGGCAGACACGAGACCCGGGAATAATAGACCCATTAAGGTATTGGTCCAGCCCAAGTTACTTACCATAATGTACTGTGGAATGATGAAAATCTGTGTCGGAATCATCATCTGGAACAGCACCAATCCGAACATCAGATTCTTACCCTTAAAGTTCAGACGGGCAAATGCATATCCAGCAGTAGTCGCTGTTACTACTGCACACAACACACGCAACGCAATCATTGCAATGGTGTTGAAGTACAACCGTACAAAGTCAACGTTGTGAGCTACTTCCACAAAGTTATCGCTTCGCCACTTCGACGGGAAGATGACGAATGGATCCATCTGTGTGGACCCCCCAACGGTTTTAAATGCGGTTAATATCATCCATGCAAAAGGAACCAGCATGATGAATGACATGATAATCAATATGATATATATGATGGTTTTATTACTTGCTTTCATTGATTTCACCTTCTCCTAATTGTAATGTACCCATTTCTTCTGACCAATCATCTGGAACACAGTCAGAATCATAATAACGACTAACAATACAACTACAACTGTTGCGCCGTAGCCTTTGTTATTCTGCTGGAATGAATACTTATAGAATAGGCAAACCAAGGATTGCGTCTTCTGCAATGCCGGATTGGTAATATCGATAATCATATAGATAACATCGAATACCTGCATTGCTGCAATGACGCGGGTCACCAGTACAAAGAAAATCGTCGGTGAGATTAACGGTACTGTAATGTTAAAAAACTTTTGGATACCGGTAGCTCCGTCAATAGCCGCTGCCTCATAATAATCCTTCGGAACTTCCTGTAGGCCGGCAAGGAACAATACCATGTTGTAACCAACAATGGACCAGATACCGATAACCGCAATGGAATAGATGGCAATCTTCGGATTGGAAATCCAGTTGGCCTTGCCCGGAAGAATCTGATTCAGCAAACCAAACTCACTGTTGTATAACCAACGCCATACCATGGCAATTGCTGCAGGCGCTGCAACCATAGGCAGGAAGAAAATGGTACGGAACGCACTTCTTCCTTTAATTTTCTCATTCAGGAATACTGCCAACACCAGAGAAATAATGATGGAAATCGGCACCTCCACAATGGCGTACTTGATGGTATTCCACAATGCCTGCCACACTTCTGTATCCGCGAAAACCTTCTGGTAATTGGCAAGTCCAACAAAGATATTACCTTTTCCAAAATCTCCGGTTTTAAAGAAGCTCTGATAGATGGTCTGGAACATCGGTATGATATTCAAGATTATCAATCCGGTCATGGTTGGCAGTATGAAAATCCAGCCCCATATGAATTCGCTTTTTTCTCTTGCTGTTATTCTCCCAAAATTACGCATATCTCTCATTCTCCCGTCGAAACACCAAAAGGTGCAGTATGCGTTTACTGCACCTTCGGTGACTTAGAATATTATTTGATGAAGAAGAAAAGTTTTATTACTCTTCGCTAAGTGTCTGATTCATGCTGTCGCAGATTTCCTTGCAAATATCCTCAACGGACTTCTCACCGGTCCAGCACTCCTTTAACTTCTCGGTCTGCATATCTTCCCAGGTAGTTGTGTACTTAGAGTATGGACGGAATACAAGGTCAGCATTCAGCATCTGCATATGACCATTCAAATCAAAAGCATCTGTACAGTTAACCCACATGTCAGAGCATCCTTCGTATGCGGACATGGTTACTCCAAGCTGAGCCTGCTTCTCCTGCATCTCCTTAGATCCTAACCACTCGATTAAGCTCCAAGCTGCTTCCGGATTCTTGGTGTTAGCTGCAGCAGCCCAACCAAGGCCGTTGTAGATAGATACACGCTTGCCGGTGGTTGCATCCTTAGGAAGGACAGCAACATCACAGTTTGCTGCGGTGTATTCGTTATCCTTGAATGCTGCTACCATCCAGGAACCCTGAGTTGTCATAGCAACCTTGCCGGACTCAAAGAGCACTTCCGGCTTGGACTCGGAAACAGTATTCAGATCTGGGCAATATCCCTTCTGAACCATATCAACGCACATCTGAATTGCCTTGATGGTACCAGGCTTATCATATCCGGATGCCTTCTTGTCATCACTGATGATCTCGCCGCCCATGGAATAAACCATGTTATAGAAAGCATCCTGGTTGTTGGATGGAGCAATTGCATATCCCCAGTGATCATCATTGGTAAGCTTAGCTGCTGCATCAACGAAGTCATCCCATGTCCAGGAATCATCCGGATAATCAACACCACACTCATCGAAGATGGTCTTGTTGTACCACAATGCGATGGTATCGATATCCTTTGGTACTGCATACTGCTTGTCGTTGGACTTGTACAAATCAACAATACCCTGATAGTAATTGCCCATATCAATCTTGTCGCTTGCAGCAATCTTGTCAGTCAAGTCCATGAGCATGTCGTTCTCCATGTACTTCTGAGCCTGATTGGAATGCATCCAAAATACATCCGGAAGCTGTCCACCGGTTGCACCAGCTTCAAGCAAAGTCCAGTAATCATCCCAGCCTACAACCTGAATGGTTGCCTTAACGCCGGACTGTGCGGACCACTCATCGATAATCTGCTGTAATCCAGGTCTCTGGTTTTCATCCCAAATCGTTACGGTTAACTCGCCCTCGACACTACCCTTCATTGCCTCGGTCTCTGTTTCCGTAGCGGTGTCTCCACCAGATGCTGCTGTTGTGTTATCAGCGGTTCCGGCTGTTCCCCCACAAGCCACCATGGACATTGCCATGATAGAGCTTAGCAACATTGCTGCTAGTCTTTTTGCTTTCATAAAAATAATTCCTCCCTTGTTTTAAATCAGACCCCTACGTCTGAAGCTATACATATCATATAATTCCACATAACATCTTTGTATGGATTAATTCGTGCAAACGATGTCAATTTGTGACTTCACTTTTAAGAATATATTTCCTGGATGAGAAGTCACCATCACTGTAAAACCAGGATTCTTCTCCGTCTTGCGTTGGAATTCCAACCTCCATCAAATAGTCTCCATAGGTTGTCTGTCCACCGTTGATACGATACTTTGCATCCGGATTCAGACCCTGAAGCTTGATGCGATCGATTCCAACATTCGGTGTCTTTAAGGTCTTATAGGTTACAACAATTGCATCCTTCCGATCCTCGGATACCACCATCCACGCTGCGATGTTCTTCTCAAAGGGTGACCGCAAGCGATACAAATTACCATATTGGAAAAGCTCCCGGTATTCTTTCATGAACACAATCTGTTCCTTGACCTTTTGGAATTCTTCCTCGGAAATCTCATTCAAATCCAGCTCATATCCGAAGGTTCCAAAGCAGGCAATATTGGCACGATCATCAATGGCAATATCGCGTCCCGTCTGGAGATTCGGGGAAGCAGATATATGCGCACCCATGGACGCAATTGGATATCCGTAACTGGTACCGTACTGAATCTTGACACGCTCATGTCCATCCGTATCGTCGGAGCACCACGCTTGTGGCGCGTAGTAGAGCATACCCGCATCAAATCTGGCACCGCCGCTGGCACAGGACTCAAACAGAATCTCCGGGAATGCAGCAATCAATCGCTCATAGAGGCTATACACGCCCTTGATATACTTGTGATAGATGGTTCCCTGCTCTGTTGCCGGTGCCCCCTGGCTGTAACATTCTGTAATGGATCGGTTCATATCCCACTTGATATAACTGATGTTGGCAGTGGAAATCACCTGATAGAGCATATCGTAAATGGCATCTACCACTTCCGGCTTGGAATAATCCAATACCATCTGATGTCGTCCCAGAGAACGTGGCCGATTCGGTGCCGCCAGCACCCAGTCCGGATGCGCCCGGTACAAATCGGAATCTTCATTCACCATCTCCGGCTCAATCCAAAGACCAAACTGAAGGCCCAGGGCATTGACCTTCTCTGACAAGCCCTTGATTCCTTCCGGCAACTTGTCCGTATTGACAAACCAGTCACCCAGTCCCGCATAATCATCGTTACGCTTGCCAAACCAGCCGTCGTCCAGGACAAATAATTCCACTCCGGCCTCTTGGCCCTTCCTGGCAATCCGAAGGATTTTCTCTTCATCAAAATCCATCTCCGTTGCTTCCCAGTTGTTCAACAAAATCGGTCTTCCCTTGCCCTTG
Organism: Lachnospiraceae bacterium; assembly: GCA_024690265.1. Lineage (GTDB taxonomy): Bacteria > Bacillota > Clostridia > Lachnospirales > Lachnospiraceae > XBD2001. The sequence continues at coordinate 5,169 of JAILCW010000012.1, read as the reverse complement.
TATGGGCTTCGGACCATCTGATGATTCAAGAAACTGTGGATGGTCTGGCTCAGGTCATTCAGTCCGTTCTGTGTGAATTCCAACAACGCTTCCGGGGTATAGAATTCTTCTCCCGGAGCAAGTGGCCATGCAAACCATCTCGGATTGATTCCCATGGTAACACGAAGCTTGCCATACATATCCGTCTCTGCCTTGGCACGGAAATTGCCGCTGTAAACCAGATGGATGCCAATGGCTTCTCCCATGTGCTCATCTGTATTCTTGCGTTTTACGATTACAAAGGGATTATAGCTGGCACTGGAATGTCCACGCATGCTCTCAATGGAGCTGGAACCGGTGGACAAATTCCGTACCTTGGGATATCGTTCTCTGCCCCAAGCGCCTTCGAACTGCATCCATTCGTATTCGTTATCATAAAAATCCAGGCATACGCTGGAAGCTTTATTGATTACAAAAGTTGTTTTTCCAACATTATGTATTTTAGCATATCGAGAGATTACCGGATAGTTTTCCCAAATCGTATAGAACAGAGTTACATCCATTCCAGCCACTTCATCCAGACAACGAAGTTCCAATGTTGTCGCTTCTGTCTCCACATTCACATAGGATGCCGGAAGCCCCGGAATTCTCTTTTTGCCGGGATAGATATTATGGCTCACATAGACGAGATTGGTTACACGGGAACCGTTGTCCTGCTGCACCTCATAGGCCGGTGAGCGAAAATCTCCATTGCCAAAGGCCGGATACTCCAACATCGCCAGTTCCTTGGTGTAATCCTCATTCTCTTTCCGGTTACAGCATAGTGGGCGAATTCCTCTGGTCTGTTCATCGACAAGAATCTGATCCTCATGGATTCGTTTGCCAAAATATAAATGTCCCACTTCGCCATCAGGACAAATCCCAATCACATAACTAATTTTGTTATTAAAAAGATGGAACTGTTGTGCCGTTTTATGAAAGATGACTCCCACTTATTTATCCTCATTTCTGAATTTGATATAATGAATTATAGAAATTTCACCATCTGATTCCGATGGTTTTATTCTTTTAGTTCATGTCTTAATGTGACATTCGATTTTCGAGGGGGATTTTCAAATGGAAGTAATTGGCGTAGACCAGTGTAAATTCATCGACTATACCAAGTCCAATGACTTTTATCTATTCGAAGTAGGACGTTATCAATGCGAACCGGGTTATAGTTATGGTCCCATTGTCCGCACCCATACGATTTTCCATTATGTTGTTTCCGGCAAAGGATATCTGATACTCGATGACAAGCGCTACGACATTCATGCCGGACAGGGCTTCTTAATCCCTGCTAAAGTCAAGGCTTACTACGAAGCCGACCAGACCGATCCATGGTCCTATGCATGGATTCATGTGGACGGTCCTCGCACCATGGAACTATTCAAAGAAGCCGGTATTACAGAGTCTCAGCCACTCTTCACTCCCACGGAAGATGCCAGGGAGATTCTGGATATTCTGGGGGATATCTATGATCACTACGACCAGGAGTGTACCTGTTATGCCAAGGTGTACGAGTTCTTCCAATGCATCCTCAGCAAGTCCGCCCACCGTATTCAGCGTGATATGGATCCGCGCCTTGCTTATGTAAAAAGTGCCATCAACTATATTCGACTCAAGTACTCCGAGCCAATTAGCGTGGTCGAAATCGCGGATGCCTGTGGACTGAACCGCAGCTACTTAACCCGTATTTTTAAACACGCTACCGGCTATACACCCCAGGAATACCTCTGCAGTTATCGCATGAAAAAAGCCTCAGAGCTTCTGGTAGAAAGCACGGAAAGCGTTGGGAACATTGCGTTCCTGGTGGGCTATTCCGATACCTTTACCTTCTCCAAGGCCTTCAAAAGATTCAAAGATACCTCTCCAAGCGACTATCGCAAGCTGCATGGAGTGGAAGAGTAATTACAGATACATCTTGCACAGATGAATAAATACCGGTAATGTCAGCAACATCAGTATCGTATTCTGCATAACGGTTGCCGTAGCATACTCCGGATAGGCTTCATAACGCCGCCCCATAATAACATTCAAAGAGGCCGATGGCATGGCGGTTAAGAGAACCACCGTCATGGCCAAATCCTTGGCCAGTGGAAGCAACATGCAGATAACAAAAGTAATTCCCGGCACCAGAATCATACGGAAAAAGCTGGTGAAATAGGCTAACTTATCCGCCACCATGTCGTGGAGTTTCATATCTGCAATTTCTGCTCCTATAATCAATATCGAGGTGGGTAGCATACAATCTGCCAGAGAGCCTGCTGCCTCGGTTAGTTCTATCGGGAAACGGAAGGGCAAAGCGTAAAGTACCACGGACCCAATAGGAATCCATATCAGTGGATTCTCCGCAATGGTTCGATAGAAGCTTCCCTTCTTATAATCCTGAATCAGCAACAATCCAATGGAAAAATAAATCACGTCAAAGACGCAGTTATAAATCGCTGCATAGATTAGGCCTGTTCCGCCTACGGCTTCACCTACAATGGAGATTCCCACGAACCCCGTGTTGGCAAAGGCCACCAACAAGGCAAACATACCACTTTTCTTCCGTTGCCGGAAGCGCAACAGCCCTAGTGAGAAGCTGACGCCCATCACCACAGCATAATAAACAGTAGTAATCAAAGTCACCTGTCCGATTCCCACCAGCTGCCTCCAGGCAAACTCCTCCTGGGATGCCACAAACAAACTGGCCGGCAAGAACACATACACCAGTAAATCAGACATTGCTTTCTTAAACTCCGACTTCAGCAACCCGACTCTTGCGATTATGAATCCCACTGCCAGCAGGAAAAAGATTTTAACCATAATGGATATAATCATAGAAATACTACCTTACTACTTCAAAAATTTTGTCATGGGCTCCGGCAAGGAAATAACCCATGTTGGCACCGCTAATGGTCTGTAACTTATCAATGGATTCCTTGCTATAAAAAGCACTGTGGGGCGTAAGGATCACATTATCTCTTCCTAATAATTCGCAATGCTCCATATCTGGGTTCTCCGCTTCTAACACATCCAGTCCGGCGCCACGAATCTGTCCCTGCTCTAATGCTTCTACCAGATCCACCTCATCAACACTACCGCCACGTCCTACATTAATGAAGATTGGATGACGTTCCATCTTGGCAAATGCTGCCCTATCAAAATAGTGTCGATTCTCTGCCGTGAGATTCATGTGGTTGGTAATGATATCAGCCTTGGCAAAAGCTTCATCCGTCGTAACAAGGGTTACTCCCATTGCTGCCGCATCCGCTTCTTGTGCATAAGGATCTACTGCAATCACATCCATTCCAATAGCCACAGCCATTTGTGCTACCCGGCGGCCAATCTTGCCAAAGCCAAAGATTGCTACGGTCTGACTGCTAAGATTCGGATGACCGGAAATGGTATCATACTTCCACAAGTGTTGTTTTTCCAATTGATTCGTATAATATGGCAAGTTTCGATTGAGGGCCATCATAAGAGCAAGGGCATGTTCCGCCACTTCTTCGGTACAGTATTCCTTGATATGACACACCGTCACATCATGATTGGCCGCTGCTGCCACATCAATATTGGAGTATCCTACACCACTAACAGAAATGCATTTCAGCTTGGGGCATGCAGATAAGATGTCTTCTCCGATTTCTAAAAAGCCGGTAATCAGCCCATCGGCAGTAGCAAGGACCTCCTTCAATTCCTCGTCACTACCATAGGCATAGATTCGTGCATCCACCGGCTCACCCATTGCTTTTTCTATGGTATCTATGGTTAATCCATAGTCTGCTTCTAAAGCATTCTCATAATCAGAAATTAGCACATGCATCATACATGACCTCCGCTAGGATTTCTTTAATGGCAATCAATACCACTGCCATCTCCTGTTCGGTTCCTATGGTTATGCGCAGATACTTATCCAATCGTTCATCTGCAAAATGTCTGGTAAGGATTCCTTCCTCCTTCAGCTTTGCACACAAATCTGCGGATGAGATTGCATCATGGTAGCAGAAGACAAAGTTGGCCTTGGATGGAATTACATGGAAGCCCAACTTCTCCAATTCTGCACGGAAGTCCTCTCGGTTGGTAACAATACGATTGATACAACGGTCCAGATAGTAGGTATCCTTTACCGCAGCAATACCTGCTGCCATGGTAACGGAATTTAAGTTAAATGGATTAAAGGAAAACTTGATGCTATTCATGTCCTCAATGATTTCCTTGGATGCTACTGCGAATCCAATATGGGTTCCTGCCATATTTCTGGACTTTGAGAAGGTTCGTACTACGACTAAGTTCGGATACTTGGTAGCCAACGGAAGACAGGTTTCTCCCCAGTAATCTGCATAGGCTTCATCTACAATGACCATACGCTGTGGATTCTTCTTGACCAATCGTTCAATGTCTTCTACCGGGATAGCAAGACCCGTTGGATTATTGGGATTTGCAAAAATTATGTCTCCCTCCAAATCCATATAGTCTTCAATATCGATGGAAAAATCCTCTTTGACCGGAATCTCTTCCATGTCCAAACCATAGGTCTTGGCATAGGTACGATAGAATCCATAGGTGATATCCGGGAAGTAAATCTTCATTCCTCTACGGAAGAAACTCATTAATACAAAGGACAGCACCTCATCTGCGCCATTTCCCACGAAGACCTCATCCTCCGTTACCCCATAAACCGAAGCCACTGCTTTTCTGAATTCATGGCAATGTGGATCTGCATAAAAGCTCATATTCCAAATCTCACTCTTGGAAATGGCTTCAAATACCTTGGGTGATGGTGGCATAGAGGTCTCATTGGCATTCAACTTGATATACAGTTTATCCTTGGGCTGTTCTCCCGGAACATATGGCTCCATCTCTTTATATTCATCTACTAAAAAAATACTCATAACGGATACAAACACCTTTCCTATTTATATTCTTTCCAATGGAAATGTCATGCAGTGTGGTCCGCCACCTGCCTTCAAAATCTCGGTAATATCCAGCTCGATGACATCCATACCGCGCTTGGATAACTCTGCATTCACCAGGGAATTACGCTTTAAGGACAACACCCGATGATTCCCCAGTGCCTGAAGATTGCAGCCATGCATAAAGATTGCCGCTTCAGGGACAGAAATGATTTCAATCTTGCGCTTTTCCAATTCTTCTAAAAAGGAT
>JAILCW010000117.1 GCA_024690265.1 Lachnospiraceae bacterium | reverse complement strand
CATGGTCTCCATCTTGGCGTCCGTGTTGTCTGCAAAACTAAGAGCAATTGCCTCAGCCAGTGCCGGCTTCTTAGGCGAACCAAACTCCAGCTCGCCGTGATGAGCCAGGATACAGTGAACCAACTCGTTGGCCTTAACCTGTGGGAACTCCGGAATCTGGCGGATCACATCACGTACCATCTCTGCTCCGATGACGATATGGCCCAACAACTGTCCTTCGTCGGTATAATCATTCTCCGGGTATGGAGACAACTCAGAAACCTTACCGATATCGTGGCAAATTGCCGCAGTAAGCAACAAATCACGGTCCAAATAATTGTAATGCTTCGCGTAAAAATCACAGATTGTTGCAACGCTTAAGGTATGCTCTAACAACCCACCTACAAATCCATGATGTACACTCTTGGCAGCGGACTGGAAACAAAAACGCTTCTTGAATCCTGCATCCTCCAAGAAAAAGTGAGATAACAGTTTCTTCATGTATGGTGCCTTGATAGACTCGATAATAGCAGTTAACTCACCATACATCTCCTCAATCGGACGCTTAGAGCATGGAAGATAATCTGACTCTACATACTCTCCCTCGTTAGCCTTACGAACCTGACGAATATTTAACTGATTGGTGCTATTAAACACCGTAACTTCTCCAACTACCCAGATATAATCCAAGGCGTCAAACTCCCCGATGCCGGCAGATGACGGATCCCAAATCTTACCGTCTACGGTACCGGTCTTGTCCTGCAGCACAACGGTCCAATATGGCTTACCTGCCTTGGTCTGTGCCGGGATAATCTTCTTTGCTAAATAAATCTCTTTGACCTGCTGTCCCTCTGACAGCTCACTAATATAACGCATATATGCTCCATTCTAAGTGTTGCCCTTCACGAGCAAACCACTCCATTATTATACGTGTTGAATAGGGCCTTTACAACCTCAAACCCTTGGCTTTTCCCACGTATTTTCGTATAATACTAGATGTTTCACTTATATTATTTGCAGTATTAGAGAGTTATGAATAAGAAAGTTTTACAGACATTAGAATACAACAAAATCATTGAACGTCTGGCTCACTTAGCTACTTGTGAAGCCGGTCGCAAGAAGTGTGAAGAGTTACTTCCTTCTACGGATGGAGCGCTTATTGCTTCCATGCAAGCAGAGACCGGGGATGCACTGACACGTATTTTTCGCAAAAGTGCCATCTCTTTTCTTGGTACCACAGATACCACAGCCTTAGCGAAGAGATTGGAGATTGGCAGCACCTTGAATGCCGCAGAATTATTATCAGTGTGCAGCATGTTAGAGGTTGCCAAGAATGCCAAGCAGTTCGGCGCTCCCATGCGTGATGACGAAGCCGGTGATTCCCTAACCCATTACTTCGATGGATTAGAGCCGCTGACTCCACTATCCAAGGAGATTAGCCGATGCATCATTTCCGAGGATGAGATTGCAGACGATGCTTCTCCGACCTTGAAGGACATTCGTCGTCTCATGCATCAGTGCAATGACAAGATCCGTAGCCAGTTGAATGCTATGCTAAGCCGCAGTACTACCCGTGATTGCCTACAGGACGCAGTCATTACCATGCGTGGCGGTCGTTACTGCCTGCCGGTTCGTGCAGAGTTCAAGTCCCAGGTTCCGGGATTGGTTCATGATCAGTCCGGTAGTGGACAGACCCTTTTTATCGAGCCCCTTGGCGTTGTGGAGGCCAATAACCAGTTACGCGAGTTAGAGGGTCAGGAGCACGAAGAGATTCAGCGAATCCTTGCGGTTCTTAGCCAGGCTGTCTTCGAGCAGATTGAATTGATTCAGCAGAACTTCCGCATCTTAAGCGAGTTGGACTTTATTTTTGCCAGAGGCAAGTTAGCACAGCAGATGAATGCCGTTGCGCCGATTTTTAACGACAAGGGTATTATTCGTTTGCGTGAAGCCAGACACCCTTTGCTGGACCCGAAGACTGTGGTTCCGATTACCCTAACCTTGGGCGAGGACTTCCGATTGTTGATTGTTACCGGTCCGAATACCGGCGGTAAGACCGTTTCCCTAAAGACCGTGGGACTATTGTCCCTCATGGGTCAGGCGGGCTTATTTATCCCTACCAAGGACCGTAGTGAGCTTAGTATCTTTGATGACATTTTTGCTGATATCGGCGATGAGCAGAGTATTGAGCAGAGCCTTAGTACCTTCTCCTCTCACATGAAGAATATTGTTCGCATCCTTAAGGAAGTGGATGAAGGTATTCAGGAGGACAAGAATTACTTAGCCCTCTTTGATGAGCTGTGTGCCGGTACCGACCCGCTGGAGGGTGCCGCACTTGCTACTTCTATTCTGGACCGCTTGCAGGGTCAGGGGGTGCGCACCATGGCAACCACCCACTACAGCGAGCTGAAGGTTTATGCCATTGCTACGACCGGTGTGGAGAATGCCTGCTGTGAGTTCGATGTGGAGACGCTTAGCCCAACTTATCGCTTGCTGATTGGCGTTCCGGGCAAGAGTAATGCTTTTGCCATTTCACGCAAGCTTGGTCTTGGGGAGGATGTAGTAGAAGACGCCAAGATGCGTCTGGATGAGAATGATCGCTCCTTCGAAGACTTGATGAGTGAGTTGGAGCAGAAGCGTGTTGCCATCGAGAATGACCGTGCTGCCATTGCTTCTGACCGTGCGCACATTGCCAATATGCGTGCCGAAGTGGAGAAAAAGCAGGCCAAGCTCAACGAGCAGCGTGACACCATCTTGCAGGAAGCCAACCAGAAGGCTAGCAACATCCTAAAGGATGCCAAGGATACGGCTGACGCTGCCATCCGCAACATTAACAAATACGGCTCCGCCGATGGCGATGTGTCCAAGTTAGAGGCCACCCGCGCCAACCTTGGCAAGAAGATGAAGCACACACAGTCCAAGTCCGGCAATGCTGTTGGTACTTCCAAGAAGACCGGCGGTGTATCTGCCAAGGACTTACACATCGGTGACACGGTCAAGGTTCTTAGCATGAACTTAACAGGTACGATTCATACACTGCCAAACCCTCGAGGTGACTTAGAGGTTCAGTGTGGCATCTTGCGTTCCAAAGTTAACATCAGCGACTTGGAACTAATTATGGAAGATGCATTTGGTAAGCCAAAGCCCAAGTCCCGTGGCATGAAGTCCCAGGCCTCCTTTAGCAAGGCCGCTACCATCTCTACAGAGATTAAGCTTCTTGGCATGACAGCAGATGAAGCGATTCACGCGCTGGACAAGTACTTAGATGACGCCTACATCTCCCACCTAACCTCTGTTCGTGTGGTTCACGGCAAAGGTACCGGCGTGCTTCGTAAGGCAGTCCATGAATATCTTAAGAAAAATCGTGTGGTAAAATCCTATCACTTAGCCGAGTTTGGCGAAGGTGATGCCGGTGTTACCATCGTAGAATTTAAAGAATAATAGAAATGAGGTTTTAGATTATGGCTTTTAATCCTGGTGCAATGATGCAAATGATGGACGCGTTCAAGCGTTTTCAGAACAACCACCCGAAGGTGGTATCCTACGTAAAGGCAGTGTTCGGTCCTGGACTTCCGGAAGGTACCGTGCTGGAGATTACCTGTACCAAACCTGGTGAGGAACCGGTTACTACCAACATGAAGATTACCAAGGACGATTTGGATCTGATTCAATCACTGAAAGAAATGCGCCCATAAAGGGGGAGAGGGAGGACATAAGTCCTCCCTCAAATCTTATATATTATGAGTATTGGTGTTACCATTCTGCCATTGTGCCGTCATAGTTTCTCCACTTCGGGTTACTCCACTGAAGTCCTTCTGCAGATACTTCTTTTACTTTTTCCTCATCAATTTCCAATCCCAATCCCGGCTTGTCCGGCACAGCAACAAAGCCATCCTTGTACTGGAATATCTCCTTGTTCTTTACAAAGTCCAATAGATCAAATCCCTTGTTATAGTGAATGCCAAGACTCTGCTCCTGAATGAATACATTCGGTGAGCATACATCCACCTGCAGGGTTGCAGCCAGCGCAATAGGACCATAAGGCGCGTGTGGCGCAGCGGCCATATCAAAGGCCTCTGCCATTGCCACGATTTTCTTGGTCTCCAGGATGCCGCCCACCAATGCCACATCCGGCTGAATAATATCGATTGCACCTTGCTTAAATAAGTTCTTGTACTGCCAACGACTTACCAGACGTTCTCCGGTTGCGAGAGGAGTCGAGACATGTGCTGCAACCTCAGAAAACGCCTCTTCATTCTCCGGCAATACCACTTCTTCCATAAACATGAGATGATATGGTTCCAAGGCATGCGCTAATACTTTTGCCATTGGCTTATGTACTCTTCCATGGAAGTCCACGGCGATTCCAAATCCGTCTCCCAATTCCTGGCGAATCGATGCCACACGGTCTACCACCGCCTGAACTTTGTCGTAGGAATCAATGTAGTGCAACTCTTCTGTTGCATTCATTTTGATTGCGTCAAAGCCCATTTCCTTGCGGTTCTTTGCTTCTCGTGCTACATCATCGGGGCGATCTCCGCCAATCCATGAGTAGACCTTAATGGAATCCCTGGCCTTGCCGCCGAGGAATTCATATACCGGCAATTGATAGTACTTGCCCTTGATGTCCCACAATGCCATCTCAAAGCCTGAGACGATGGTTCCATTGATTGGGCCTCCGCGGAAAAAGCTTTTGTACATCTCCTGCCACAGGCGCTCGATTTCAAAAGGATCTCTTCCCATGAGGTATTTGCCCATTTCTTTTGCGCCGCTCACGACGGTTTCCGTTTTGGTTCCGGAAATCATCTCGCCCCAGCCTTCGTAACCCTCATCGGTAACGACTTTTACAAAAATCCACCGGGGTTTTACTTCGTAAACTACTACATCAGAAATTTTCATTGTTCCATGCCTCTTTCTTACCTATATTTTAGTGAAACAGTCCTGCAATCAAGCTTAAGATGTAGGACAAGAAGTGTGTACCTGCATCCTCAGTAGAAATGAGGGCTGCACCTGCTAAGTCATAACCACCGGAGATTGCCAGCGCAGTATGTACCGGTGCCAAAGCAGTTGCAATAAAGAGCATAATGCAGGTGAAGATGGTACAGGAAATAAATCCACGTACAACGTTACCCTTAGAAAATGCTACCGGGTATGCTGCCAACCACATTGCCTGATATGCAATATCAGAGATTGGTAACAGACGGTTATATGGAAGTACCATTGCTAAAATAATAGTCATAGGAACCATAAGGATACCGATTGCGATACAGCTTGGGTTTGCAATGGTAAGTGCTGCATCGATACCAATATGGAAATTGTTGCCTGCGAATCTCTTGTTCAAAAGATCCTTAACTGCATCTGCGAAAGGAATTAAGCCTTCCATCAAAATCTGCATCATCTTAGGTGTTAATACCATAGCTGCTGCGGTGTACATAGCAACTGTCAATACGCCAGCCACATTGTTGCCACCAAGAATTCCAAATAATGCACCAAGTACGGTACCAATCATAAGAGGCTCACCAAGGATACCAAACTTCTTCTGGATTGCTTCTGGGTCTGCTTCTAACTTGTTTAATCCAGGAATATGGTCATAGAGCTTGTTCAAAAGGTATGCCAAAGGTGCCCAGGAAATACTATTGGATGTTGGGAAAGATACACCCGGAATTCCGAATGCTTCCTCAACAACCGGCTGTGTCCAGTCTGCCAACTTGAAGGTGATGATTGCACAAATCGCACCACAAATTAAACCGATGATAACGCTGCCGGATGCGTAGTAGCAGATTGCGGAGCAGAAGATAAAGTGGTTGTAGCTCCAGAAATCTACCATAACGCAGTTGGTCAACTTCAAAAGTAACATCAAAATGTTAATACCAAGTACAACAAATACTACGATTGCTGCCATTGGATATGCCCATGTTGCAGCTGCACGTGCCGGCCAGCCTACATCCATGATGTCGGTGTGAAGGCCGAAGCGTTCTACCATTGCCTGAACGCTTGGTGCTACCTGTGAAATAAAGGTGTTGATTACCAAGCTGACACCACAGAAACCTACACCGGTGGTGATACAGCTCTTAATCAAAGTACTAAACTTAACTCTCAATACCAATCCAATCAGTAACATGATGATCGGCATCATACACATCGGACCTAGTCCTGCGATCCAATTCAGTGCATCAATTACTACTTGCATAAATGTTTCCCTCCTAAAATTTATACTTTTGCTTAGTCTTTCAAGATTCCAACGATTTCTTCAATGGTCTCTTTTTCCCCCATACCCGTTACGAAGCAAGTACCGCGCACAACCGGAACATCCTCTGTCAGGCTATCCTTAAGAGCGCCTGTCGGCACGATTACATCCGGATGCTCCATACGAACTTTGCTCGGAACTTCAGCAAACTTGCACTGAATAAAAGTTACCGGAATTCCGTTCTGCTCCATAGCAGTCTTCAATTTTGTAATGGCAATCGTTGAAGTAATCATTGAAGAACCACAGCATACAAGTATTTTTTTCATTTGTTCTCCCCCTCCTTAATGATGGAAATTATCTCTTCCGGCGTTTTCGCCGCTAAGATCTTTTGTAATTCCTCGTCATTGGACAAAACGGCGATGATTTCCTGTAATGTCTCGATTTGTTTTCCGCCTTCGCTCAATGCGATGTTAAAAATCACTCGAACGGATACGCTTCCGTCCCCATCCATTCTCTCAAACTCAACCGGTTGTTTTAGGATTGCGATTCCTACTGCTGAGCTTGTTACGTGTTCCGGTGTTACATGTGGGATTGCCACGTTGCAGGTCTCCACCTCAAGACCTGTGGGATAATTCTTTTCCCTGGCTAGAATAGCATCGTAAAAGCTTTCTTTGACTTTTCCGTTTTGGTAGAGCACCTCAAAAAGCTGATGCAGCACATCTTCTTTGGTCTCCCCTTCGACTCCCATTAATATGCATTCCGGAAAGAGAATATCGCTTAATCTCATATTCTTTTCCTCCCTATAATCCCAACGCCTCTTCGAAGTCTCGCACAGATTGTCGCAAAGCTTCTACGTTGTTATTGGTTGCATCCTCTTTTTGAAACATGCCGCTTCCGATGCCTAAGTAGTCGCATCCTGCTGCCACAAAATCTGCCGCGTTTGCTGCGTTTACTCCTCCTACTGCCATTAGCGGTTGATGTCCCATCGGACCTGCCAGTTGTTTGAAGTAAATCGGCCCTACGGTAATAGCCGGAAAGATTTTTACGATGTCTGCACCCAAGCGAAACTGTTGCTGTACTTCACTTGGGGAGTATGCTCCCGGCACGCTAATCACTTCATGTTCCTTGCAATAGTCCAACATTTCCTTGGTATATACCGTTGGGGATAACACAAAGTTTGCACCGGCATCGATGACTTCCTTGAGCAATTCCATGGTTGTCACGGTTCCTGCACCGATGACCAACTTATCACCATACTTGGCTACGGACTGGCGAATGATATCTACCGCCCCCGGGGTATTACAGGTGATTTCCACGGAATTGACCTTGCTTTCACATAGTACCTGCAGAATGGTATCTACTTCTGCAACTGTGTAGCCTCTCAATATGCTTGTAACCTTTGGAAAATTTTCCAAGGTAACTTTCATTTCTTTAACCTCCTTCTTCCGTTATTCTTTTGGGTAATAAAAAAGGTGAAGTATTCCTTCACCTTTTACTTAGCAATTTCTGTGCCAAAATCCCGGTAGATTTTGTCCATCAGACTAAATTTTTGAATATTTCTGCAGGGCTCTCGGATTTTCTTAGGTTTTCCAAGCATTCCCGGCTTCTTATTTTGTCATAAAAAATTTGAACATATTCGGAACAATTCTCTGTGAGGGCAAATAAAAACACAAAATCTGCCACACATCCATCCGCCCACTCCATTGGCTTATGTAGTTTTGCCACGCATATAGAGGGCTTTACTACGTAGGATGATTCCCCATGAGGTACTGCGATTCGCTCTTCTAAACAGGTGGTCCCCAGATTCTCGCGTTTATACACAGACAGCAGGAATTCCGGCTTTACATATCCACGTGCCACAAGGATTGTGCACATGTGATCGATGACTTCATTCTTGTTGGCAAATGTTGCATCACAAAGTACCAACTGTGGCTCAATAATGTCTGTTAACCGTTTCGTATCCTGATGATGGTTTTCCAACAAATTCGTCAACGCCATGGTGCCATATCCGGAGAACAAATACTCCATGGACAAGAACGGAATGCCCGGCAATTCCGGATTGATGGTTCCCACTGCTGCCACAATATCAAAGTTAGACCGAAGCTCTTCCACCTTTTGCAGCATGGCGTCTCGGTTCAAAAGTCCCACATCCTCAAGATGGACGTTTTTAGACGCCGCTACAGTAGTCCGTAGGTAACTCTTGATTCGCTGTGCATAGCCTTCTCCGGTGATACATACCGTAAGAATTGCCGACGGTTTGCCCTGATATTTTTCCGTTCCGGAGAATCCTGCATGAAGTCTTCCAACTTCCAATGCATCTGCCAATGCGTCCAGATTCTGACCATCTTTTCCATCGGCACGATACACCGCATCCAATGCCATCAGCGTATCTACACGGGCTACGCAACGTACCGGTACTCCGGTCCGAAGTGCAATCTCCGGTGCAAAAGACGCCAGAGAGCCCATATCTACTAATAGCAGGCAGCCATAGCCTTCGTCCACCTTCTGAACCAGGGAAATGATTTGCTCCATGACGCGCTCGCTACTTTCGTCCCAGCCCATGGATACTGCCAGCAAATTGTCGTTATCATATATGTGGTTCACTGCATCTGCAATGGATTTGCCCACATCTCCGTGGGTCATCAGTATGATTCGTACCCGTTTACGGCGTTTGCAGGCAGAAAATGCATAAAAGCATAAGGTCAGGGCTGCCAGCGCCCGCTCCGGAAAGATACAGTGGTTCTGTTCAAAGAACAGTTCCGCAAACTTCAAGGCTGCCTGAAACTCCGCAGGATACTGCTCTGCCGGATCAAACATCAGCTTCTGTTCCATGGGCAGACCATAATCTACCATGGTCATGGCTTCCTTTACCATTGCCGTCAGATTTTCCACCAAAGCATCCGTCACAGGATTGAGCATGTGCTCCATGGCAGCTAATACTTGTTGTACTGCTTCTTTGCTCTGTTGTTGCGCTGCATCATCCTTGGCATCTCTTGCCTGATCCTGCTCAATGCGCAAAAAGTGTGCAGTCAACTGTCGGCGCAACATATCCATTCGCTCTGACTCCGGCACTCCACTGGCCTTATGGATGCGGTTCAAGTGGCTATAAATGCTGTCCACATCCGTACCATCATCCTGGAGGTCTTCAAAGTCATCGCCAAACACCAGCTTTCTGCAATATGGCTGGTCCCCTTCCAGGCGTTTCCTTGTGTCGCTGGCCGCTAGTAGGTTATCCAGCAATTCCTCTCTGATATATACAGTATCGTCACCTCTGGACATGTAATCCAAAAATGCATTTGCGCAAGCCACCTGAATATCACTCTGCAATTGGCCGATATTTCCGCTGCAACCGTATTGCAAAAGGATTCGCACGGCCGCTTTTTCTACCACCATGCGGTGATGTATTTTCTGCTGCTCCTTGCGGAAAAAGTGGCAGATAATGTCAAAGCGTTCCGATATCGGTCGCTCGGACAATGCCGGCATCGATATAACGATTGGGATTCTACGACGGAAGGTTAACAGCAATGAGGATTCCGGCGTTGAGGTGGTTGCTGCAATCAGTCGGACATTGACCTTGTGTACAGCAACATCACCCAATCGGCGATAAGCCCCCTTATCCAACAAATAGAACAACATCTCCTGTCCTTCACTGGACAGGCGGTGGACTTCATCCAAAAACAGGATGCCTCCATCGGCCTTTTCGACCAAGCCGTCATGATTCTCTGCGGCGCCACTAAAGGCTCCCTTTACATAGCCAAACAACTGGCTGTTAAGAAGCTGCGGATTATCCGCATAATCTGCGCAGTTAAAGGCAATAAATGGCGCATCTTCCCGCAGGATACCTCGATGCTTGGCAAACTGATACATGTGCTCCGCCAGCATGGTCTTACCGGTTCCGGATGGGCCGATAATCAGCGTATGCAAGCCGTGAGGTGGATATGCAATGGCTGCTTTGGCCTGGCGAACCTGCGCCCGTAAGCCTCCATCATATCCAATCATTGCTGCAAAATCTTCGTCCACTTTGTCAGGCTTTGTGGTTTCCTTGGACTGGATGGATTCCACCGCCTGTGTAGGCTTTGGTCCCTGATTGTTATAGAATTGGCCACGTACTCGGTTGCACTTATATTCGGTTTTTAATTCACTCACCAGATAGCGCGATACCTGATATCCCTTTTCCTGTAAGCGTGAAGTTAGCATCCGGTCAGACAAGTCTTCCTGCTCTAGCATCTTGCGAATTTCCTGTATCAACACACGACGGAGTCGCAGTCGGGAATCCGGAATCCCCAGTCGCTTCCGCTCTTCGATTACCGCTTCTCTTCGAATATGCAATTGCTTGGCAAGCTCCTCATCCGTATACGGACGCTCCTTGCTCTCCCCTACAATGAGTTCCTCCAGCTGATTCATTTCCTCTTCCCCCGCTTCTTATTTACCCCAAAAAGAATGCTGCTGCATTTGTAATCATAATTTGATTATAATCTTCTTCTGTTATTTCTTTGAGCAAATCTTCCTTCAGTGTTGTCAAAATGTACCGCAACCCCGGTTTTCCGCCATAGGCCGGTAAGTATTCTTTTTTGCCCATATCTCCAGAAATATGCAACTGCTTGATATATCCGGCTATGATTAATTTCTTAAGCATCTCGATTCGAAGATGATCGTGGTTGGCCAGTTCGCGGCCGACATGGTCAAAACAGATATGTGCTCCGCGGCTACATAATTCCAATGCATAATCATAATTCTCTGCAGAATCGATGTGACATAGGAGTACATGCTGTGGTTCCACGTCCATTTTTTCCAAACGATCCAATTGCTCCATTCCCATGGTTCCCTTGTCGCAATGGGTGCTGATGGGGATTCCCGTTTCCAGATGCACCCTGGCTACAGCACGTATTGCTCGTTCTTCTTGAGCTGTAATCTGCCAATGGCTTGTTCCAAACTTAATGACCCCCGGTCGTACACCGGTTCCATCGATGCCTTGAAGCACTTCGTCATATACAATTTGAAATAGCTCATCGTCACTTTTTTCTGCAAACCAGGATGGTTGAAATAATTCCTTATGATAACCGGATGTACAAATGATGTTAGTCCCAGTGGCCTTGGCAATTCGTTGCAGCCCTAGAACATCCCGCCCATAATTGATTGGTGTCATTTCTACAATGGTTTTACCGCCGTAAGATGCAAACTCTGCGGTTTCCGCGGTTGATTTTTCCTCGTCATCCAAGGTATATGCTTCGTATTTTTCATCCGGTAACTGTGGTGTTACCAGCAGATGTTCATGGGCATAGGTAATTCCCATTTCATCGGAGCTTATCTCCCCGTTTACTGTTACGATTTTATTCCACGTATTCATTTTAGTTATCCTTTGTCCTCGTTTTCCGGCCGTGTGCAGCCGGGATTCCAAGTTCCTTCCGATATTTGGCAATAGTACGACGGGACACTACCATTTGTTCGCTACTTAGTAACTGCTCTAGCTGCTCGTCGCTATATGGATGTTCCCGTTTTTCCTGCTCAATCAGAATGCATATTTGCTTCTTGATGCAGTCCGAAGAAGTTCCACTTTTTGCCTGTGATACGAAGAACCTACGTAATGGAATTGTAGTACCTTGGTACAGCACATACTTATCTGCTACCGCACGGGTAATGGTCGAAGGATGTACCGACAGGGCCTTGGCTACGGCTTTCATGGTTAATGGTTGCAAGGGAGCGCGGTGGATGAAGTATTCTTTCTGATACCCCACCACATACTCTAGCAACAACCGCATGGTATTTTCCCTCTCCTGCATGGCTGATAGTACAGTTTCTGCTGCTCTTTGGCATTGCTTTAGATACGGATCCGTTTGTCCCTTGGCCTGGACAATCATCTCCTGGGCAGCCCCACTATAAGTTAACCGCGGCAAGAAGCTTCGGTTCAGGTGGATGGTTACTGTATTACCCTCGGCAATAATCTCTGCCTCCGGAATGCAATACGCTACGTCCTCCCCATCAGAAAATCCATCTGACGGGATGGGGCAATATCCCCTTACAATACTATATGCCTCTGTAGCCTCCGTAATCGTACAATCTAGTGCCTTGGCAATAGCAGGCATATCATTCGCCACCATTAGGTCCAAATGCTCTTCAATCAGCCGATAAACGTGTTCTGTGGCATTTACATCCCTCTTGGCTTGAATCAGAAGACACTCCTCCAAGGAACGCGCCCCAACACCTGCTGGTTCTAATTGTTGTAAACAAAAAAGAGCCTCTTCCATCGCCAATTGGTCAGTTCCAACACGTAATGCCAGTTCTTCCAATGAGGCAACAAGATAGCCCTTGTGATCTAAACACAGTATGAGGTACTTACATAATACGCGCTGTTCTTCGTCTATATTGGGAAGGAACATCAATTGTTCATAAAGATACTCTACAAAGGTCTGCTGCATCTGGGCAGACGACCTCAATGTATCTCCAATATCACTCTGTGCATGCTCTCCCATAGCATTGCAACAAAACGCATCTCCACCACATTCTGCCATCTCCAGTAATGGATTGGATTCGTAAGCTTCCTGTAGGTACTCCTTAAGCCTCGTCTGGCTCATCTGAAGTACGCCCAGAGACTGTATCATTTTCTGCGATGCCCTTTGATGCTGTTCCTGCTTCTGGAACTGCACAGCGTTGAGTCTCATGTTTGTCACCTATTTTATTACCAGTTCTTCCACTCTGCGGAATATATTTAATATAGCATAGCTGAAATAATAAAAAAAGAGTCTCCCGTGAAATCACGAGAGACTCTCATATGGTCCGTTATTAAACTAACTCAAGAACAACTTCTAAAGCGCCGTCACCCTTACGCTGACCAATCTTAACGATTCTGGTGTAACCACCGTTACGTCCTACATACTTAGGAGCAACTTCAGTGAAAAGGTAATCTGGAAGGTTAACAACCTTAGTATCGCGCTTCTTGTCGCTCTTCTCAGTTACAGGATATAAGAACTTAAGCATCTGACGACGAGCATGAAGACGAGATGGGTTGTCCTTCTTGATGGTCTTATCAACGGTATCATAAACTGTTACCTTCTTACCATCAACAACTTCCTTAACTCGCTTTCCGTCCTTATCCTTACGAGCAACCTTAGCCTGAACGGTAACTTCTTCGAAGTTATCCTTTTCCTTAACAGCTAAAGCGATCATGCCCTCAGCAATCTTAGCTACTTCCTTAGCCTTAGCCTCGGTAGTAACAATCTTGCCGTGATAAAGCAACTGAGTTACCTGGTTACGAAGAAGAGCCTTTCTCTGAGAAGAAGTTCTTCCAAGCTTTCTGTACTTTGCCATAATAATTCCTCCTATTGGTGGCAGACAGGAATGCACTCTTTGGATTTACCAATCCTGCCCTATATTCCACTTGGAGACTACACCGCCGTGCCATGTGGTCTTATCAACGATGCAGATCCAAATTGTAACTAATATTACTCCTCAGTGATACGAAGGCCAAGACCCAAATCACTAAGCTTCTGCAGTACTTCCTCAAGGGACTTACGACCAAGGTTACGAACCTTCATCATATCGTCAGGAGTCTTATCACAAAGCTCCTTAACAGTACTGATACCTGCTCTCTTCAAGCAGTTGTAGGAACGAACAGATAATTCTAACTCTTCGATTGGCATCTCGCCAACAGTGTTAGAGCTCTCTGTTGGAGTATCGCTCATGATTTCGATATCATTCGCAGCATCAGACAAGTTAACAAACAAGTTCAAATGCTCGCTCAATACCTTAGCAGCGAGGCTGACAGCCTCATCTGGATTCAAGGTGCCGTTGGTGTAAACATCCAAAGTCAACTTATCGAAATCGGTAACCTGACCTACACGGGTGTTCTCAACCTTCATGTTGACACGCTCGATTGGTGTGTAGATAGAATCTACAGCGATAACACCGATTGGTGTATCCTCGTTCTTGTTCTTATCGGAACCTACGTAACCACGTCCGTTGGTAATGGTTAGTTCCATGTATAATTTGCTTCCGTTGCCATTTAAGTTAGCGATGACAAGATCAGGATTCATAACCTCGATATCACTATCAAAGTGAATATCAGAAGCACGAACCGGACCCTCGCCTTCGAACTCAAGGTATGCGGTCTTAGGCTCTTCGGACTTGCTGTTATTTCTAAGAGCAAGCTCCTTGATGTTCATGATAATCTCAGTCACATCTTCCTTAACGCCTGGGATAGATGAAAATTCATGAAGGACACCTTCGATCTTCACCTGGCTTACTGCCGTACCCGGAAGGGATGAGAGCATAATTCTTCTAAGGGAATTGCCGAGAGTTGTTCCATAGCCTCTTTCAAGTGGCTCTACAACAAATCTTCCGTATCTCTTATCTTCTGAAATCTCTGCAATTTCAATGTTTGGTTTTTCGAAATCGAACAATCTTTAGTCCCTCCTTTGCTCATTTATCTATCATTATAATTCAAAATCAATTCAATAAAAACTACTAAATTACTTAGAATATAACTCGACAATAAGCATCTCATCTACAGGAACATCGATCATATCACGCTTAGGAAGTTCCTTAACGCTACCCTGCAGCTTCTCAGCATCGAATTCTACCCATTCAGGAAGTGTTCTACCACCAGTTACTTCAAGGATATCCTTGAATCTCTGGATGCTCTTGGACTTCTCACGTACTTCGATTACATCGCCAGCCTTAACAAGGTAAGATGGGATATTTACGCACTTACCATTTACAAGGATGAACTTATGTCCAACGATCTGACGAGCCTCACGACGGGTTCTAGCAAGACCCATGCGGAATACTACGTTATCCAAGCGACGCTCTAAGAGAATCATTAAGTTCTCACCAGTCATACCCTTCTGGTTATCAGCCTTAGTGTAGTAATTACGGAAAGGCTTCTCAAGAACTCCATAAATAAACTTAGCTTTCTGCTTCTCTCTTAACTGAAGACCATATTCAGAGGTCTTACGGTTAGATCTTGTTAACTGTCTCTTTGACTTTTTATCTACTCCTAAGTATGCAGGCTCTAAACCTAAGGATCTGCATCTCTTAAGGATTGGTGTTTTATTAACTGCCATCTTAATTAAATCCTCCTAT
>JAILCW010000091.1 GCA_024690265.1 Lachnospiraceae bacterium | reverse complement strand
GAGGTTAAGGAAGTATTCCGTAAGTGCTATTCTAAGGATGAGAAGAGCCCACGTGCATTGGTTAACTGCTACGGCGCTAACGATGTACAGGAAGGTGTTGCTATCATGTGGAAGGAAAATGTTGACGTTTCCATCACTGGTAACTCCACGAACCCTACCAGATTCCAGCATCCAGTTGCTGGTACCTACAAGAAGGAGCGCATCGAGGCTGGTAAGAAGTACTTCTCCGTTGCTTCCGGTGGTGGTACTGGTAGAACACTTCACCCAGATAACATGGCTGCCGGTCCTGCTTCCTACGGTATGACTGATACCCTTGGACGTATGCATTCTGACGCTCAGTTCGCTGGTTCTTCTTCCGTTCCTGCTCACGTTGAGATGATGGGCTTGATCGGTATGGGTAACAACCCAATGGTTGGTGCTACTGTTGCTGTTGCTGTTTCTGTTGAGGAAGCTGCTACTGCTGGCAAGTTCTAATTTATTAGATACCTATTATGAGATTAACGACGCCTCAGGCTTTTGCCTGGGGCGTTTTTATGTTATACTTTTTCCAAAGTTACGAAAACGTTTTAGGAGTGTATAAATGGCGGAAAACAAGTTTCTATTAAAAGTAAGTGAAAAGGTGTTTTTGTTCAAAAACAAGTTCCTGGGAGCCGGTTTGGCACAGGAAGAAAACATCCCGGTGGGGGAGCGTATCATCACCCCGGGAATGCCGGAGCAGGTTCGAGCCTTGGCGGAAGAGGGCATCGTCTTGTTAAAAAATGAGGGCCATCTTCTGCCAATTCAGCCAGAGCAGAAGGTATCCGTCTTTGGACGTATTCAGCATGATTGGTTCTTCGTAGGATATGGTTCCGGTGGAGATGTGCATAAGCCGTATGAAATCAGCTTTTTCGAGGGCTTGGAGAAGGCTGGTATTACGTATAACAAGGAGTTGAAGGCAATCTACGAGGAGTGGTGCAGCAGTCATGTGCCGGATCATGGTTACTGGGGGCACTGGCCGTATCACCATGATGAAATGCCGCTGGAGCAGAGTATCGTAGACAAGGCAAAGTCCAAGACCGACGTGGCTATGGTAATCATCGGACGTGCAGCCGGTGAAGATCGCGAGAACCTATTAGAAGAGGGCTGCTACTACCTGACAGACATCGAGAAGGATATGCTGCACAAGGTTACCACGACCTTTGACAAGACTGTGGTGATTATGGATTGTGGCAATATCGTAGACCTAGCCTTCTTGGATGATTACAAGATTGATGCGGTGGTATATGCATGGCAGCTAGGTCAGGAGAATGCCAATGCGTTGGGCAATATTCTGGCTGGCAAAGTATCTCCTTCCGGCAAACTTACTGACACCATTGCCAATCGTTATGAAGATTATCCGTCCTCTGCCAACTTCGGCAAGGAAGAATACAACAATTATGTAGAGGATATCTATGTTGGATATCGATACTTCACTACTTTTGCCAAGGAGGATGTGCGCTATCCATTTGGATTTGGTCTTTCTTATACTACATTTTCTATGGAATTGGACCGCGTGGAGGTGTCATCTGATGCCAATGCCCGGTATGAATTCTATGTAAAGGTGACCAATACCGGCGATGTAGCCGGCAAGGAAGTGGTACAGCTATACGTGGAGGCCCCACAGGGAAAATTGGGCAAGGCGGCTCGTTCCCTCGCAGGATTTAAAAAGACGGAAGTATTGGAGCCGGGCGAGTGCGAGTTGGTTTGCATTCAGACCTATGAGTCGGACTTTGCATCCTTTGATGACGCTGGTATTACCGGCAACAAGGATTGTTTCCTACTTGAGGCTGGTACCTATCGTTTCTATGTAGGAAGTGACTGCCTCAGTGCCCGTGAAGCCCACACCAAGGTATACGCTGCGGATAAAGTAATGATGCAATGTCAGGAAGTCTGCATTCCTGCAGCAGATGCCGCATTTGATGTTTTAAATCCAACAGGGGATGGAAATGTTGTAGTTGCAACAAATGGTAAGTCTCTGCCAGCAACCAAGCGCGCTGCCGGAAGTCGCGACTTGCGCCAACGCATCTTGGACCATATTCCACAGGAGATTACCCCAACGGGAAATAAGGGCATTAAGCTGGCTGATGTAAAGGCTGGCAAGGCTACCCTTGAGGCATTCATTGCTCAGTTATCCGATGAGGACTTGATTAACCTGACCCGTGGTGAAGGCCCGATGAATTCGGCCTTGGGTGTATCCGGTAATGCGGGAGCTTTTGGTGGAATCACCCAGTCTCTGCGCGATAAGGGTATTCCGGCACTTATTACTGCCGATGGCCCGGCTGGTATCCGCATTCGTCGTTATACTACGCTGTTGCCATGTGGAACTGCTATCGCCTGCAGTTGGAATCCCGAATTAGTAGAGGCTACTTTTGTAAAAATCGGGGAAGAAGCCAAGCGATTTGATGTAGATGTAAACTTAGCACCGGGAATGAATATTCATCGTAATCCGTTGTGTGGACGTAACTTTGAATACTATGCAGAGGATCCGTTGTTGTCCGGACGTGTGGCAGCTGCCTGTGTCCGCGGCTTGCAGGTCGGTGGAACCTCCTCCTGCCCGAAGCATTTTGCATGCAATAATCAGGAGACCAACCGCAATTATAACGATAGCCGTGTTTCCATGCGTGCCTTGCGCGAAATATACCTCAAGAACTTTGAGTATTGTGTCAAGGAAGGCAAGCCACAGAACATTATGACCAGCTACAATAAGGTGAATGGGGTATGGAGCCATTACAACTATGATTTAGTGACCACGGTGCTCCGTGATGAATGGGGATATCAGGGCAATGTACTAACAGATTGGTGGATGAGAGAGGATACCTCACCGGAGTTCCCGGAGATTTCCAACAACGCATACCGCACCCGTGCGCAGGTGGATGTATTGATGCCGGGCAACCTTTCTCAGATCGGTAAGACATTCAAATTTGACAAGCAACACTTGAAAACTTTGCATGCAACAAACGGACTCAAACGTGGCGAATTGCAGCGGATTGCAGGAAACGTGCTACGTTTCGCTATTACACGATTATAATTATGTGTGAAATAACTACAACTCACTATTACATAATTTGAAAAAATGAAAATTACTATACAACTGTGGAGAAAATATTTATTGTAATGTGCAAAAATTTTGATACAATGATAAATGTTTTTCGAATACGTTTTAGTTGTTTATGAGGTAATGAATGAGTCTTCTGATAGAAGGAGCAAAAACTGAATTAGGTGAGTATGTGATTCGTCCGGAGGAGCTGAAGTTTGCATTCCAGCCAATTTGGAATACGAAAACGAATTCAATCTATGGATATGAGTGTTTGATGCGTCCATACGGCAAGGCGCCGATGGATTATATCAATGCATATAGCGAAGCCGGACGATTGAATGAGATTGAGGAACTGACCTTACTCTATGGAACGCAAGCATTTTTGGATGCGAGGTTACCGGGATTTTTATTCATGAACTCATTCCCTTCCACATGCGTCTCTCTGGAGATAAATCAGCGCTTAAAGTGTGCATTCCAGCAGAAGATGAAGAATCGCCTGGTTGTCGAGGTGCTAGAGTATACCCGTCA
>JAILCW010000085.1 GCA_024690265.1 Lachnospiraceae bacterium | reverse complement strand
ATAAGGAAATCGGGTCTGTTGACCCTAAACTTTGAAATTTCACCGTGTATATAATTATTTACCCTCGCCACTAGAAACCGCATGGTTGACAGATTTTTGGACCCGGGGGCGTACCTATGCGAACTGACTTGCTTGTCCCTTCCACTGTACGCCTTCATGGATCTCTGTCTTATCAGGGAAGCACCAAGAGAACTGTCCCTTCATCGAACAGTATCTTAATAGAAGTCTGCACTCCTGTCCTTCATACAGGCAATCGTACCAACCGGTCTTAGTCGGGAATCCATCGTTCCATCTCTCTTCGATTACATCATCCGCCGTATGGGTCATTGTAGTTACCTCTCATCCAAGCCTTCTTTCTGTTGGACTTGGTTCCCTTGTCTCCATGAACCTTGTTGTGACACTTGCGGCACAGGCTCACGAGGTTGCTATCGACCAACCCAAGTGATGGGTCGTCTTCGTATTCTATAATATGATGTACCAGCTCCGCCTCGGTCAGTCTTCCGTACCGCTTGCATAGCTGGCATTGATATCCATCTCTTCTTAATATCTTCTTTTGTTTTCTTTTCCACTTACCGGAACTGTAGAATTCCTCTTTATCCACAACCTCACATCCTTTCATCCACCAATATAGGAGCCGCACTTGGCAGCTCCTATTCGGAAGGGAATTACTTGGGGGTTGGAGGTAACTCCATCGGTCCTCAATGGTGGATGAGCGTTGAGATTAAGTGGGGATTCCTTAACCTCACGCCCTTAACCACTTGCATAGTAACATGAGCGCAACTGTAATTTACTGTAGTCTTATTCCCGGTCCATCTGACCAGATCCGAACAGCAATCTGTCTTTCAATATAACCGTAATATTATATTGCACTTTTGCGAGTACAATTCTCTTTTGTATTTGACTGGTCAGCAGCTTAGTTTTTTCGTCCAAATACTTTTTTAAAAAATCGCTTCATTTGTTCAACGCCATCACATGCCAACCACTTTATCACGTAATATGCTAATGCGCCTATTAGAAAGGCAGTCGAATTAAATCTCATTCTTCTTATTCCTCCTCATTCAGCTTCATCCATGCGACAAGATCACCCATACAATTAGGGCAGAGGTCGTAATACACACCGCTGCATACGTTGTCCCTCATATCCATATTGACGATTCCTAAAGAATTTGCGCAATCGTTGTTGATTTCCATTTCGTATGGATCATATGGATTCTTACATCTATCACATTTTCTAATCTTCATTTTGGTCCTCCTTACATCTCGATATCTGCACGGTCAATTAAGTAACATTGTGACTTATCCACATACGGCGAAGTGTGCACAACATACTTACAATCAATCCCTGGCCATTCAGCTCTGACAGCTTCAGCTGTATCTGGATGCATAAGCACAACCTTTGGACGGAGCATCAAATCTGCTTTCCGAACAAATAGAATGAATTCTTCTCTTGTCATCCTTCACCCTCCTTTACCATTAATGGCAGTAGTAATGGACAAGCCAACGCAACCAAGACCACTAATGTGATTTCGTTAATATCTCTGTTCATTCGCTGTACTCCTTTATCATACTGTCAATAAGACCAAACACTTCATTTCGTGATATTAGCGTTATATCCAACGTCTTTGCCGCTAATTCAAGTTTGCTATCAAACGTTATGCATTTCGCAATCTCTTCCCTCAACTGCTCAATGCGGTCAATTGGGATTGCAGGAACGGGCGGACTTGCTTCTACGACTTCGTTTGCCTTGATAAAATTGCATCCTGTTATTCTTTGAATGCGTCCGATTAGTCCATTTGTCTCAATCAATGCCATATCTACTCACCATCCTCAACCTTGGATAAATCAATATCTGGATAGATTTTCTTAAATTTACCTATCGATGTGCCAACGAATCTTCTATGTGCATATCCATAAGATGCGGGCAAAATAATCTTTCTCAAATTAGTGTTAATTTGAAACGCATCTCTGTAGTGATTTTTGAAGTAATTCGTTGCTTCTTCCCTGTTCTTGTGAATCTTGATTCCATAAACCCCATGCAGCAAATCGCTATAATAAGTTACCCATTTAGACATATCTACTCACCATCCTCATTAAATTCGTCTATATGCTCCATAAGTATCATGCCATCGACAAATCCTCTATCTCGCCCTGCGTTATAACTGTAAATTCGTTGTTTCTTCTCGTGTTTGTGATAAAGGAATCCAACAACTGTGCCACCAAGAACAAATCCAATTATGAAGCCCATCTACTCAACCCCCTTGTATGGTTCAGGTACTTCCGCCCATGCTATGACTAAAGCCCCATACTCCATGCCGCCAACGTCATGAAATCCTTTCTCTTTGCTATACTCAAGCATTTCCACGCTTGGCGGCTGTTCAACAAACTCGTCTACTGTCACGAGATACGTCCCTCTATTTTGAGGCAGTCTCGTTTTTACTGGAATCCATCTTTGTGTAGGTGTTACGGGTGGCAATTGCTTGACTACTAATTCTTGAAATGATATAAAATCATCCCTTGTTCCTGTACTTTGTGCCTTATCTATATATCTATCAATTCCACTAATTACTTGCTCTCGACTAATGCAATCCTCACAAGGCTCTTGCTCTAGGGCTTTGATTGTAAAGTAATCACAATGTGCCACACTCTCGGCGCTTCCATAATTTCTAAAATATCCCTTTTTGCAAACGGCGTTCTCTCCGTTAAAATGTGTGCAATTGCCGCACGTTCTATTTTCTTTTGCCATATCATCACCACCATTTCATCTTGTCACAAATAACCAAGCCAATAATTATCCCAATCTCAAATCCAATAATTCCTAGAACTATAAGCATAACCAGGTCGCTTTCCCCGGTGCATGGGGACTTTGCAATTGGTTCGATGTCAGACTCCACAACCGTTATGGCCTGCGATTCGACTGGTGCTTGATTGTATTCATCCGCACTAATTGTCACTTGGATTGGCTTGCTGGCTTCTTCCGGTCCAACTACTTCGTATTCGTCATCAAAACCACCCATCCATGGGCTGTGGCAATCGTCTGGGTGTTCCTCGTTCCACTGTTCGATGCTTTCAATTGTTAATTCTTCATTCATACTTCTACCCCCTATCTGCCTACATCTTTCACAAATTTCATTCCTATAACTCTTATTGCTCTTGGAGCTCCCTTGATGGGAAGCTCAATCTTGCCCTTATATTCCAACTCTCTCAGGATAGCGCACACGCAGGCTGTTGATGCATAGTGCATGTGCTTCTGGATTTCCATGGTTGTAGGGCAGAATCCATTCTCCTCCATGTACTTCACGATGAAATCGTAAGCCACTTTTTGTCTTGGAGATAATTCCATACTGTTTTTGACAATCTTATTCACTTTTTCCTCCCATGTTCCCTCACACTCTTCCGCCGGCCGTTAATCTCGTAGTCAGTCAGGGCGGAATATGCAAATTTTGCTTTTCTTTTCTGCTCCTTCTTCGCTTCACTGGCCATCACCTCTGCCAAGTAACTCGGGCAGGTATCGTGACAGCCTAGTGTTCGCTTGGTGCAACCCTTACACGTTCTCATGTATTACCCCTCCCTATCTACATTACAATTTAAGCAGCGGACAGTTCTGGCATGGACTGTCATCTTCCAAGAGCCATCCGTCATCCTTGCCCTTCGGAGGATTCATTCTCGGATACCGGCAGTACTGGTCGCACATCTGCTCCTTCAGCTTCTCCCTCTGCTCCTTCTTGCTTAGTTTCTTCTTTAATCTCACTCTTCACAGCCCCTTTCTTCAATGCCAGTACCAAGGCATCCTCACCAATGTCATTGTCCTTCTCGTGCTTCTTCTGGCACTTCTTGACCTGAGCATCGTAGTCATAACCGATGGCCAAGGATATCTTCTCGGCCATGTCCCAGAACTTGTTCCGGTAGTAGACTTGCCACTGGATATCATCCTTTTTGACTTCATCTAGTCCCTTCACATAGTCCCGGAGCATCGCCACGATCAGAGTCAGGTCTCCATATGACAGCCGGATGTTCTCAATCTCCTTCAAGCTTACGTGCGGATGAATCGCACCCTTGACCTCGACTTCCTTGTCCTTCTCCGGCATCTGCTCAATCATGTCGAATAAGCTAATCTGATACGGTATATCCATTAGAGCTCACCTCGCTTATCCATCCGATGAGTAGCGATGTATGATGTCACTATGCCGTCCAGAGTATTCAGCTGGCGTTGCAATCCATCAAATGTAATGCCGGCATCCCACTCCTTCTTATTCGCGAGCTCCTCTTTGATTGCGCCAGCAACTATTGCAGCCGACTGTATCGCGTCCTTCAATTCGAATAGCTTACTCTCTTCCATGATTACCTCCTAAAACTTCATCCGCTCCAACTTATCCCGCTTCTGGGAGTCGGATGTCCTCGTGTATAGTCTCGTTGTATCCAAACTGTTGTGCCCTAAGATATCAGCCAGCTCTGTGATATTGTCCGAATAAGTTTCAAGGAATACCTGTGCGAACAGGTGCCGGAATGAATGCGCGTGCACCTTGCTCTTCTTGACCCTTGCGTGGCCAGCTACGGCCTTCAACTGTCGCCAGATAGTCGATGTATTGACCATCTTGCCCTTCACCTCCGGGCTAGGGAATAGATACCCATGCCGGATGCCATTCTCCCGGCAGTACTTCCGCAGCTCTCTCATGAGATCCTGTCGGACGATGATGGTTCGTTCCTTGCCCTTATTAAATACGCTGATATAGTTACTCTTGAGATTCTCGACCTGGAAGTATTGGAGCTCTGAGACTCTGATTCCGGTCATTGCTAGAATCTTCATGATGTAGTACAGCTGGACTTTATTCTCTCTTTTGGCGAACCGGAGAAGACGCTTGTAATCAGATACGGATAGCACCTCCTCGTTGCTCTGCTTGGCTTGCATCTTAATCTTCTTGAGAGTCAGCTCTGGATGTCCAAGCCACTTCAAGAACTTGTTAACCGTCACAATCCACACGTTGATTGAATTGGTGGAACCGGCT
>JAILCW010000072.1 GCA_024690265.1 Lachnospiraceae bacterium | reverse complement strand
TGTGTCATCTTACGATCGCGATCGGATGGCAACGTACGAGTTGCCATCACTGCCGGAACGGTACAACCAAATCCAATCAGCATCGGAACAATGCTTCGACCGGACAATCCCAGACGACGTAACAACTTATCCATCACAAAGGCCACACGAGCCATATATCCACTATCCTCTAACAAGGAAAGGAAGAAGTACAATACCACAATAATCGGCACAAAACTAAGCACCGAGCCAACACCGGTAAAGATAGCATCAATCACCAAGGAATGAATCGGTGCAGCCACATCTCCAGCCGTAAGAATCTGATCTACCCAATCCGTAATCCAACCAATCAATGTCTCCAATAACCCCTGTAAGAAGGCACCTACCACATTGAATGTTAGATAGAACACCAAAGCCATAATACCAATAAAGGCAGGAATAGCGGTCCACTTACCGGTAAAGAAACGATCCAATCGAAGGCTGCGAAGACGTTCTCGACTCTCCCGCGGCTTCACAATAGTTTCACGGCACATACGACGAATAAAAGAAAACCGCATATCTGCCATAGCTGCAGCTCGATCTAATCCACGCTCGCGCTCCATTTGGGACACAATATGCTCCAATGCATCCTTCTCATTAATATCCAAGGCCAGCGCATCCTCAACCAAAGAATCCCCTTCAATAATCTTGCTTGCAGCAAAACGAATAGGAATCCCTGCATGCTCCGCATGGTCCTCAATAAGGCTCATCACCGCATGAATGGCACGGTGTACCGCTCCGCCATGATCATCCTTCTCGCAAAAATCTGTACGGCCCGGCTTCTCATCATATCGAGCCACATGCATCGCATGGGAAACCAACTCTTCAATACCCTGATTCTTAGCTGCAGAGATTGGAACCACCGGCACCTGAATCAACTGCTCTAAAAGGTTAATCTTAACATCGCCACCGTTGGCCGCCATTTCGTCCATCATATTAAGGGCGATAACCACCGGAATATCCAACTCTAACAGTTGCATAGTTAGATACAGATTACGCTCAATATTCGTGGCATCTACAATATTAATAATTGCAGAAGGCTTCTCCTCCAATACAAAACGGCGAGAAATCACTTCCTCGCTGGAATATGGTGACATGGAATAAATACCCGGAAGATCCACTACTTCTGTCTCCGGATATCCTTTAATAGCACCACTCTTACGATCTACCGTAACACCAGGGAAATTACCAACATGCTGATTGGACCCGGTTAACTGATTGAACAACGTAGTCTTACCACAATTCTGATTACCCACCAGTGCAAAGGTAATCTTGCCTTCTCTCTTGCGTTTCTTGTGTTCCTTGATATCTTCCGCCTGCGTTGCCTCCTCACCAAAGGATGGGTGAGACACCTCACGCTGCAACTTCTTCTTGGCTTCAGCAACCACATCTGCGGTTTTGCGTACATTATCTACTTCAATATTCTCCGCATCCGCCAAACGAATGGTAAGGGAATAACCGGACACCATAAGTTCCATTGGGTCCCCCATTGGAGCATACTTTACCAGAGATACATCCCCTCCCGGAATCAATCCCATATCCAAAAAATGCTGACGCAACGCGCCACTGCCACCAACCTGACGGATGGTGGCAGTTTCTCCTATATGTAACTCTTTTAAGTTCAATTCATAGCCTCCTACGGCACTGATTACTTACTCGTAATCGGTGCAACTTCTCCATTTTCCAATAAACGTAAGAAAATTGCAACCAATGCCGGATCAAACTGTGTTCCGGCGCAACGTATTAATTCTTGCTTGACCACTTCATCACTGAGTCGCATACGATAGACACGGTCTGTTGTCATTGCATCGTAACTATCTGCAATGGCCAATATACGTGCAATCAATGGAATATCTGTATCCGATAACCCTTCCGGATAACCGGTTCCATCAAACCGTTCATGGTGATAGCGAATGCCATCCAATAAGCCTTCCACATTGCCGCCAAGGGAAGACATAATCTCATATCCAATCACCGGGTGTTGCTTCATCAATGCAAACTCTTCATCATCTAACATGCCGGATTTGTTCAATACACCATCCGGCACACCGATTTTGCCGATGTCATGAATCAATCCCACATAATGGATGTTTTGGATATCATCCTCAGACAATTCATAATCTGCAGCCATCTCTCGCGCCAAGCGCTCCGCATAACATCCAACGCGCTCCGAATGTCCACCGGTATACTCATCTCTGGCATCGATGGCACTGGCGATAGTCTCAATAGTCTTTACCGTCATGGCCGTATAGTTCTTGGCACGCTCCTCATAACCGGTGACGGAATCGTAGATGGTCTGAGCAATGGTTGCCGTCATCAACAGGAACAGCGCAATACAGATTTCTGCTCCAAATACATGGAAACGATTCGCCATAAATCCAATCATCTCACCCAGGGCAAGTACGATAAAGCTTACCATACCAATCACTGCAAACTTATAATTGCGGATACGTCCCTTCACTGCATCGGTAATGAGATTCACCACACCAAGGACCGCACAAAGCATATTCCAAATATGTGAAATATACATGGTGCCATACAGTTCTATAACATTCGTGGCATGCAAAATGATATTCACAAAAATCTGAAGAACAACGATTCCTTCCATCACAACATAACGCTTGTGATAAACCCGATGCTGTACTTCATCAAAATACATGCAGGCAAAAGCACCGATTAATTCCACTAAGAAATAAGAAAAGTACTGTGACAAGGTCGGTCTCTGGAATATAAACTGGCGTAAGGTAGATTCTGCCAACATCCAAAGGGTAACATTAATCATCAAAAGGCCTAGGATGCGGATCGCCGATAACTTATACTTCGACTCAAGGAATGACGTTGACGTAAATAGCAAGATGCCCATGATTAATACAAAAAAGGCAAAGCAATTTACCCAAAAACTATTCTTAATAATACCAAACCATACGTTGTTACCGTGGCTCAACTGAATATCATTGATAACGTGTTTGGTATTGAAATGAACAATAACAACAATATTCTTACCTGCATCTGCCGCATTCAAATCTGCCACTATAAATGCGCTTGGCAAGTAACGAGACATATGAGGCTTGTTCAAAGCGGTATACTCTGTGCGAAGTTTTCCATCCACATAGATAGAAACATCTTCCACCGTGGATCGAATCATAAAGCTCATTCCATCACTGAGATTAGAAGGCAAACGCTTAAGCAACGTCACCTCGTCCCCGTAAGAATCCGGAACCGTCAGCGGAAGATTCACGCGTTCGGAACCGCCCTTACCATACATGGTCCAGTTCCCATTGAATCCAATGGTCCCAAAATTACCCATGGTAGCTTCATCGCCCTGGTTCTTGTCATATATGGCAATCGTCATTACAATGATGACAATCGTAAGTATAAATCCAGCAGCAATGTGGATGACATTCTCTGCCATGTTGATGAAATCAATGCTACGTCCTTTTCTCATGCAATTGTTCCTCGCATTTCATTCACGGAACTGTTTAGGACATCAGTAACATTAGAGACCACAATAAAGTACCCCCGTAGTTTTTTTTCTTTTTGAAGAAGAGGGCCGATTTCAAAATGATAAATCTCTCCCTTGTATTCGTAAGTCTTGCCTGCAGAGCGCACCAAATCACCGGACTCCACATATCGAAGCAACGGCTGGCGCAAAAAGGTATTAAAGCGTCCACCATTTCCGGGAA
Organism: Lachnospiraceae bacterium; assembly: GCA_024690265.1. Classification (GTDB taxonomy): domain Bacteria; phylum Bacillota; class Clostridia; order Lachnospirales; family Lachnospiraceae; genus XBD2001. The sequence continues at coordinate 25,203 of JAILCW010000072.1, read as the reverse complement.
TCTTACGCTCCATCTCCCATTCCTGTAGTTCAGGGAACAGCATGGATGCATATTCATTGCTTCCCATGTACTTCAGGTTCTTATCAAAAAGAATGTAGCCCTTATTGTTCAGCTCATCATCAAACAAATTTGCATTGTTATGCACCGAGAAGAAAGAAATCTTCATCAGCGGGAATAACATAATAATCACTGTAAAAACAGAGAAAACCGGAACCAACTCCATGTTAAGATGAATCAGGCGTTCAACCAAATATACGCCAATGGTTAATGCATCAACAAAAATCACCGTATCCACATTGATACGACTAACAACGTTTTTACGATTGATGGAATATACACCAACGCCAATGCCACCTAATGTATAAGTAATCATCAGAAGCAAATACACGGTATGCATTGGTCCATAGGTCTTAATCAGATATCCACCGGATTCAATCATGCGAAACTCTACTTCACGATAAAAGATATCGAAATGTCCAACCGTCAGCACGCTTAGGTACACCATCATCTGAATGGCATACATAATCGTCCGCACCCAATTAGGTATATAAATGCGACAAATGTCAGAGATAATCAAAAAGATAATGATAGGCGTAAAAATACCCATCACATAGATCATATTATTGGCAAGAATTGCCTCCGAAAGATTCACTGCTTGAGATAAAGCAACATATCCTCCATTACCAATTGCTACCGCCATAATCAATAGAACAATATTAATGTTAACACTCTTACCATAGTGAACAACAAACAGCAGCAATATGAGTGCTAAACAGAAGCAGAATATGTAAATCATTTCCACTTGTGCCAACGATAGTCAACACTTCCTCCTATCTTACATCTAATATATATAGTATCGCAATTTGACTAGAAATGGTAGCCTTCTTTAGCAATAAATACCCAAAACGGTTTCCAACTTTTTGTACACTTTTTGCCGAAATATCGATGTTTATTTACTCATCTTATGATAAAATAGACATATGTCACGATGTACCTAAGGGGGAATGGGTGCAAAACAAGTTTGCAACATTTTGGAGGGTAGTCATGTCTAAAAAAAGGGGATCTCTTAAGGCCGTCCTTGTAGCTGTCATTCTTACCGCAGTTATTCTTACGGCTGCAATCATTACTTCATTCACCATTATTACAACAATTAATACCAATGCAGAGCAAACTGCAGCCTACAAGTCTCGATTGGAGTCTGACATTTTACGCGAATTAAAAAACGAAACCCAAGAGGCCATGAGTATCTGTGAAGTCATGAACGCTCGCTATGAAGCAGGTGAGATGACCAAAGATGAAGCCATGAAGGAAGCTGCAGATATTATTCGTGAATTACGTTATAACGACGGTAGTGGCTATTTCTGGGTTGATACATCTAAAGGTATCAACGTTGTCTTATTAGGCCGTGATACAGAAGGCCAATCCCGTTGGGACAGCACCGACTCTGCAGGTAACAAATTCATCCAGATGATGATTCAAAACGGTCTGCAGGAAGGCGGTGGATACACCCATTTGAACTTCCCGAAACCAAATGAAACCGAAGAACTTCCTAAGATTAACTATACAGCATACTATGAACCTTTTGATTGGGTCATGGGTACCGGTGTATGGGTAGATGAATTGGATGCATTAGAGGCTGAACACGCAGCTCATGCTGCTGCTGCACTCCGCAAGAACATTCTCACAACACTCGTCATCTTAATCGTTCTTGTAGTTCTTGGAATAATCGCTGCACTCAATATCGGAGGACGGATTGCAAATCCAATTACACTGGCTGCAAATCAGGTTGTTCGTATGTCAAACAGCGACTTTACCGAAAGTGAAGAAATGGCCAAGGTTCGTACCTTAGTTTCACATAACAACGAGATTGGTGAAATCTCAGAAGCATTGAATTTGATGCATAACAATATCAGAAGTCTTATGTTGGATATTTCTGATACAACCAATGCCGTAGCTGCAGCTTCCGAAGAGCTTTCCTCTTCTGCTTCCCAGTCTGCCGAAGCTTCAGAAATGGTTGCAACCTCAGCTACCAACGTAGCTACTTCTTGCAGCGGACAGATCAATGCCGTAAGCGGTGCGACTTCCGAAACAGATTCCTTCGTATCCAACATGCGAGAATTCCAGGAAGCAATTAACCGTACATCTGATATGATCAAGTCTACCAACGAGGCTGCTGTTAACGGAGCAACTGATATGACCAATGCAACAGATATGATGGATAGCATCCGCGTCTCTGTTGAAAACACTGCACAAGTTGTTGAGGATCTTGGTGAGCGATTAAAGAGCATTGATGAATTCGTTGATACAATCTCGGAGATTGCAAGCCAAACCAACCTGCTCTCCTTAAATGCCAGCATTGAGGCTGCTCGTGCCGGAGAAATGGGCAAAGGCTTCGCCGTTGTTGCAACTGAGATTTCCAAACTTGCTGATGAATCCAATCAGGCAGCTCAGAAGATTACTGAACTGATTGCAGGCATTATGAAGAATTCTCAGGAAGCGGTAGAATCCATGCGGGAAGGTGCACAAAACGTTATCAATGGTGCTGATTTAGTAAATGAAGCCGGCGGAACATTTAAGAATATCGTAAGCATGGTAAGTTCCATTTCCGACGAATCCAACACCATGAGTACCATCGTAGAACAGTTGTCCAGTGGAACTGAAACCATTGCCAGAAATATCCACGATATCGAACAAATGAGTTTGACTGTTGCCGATGAAACCTCCAACGTTTCTGCTGCATCAGAACAACAAACTGCAACATCTCAAGAAGTTGCTCAGGCTTCCGATCGACTGGCCGGCAACGCACAGGAACTACAGGATTATGTAGCTCGATTCACATTATAAAAAGAAACCACCTGCTTCAATGCAGGTGGTTTTATTACTTATCAACGATTCTGTTCCACTCGTACGGTGTTGCCTGATATACATAGTAATTGAGCCAATTGGAATATAACAAGTTGGCGGTACTACGCCACTGTAACAACGGTTCCTTGGTAACATCATTATCCGGGTAATAGTTCTTAGGCATATCTACATAATCCAGTCCCTTATCCATGTCACGACGATATTCCTTGTCCAATGTCATACGATCATATTCCGGATGCCCCATACAATAAATCTCACTGCCATCATTCTTCATGCAAAGAAGCAATCCCACCTCCGGGGACTCAGCAAGGATCGTAATGTCCGGAAGCTTACGCACCTCTTCCACATCCACGGTAGTGTTGCGACTGTGGGGAACATTGAAGTAATCATCAAATCCACGAACCAATGGCACCTTGCGATGTTGTACCTTGTGGGCAAAGATTCCAAAAATCTTTTTATCCATAATGTGCTTCTTGATACCATACTTGTGATACAACGCAGCCTGGGCGCCCCAACACAAATACAGCGTAGATGTTACATGAGTCTTGGCCCAATCCATGATTCCGGTAACCTCGTCCCAGTAATTCACCTCTTCGAACTCCATAAGCTCCACAGGCGCGCCGGTAACAATCATACCGTCGAAGCATTCCTCTTTGACATCGGAAAAAGTCAGATAGAACTCGTTCAAATGGCTCTTGGAGGTATGCGTAGATTCATAGGATTCTGTGGTTAAAAATGTAATGTTACACTGCAACGGAGTATTGGACAACATTCGCAGAATCTGTAACTCCGTATCTTCTTTGAGCGGCATGAGATTCAGAATTAAAATCTTTAATGGTCGAATATCCTGATGCATGGCACGATCTTCATCCATTACGAAAATATTCTCTTGCTCTAAGATGGAATAAGCCGGTAAATTCCGCTGTGTTTTAATTGGCATGTCCTACACTCTCCTTTACTTTTTAGTAGTTATTATACGCTAGTTTGCTTCGGAAATCATAGCCATAATTTCTTCTTCTGATAAAACAGGAATTCCAAGGGATACTGCTTTATCTAACTTGCTACCTGCAGCCTCTCCCGCTAACAGATAATCCGTCTTCTTGGAAACAGAACCGGTGACCTTGGCCCCATTCTTTTCCAGTAATTCCTGAGCTTCTTTACGTCCCAAAGTCGGCAGTGTTCCGGTAATAACAACCGTCTTGCCGGAGAAAACACCGCCCTCCACAGGCTTCAAGGATGACTCAAAATTCAAACCATAACTGCGTAACCGATCAATGACTGCAATGTTCTCTGCTTCATGTAAGTACTCATAGATACAACCTGCAGATACATCACCGATATCTGATACCTGCATCAAATCCTCAATAGAAGCTTCCATTACGCGATCTATAGAGCCAAAATGCTGTAACAATGACTTAGCCGCAGCTTTGCCAACATTCAGAATACCAAAACCGGTAAAGAGCTTAGACGCATCATTCTTCTTGGATTCTTCGATAACAGATAACAGCTTGTCCGTGTTCTTCTCTTTACCAATATATCCTCCTGCAATCAGTTCATCACGATGCTCGGCTAATGTATATATGTCTGCAATATTGTGGATATATCCTTCACGGGTCAGCACTTCAATATAGGCACTTCCAAATCCCTTGATATCCATGGCATCGCGGCTAACAAAGTTGATAATATTACGCTCCAACTGTGCCGGACATGCTGCAGACGTACAGCGAATATCTGCCGTATTCTCCTCACGGGCAGTTTTAGCACCACATACCGGACAAGTATCCGGAATACGGAAGACAGATACTCCTTCGGGATGCTTCTCCTTAACCACCGACTTAATCTTCGGAATAATTTCACCGGACTTATACACGAGAACCGTATCTCCGATTCCTACACCCAGTTCATCGATAAAATCCTGATTGTGCAAGGTTGCTCGACTAACCGTGGTGCCACATAGGCGAATTGGTTCAAACACTGCCGTTGGATTAATACGACCGGTACGTCCCACAGACAATTCAATATCCAGAATCTTGGTTTCCTTCTCTTCCGGTGGATACTTGTATGCCACCGCCCAACGCGGAACCTTCGCGGTATTCCCCAGATACTCACGGTCACTATACCGATTGATCTTAACAACAGCGCCATCAATATCGTAGGCCAGATTACCACGATTCTCACCTATGGCACAGATTGCTTCCCATACCTCATCCTTGGTGTGACACACCTTATAATCATCAATGACAGTGATTCCCTGAGACTTCATATATTCATAAGCCTCTGTATGAGTTGCAAACTCTCTGCCACGTACCTGCTGTAGGTTAAAGATAAAGAGAGATAGCTTACGATCCTTGAGTACGGAAGAATCCAACTGGCGGAGGGTTCCTGCCGCACAATTACGCGGATTAGCAAACAGTTTCTTTCCTAATAACTCCTGGTGTTCATTCACCGCATCAAAGTCTGCATTCTTCATATAGACTTCACCACGAATCTCCAAATACTCAGGTGCATCTGACAAAGTCTCCACCACGTCATCAATCATCTTGGCATTCATGGTGACATCTTCACCGAATTCGATACCGTCGCCTCTGGTCTCAGCCAAGGCAAGCTGTCCGTTCTCATAACGAAGAGCCATGGACAATCCGTCAATCTTGTACTCTACAACAAACTCAGGATGATCCAACTTTTCCTGCATCTCCTCCACAAAGCGATCCACTTCTTCACGAGAGAATACATCCTGCAAAGAAAGCATCGGTACGTTATGACGCACCAATATGCCGGCCTCACGCTTTGCATTACCACCCACGTGCTGGGTAGGCGATGTTGCATTTACAACATCCGGATACTCTGCTTCCAAGCGACGCAATTCCTGCATCATCATGTCATATTCATAATCGGTAATCTCCGGCTCATCCTGGTTATAATAGAGATTACTGTGATATTCTAACGTTTTACGAAGCTCCTCAATTCGAGCTACATCCGCTTCTCTGTTTCCCATAGTTACTCCTAATAATCTCCTGACAATCGACGGCGAAGCTCTCTCTCTTCTTCCGCAGTAAGCTTACGATAACTACCTTCCGCCACATCTCCAAGAGTAATATTCTCAATACGAATACGCTGCAAATCCTCTACGCGATTACCACAGGTTTCACACATACGGCGAATCTGTCGTTTCCATCCTTGGGTAAGAATAATGGTAAACTGATTCTTGTTCCGCTTCTGCACCTTGCAGGGACGAGTCTTCTTACCTTCTTCCTCAATGTAAACACCGGCAGACATCTTATGTACAAAGTCCGCCGTCACCTCTCGACGCACTGTTACAAGATACTCCTTTTCGTGATAATAACGTGCTTTTAACAAACGATTCGAAAGTTCTCCGTCGTTGGTCATAAGAATCAAGCCTCTGGAATCCTTATCCAATCGTCCCACCGGATATAAGCGCACCGGATAGTGAATATAATCCACAATGTTATTCTTCTCCATCTTCTCTGATGTGCACACAATTCCCTTCGGCTTATTCACGAGAAGAATCACTTTCTCCTCCACCGGAACCACCGGCTTACCACAATATACAACCTTGGCATCAGGGGAAATACGCATACCCATGGTAGCAGTTACTCCGTCTACTGTAACGTTACCTGCCTCAATCTGTCGATCTGCCTCTCGCCTAGAACAAACTCCAGCATCCGACAGATATTTATTTAAACGAATGTCTTCCATCCTATATCCTCATACAAACAAAAACGGAGACCCGTTAGAGCCTCCGTTCCTAAAACTTCTATAATTTATTTCAGATACTCTGACTTGATATATCCTTCTTTGCCCTTGTAGGTAACCTTGGTCCAGCCTTCTGCATAAGGCATAACAACTGTAACCTTCTCGCCTGCATAAGCAACTGCAACCTTGGAAGCAGTCTCACTCATAGAGGAACGAACATTAACGGTGCTAGACAAGATAACCTCATCACCCTTCTGATAATTAGACGAAGTATCAGCCGTCTCTGTTGTGGTGTTATCATCAGAATCCTCAGATGCATCCTCAGAGTAATTCTCAAGATACTCAAGACTTACATAGCCAACACCATCGTTATACTCAACTTCTGCCCAAGAACCATACTCTGTATACTTCTTAAGGACAGTACCTTCATCCACTTTACCAAGGACAGCTGCACCATCCTCATGATCCTGACGTACATTGATGCGCGCAGTAGTGATAACCTGTGTTGCGTTTGCTTCCTTCTCAGCCTTTGCAGCGGCTGCTGCCTCTTCTTCAGCCTTGGCTGCTGCTGCAGCCTCTTCTTCCTGCTTCGCCTGCTCAGCGGCAGCCTTGGCTGCCTCCAACTGTGCATTGTACTCTGCAGCCCACTGCTGTGCTGCATTTGGAAGTGTAGAAGTAACAAAAGCGTTCAACTCAGAATCATTCACCATAAGGTCATTGAACTGTTCCTTCACCTGAGCCTGCAAGGATAATACATCTTGCTGCTGCTCAAACTCGGAAATCAAGGCAGAGATGGTGGAATCCATCGGCTGCTCTCCGTTCTCCTGGTTATAAGCACTGTATAAATTATTGATGAAAAGCTTGCCATCTTCATCGGTCTCAACATAGAAAAAGTCCAATCCAGGAGCTTCGCTGGCAACATTTGCAAACTTGATACTAACCTTAACGGATACCAAATAGGAATCCTTGTTGGTTCCACGCTTGGTAAAAATATCAGTGATATTATAACTCTCGATATAATTAGACATAAAAGAGATATAACTCTGTTCTGCCTCGCTAACCGGATGTGCAATGGACTGTAAAGTAGTCAAATCATTGCTGGCATAAGCCTCGTAATAGTTGCTAACTAACTGAAGCAACTCCTCATCCTCATTCTTAACATCCACCTGCTTATATTCCTGATAAGCTCCAGCCAAAGGATCCTTGTCATTAGCATTGGTTCCTGCACCAAAAGCAAGCAGCAACAGCATTGCAATACATACAATACCAGCGCCAAAATAACGCTTCTGCTTCACAACAAAAGTTCCAACCTTGCCGCATAATTCTTTGATTTTCTCTATATCTACAGATGGTTTCGTCTGCTTATTCTCTTCCAAACCAAATCCTCCAAATTCAATTAATATCTCTATCAGTCACATACCTTCGGTACGCATATCGTCAAGTAATGTAGACGACTGGATTCGAACCAGCGATCTTCAGAGTCGGAGTCTGATGCGTTATCCAGCTACGCTACGCCTACACGTTGTAAACAACGAGTCTATCTTACCAAACAGGCCCCGCAAAGTCAATGAAATACGGCACAAAAGCCCTAATCCAAAGACATTAGATTCATAATTTCTTTTGCGATTTCTTCCGTGGAACGATCATCCGTAGAAACGGTATAATCCGCCGCTTCGCTGTAAAAAGGCACTCGCGAATTCATCAATTCCGTAATACCCTCTACCGTCTTGCGTCCTTGCAACAATGGCCGTTTATCATCATTCTCAACACGCTTAAGAATCGTCTCCGGTGTAGCTGTTAAAAGCACAATGGTACCACCGGCACGCATAGCGTCCACATTTTCCTGTCGCAAAGCCACCCCTCCACCACAGGAAACAATTCGTTTCTTCTCAGCAATCAGAGACTTCATGGTGGTTGTTTCTACCTGGCGAAAATAGGCTTCACCCTTCTCTTCAAAAATCTGTGAAATCGGCATTCCTTCCGACTCAACAATTATTGCATCCGTATCCATAAAACGACGATAAGTCTTCCTGGCTAGGGTTCGCCCCACCGCAGACTTACCGCAGCCCATAAATCCAATCAAATAGATATTATTCATCTCTTAGTCTCCACAGTAACGATGTATCAGCGCAAGCATCTCGCCTAAGTCTTCACGATTCAACTGCCCCGGCGCGCTTGCTTCCTTGCCGGCTCCAAAAGTAACACAGGACCCAAATATCTCTCCACTAATGCGGCTAAGCATACCCATACGCCCCATCGACATAGTAATCAGCGGAACATCACGATGACGGAACTTAAACTCTTCCGTTGCTTCCAAAAGGTCCAAAACATCTTTGGTTTTCTGTGGCATAACCGCGAGCTTAACAATATCAGCATCTGCATCTGCCATTACTTCCAAACGCTGTAGCATCTCATCATTGGATGGTGTCTTATCAAAGTTATGGTGAGACGCAATAACCAAAGCCCCATGAGACTGCAATGCATGAATCAACTCCTGCGGTGCTTCATAAGTAAAATACTCGATATCAAGCAAATCTGCACAATGACTTTTGGCAATCTCAGCCAACAGTTCCAGACGTTCGTTGGGAGTCAATGTGATAGAACCACCTTCTAAGGTAGTTCGAACCGTTACCAGCAGAATGCAGTTCTCGGTCTTGCTACGAAGAATCTTAAGCAACTCATGAAGTTCATCATAATCTAAAAGTGCTTCATAATAATCCGCTCTCCACTCAATCATCTCCACGCCGGTAGCAACCAATGTCTCCACAGACGCTACGATGTCTGCCTTCTTCTGATCCATCACAGGAACACAAATCATTGGTACTCCGTGATCCAACATTTTCCCCTTAATAATTACCGGCATAACGCCCTCCTTAATCCAACATATCAGCGATGGTATAAATAAGCTGTTCCGTATCTTCCCATCCAAGGCACGGATCCGTAATAGACTGACCATATACCTGATGATCAGAAATCTTCTGGCAGCCTTCTACCAAGTAGCTCTCTATCATTAATCCCTTAACCAGCTGCTTAATCTCCTTGGAATGACGACGATTGTGCAACACTTCACGGCAGATTCGAATCTGCTGGTGAAATTGTTTATTGGAATTAGAATGATTGGCATCAATAATCGTTGCCGGATTCACCAAATCCATTTCCTGATACATATCATACAAACGCATGATATCTTCGTAATGATAGTTCTGTGTTGTATTTCCATGCTTAGATACCGCACCACGCAAAATCGTATGAGTCAGAGGATTACCTGTAGTCTTTACCTCATATCCTGCAAAGGTAAAATGATGTGGATGCTGTGCCGCATATACAGAGTTCAACATAACAGCAAAATCACCGGAAGTAGGATTCTTCATACCACTGGCAACATCAAATCCACTTACCGTAAGGCGATGGTGCTGGTCTTCTACACTACGTGCTCCAATCGCTACATAAGAAAGCAAATCCTCCACATATCCCCAGTTCTCCGGATATAGCATCTCATCAGCACTGGTCATACCGCTTTCCTGAATGGAACGAATATGCATCTTACGCATGGCAACTAAGCCCTCTACCATGTCCGGTGCCTTCAACGGATCCGGTTGAGACGCAATACCCTTGTACCCCTCTCCTGTGGTACGCGGCTTGTTAGTATAAACACGAGGAACGATAAATACCTTATCTTTCACCTTGTCAGCCACCTTGGCCAAACGCGTCGTATATTCACAAACTGCATCTTCATTATCCGCAGAACAGGGTCCTATGATAACCAGAAACCGATCATCCTGGCCCGTAATAATGTTAGATACAATCTTATCTCGTTCACGTTTTAAATCTGCAAGCTTCGCACTCATAGGGTATGCTTGCTTGATTTCTTCCGGTGTCGGCATCGGATTGATGTACGAAAAACTCATGATGTCATCCTCCCTTATAACAAATTCAAAAAGCAAGTTTCCTTAATAAAATCAATCGGCATATCCTGCCCTGTCCATAGTTTGAAACTGGCTGCTCCCTGGAACAATAGCTGTCCCTCTCCATTAATTGCAGTTGCTCCAGCCTCCTTGGCTTCTCGAAGTAATCGAGTCTCCAACGGATGATAGATTGCATCAAAGACTATCAATCCGGAACGAAGCATGGAAGGCGGCACCAAAGAAGTATCATCTTCTCCCATTCCAACGTTGGTCGCATTGACAAGAATCTGAGATTCTGCAATCTGTCGTGCCATATCTTCCGTATCCGCCATATCGTGAACAGAGACTTCACATGAGGTTCCTTCCGATACACGTTTGGCAAAATCTACCGTCTGCCCAAAGGTATCATTCTTACGTTTAAAAATTGCGATTTCTTTCACGCCATCTAATGCCGCTTGAGCAATCATAGGTGTTGCAACACCACCAGCACCAAGAATTGTCATCTTGCCCCCGGAAATATCGCACCCCTGATCGTGCAAGGCATCTAAGAATCCAATGCCATCCGTTGTATATCCTGTGAGATGTCCATCATCATTAACAACCGTATTGACTGCATTACAAAGCTTTGATGCAGGAGACAACTCATCCAGCAACGGAATAACGGCGCGCTTTAAAGGCATCGTCAAATTATAACCACGACAACGAAGCAGCTTTAACGCCGCAACCGCATCCGGTGTTTGTTCTTCGGTGATATCAAAGGCCAGATAAGCATAATCCAGGCCTAATTTAGAAGCCGCAAGCGTATGCATGCGGGGAGAAATGCTATGTGCAACCGGGTGTCCCAACAGGCATAAAAGCTGGGTAGATCCGCTGATTGCAGTGTCCAGTATTGTCGTATTCATCTCTTTCCTTTCCCTTGGGTATCAGTCGTACCCTATCCCCTATTATAGCTTTCGCAGAGCCGCAAGTACACCAGCAATTGTCTTACCATCTTCCATTTTACCGGAATCGATTAATTCCAGTACATCTTGCATATCCCAAAGCTTATACTCAATAGCTTCTGCATCATCCAACTGCTGTTCTCCAACCCGATAAATATCCCGAGCTAAATATACATCAATAGCCTCATTACAAAAGGCCACCGTAGATTGAAGTGATAATAGTTTTTCAATATGATCACTATCATAACCGGTCTCTTCTCGAAGTTCTCTTCTTGCGCAGATTGCAGTATCTTCCTCAACAGTATCCTTTTGTCCAGCAGGAATCTCCCAGGTGTAACGCTCCAGTGCCGGGCGGAATTGACGAACCAATAGCACTTTACCATCTTGGGTGATTGGGACAATGCAGGCAGCGCCCTTACGATGTTGCACAAAATCCCAAATCTCCGTATTACCATTGGGCAATAGCATTTCATCCTGATAATAATCAATAATTGTTCCTGCATGTATTAAGGTTCTAGACTTGCGTATTACATGTTCTTCACTGTTCATAATCTTCTCCTATGCAAAAAGACAGCCGAGCCAAAGACTCGACTGTCAATTTCAATTCATTACTTAGCGTAATCTGTAACACGTGATTCACGAATTACATTTACTTTGATCTGTCCTGGATACTGAAGCTCTTCTTCGATACGTTTAGAAATATCTCGAGCTAACAATACCATGTCAGCATCACTTACCTTCTCAGGAACTACCATGACACGAACCTCGCGACCTGCCTGAATAGCAAAAGATTTCTCGACGCCTTTGAAATCATTAGTGATGTCTTCCAATTGCTGTATTCTGTTGGTATAAGAATCAAGGGTATCTCTACGTGCACCAGGTCTAGCTGCGCTAATAGTATCAGCAGCTTGAACCAAGACTGCAATCAAGGATTCCGGCTCGCAATCACCATGGTGAGCAGCCACTGCATTGATAATCAATGGAGATTCCTTATACTTCTTGCAGAGTTCTACACCCAACTGGATGTGAGAACCTTCCATCTCCTGATCTACGGCCTTGCCGATATCATGGAGTAAACCAGCACGCTTAGCGAGACGTACATCTTCGCCAACCTCAGCTGCCAAGAGTCCACACAAATGTGCAACCTCAATGGAATGCTTCAATGCATTCTGACCATAACTGGTACGATACTTCATACGACCAAGAAGCTTAACAAGTTCTGGATGAATTCCATGAACTCCAACCTCAAAGGTAGCACCCTCGCCCTCTTCACGAATGGCGTTGTCCACTTCCTTCTGAGCCTTCTCGACCATTTCCTCAATTCTAGCCGGATGGATACGTCCATCCACAATCAATTTCTCAAGAGCAATTCTAGCAACTTCTCTACGAACCGGATCGAATGCAGATAAAACAACTGCTTCCGGAGTATCATCGATGATTAACTCAACACCGGTCATTGTCTCCAATGTACGGATGTTACGTCCTTCACGTCCGATGATTCGGCCCTTCATCTCGTCGCTAGGAAGCTGAACTACAGAGATTGTAGATTCAGCAACGTGATCAGCTGCACACTTCTGAATAGCATTGACCACAATGTCCTTGGCCTTCTTGTTGACTTCATCCTTAACCTGAGCTAAGGACTCCTTCACTAACTTTGCGGCGTCTTTCTTGACATCTTCTTCGACTGTCTTTAATAAAAATTCTCTTGCTTGTTCGGAGGTTAATCCAGAGATTCGTTCGAGTTCCTGTACTCTCTGCTGATTCAACTTAGCGATCTCAGCTTTCTCCTTGTTCATCTGTTCCTCGCGAGCATTCAGTCCATTCTCACGCTTCTCAACAGCTTCCAACTTACGATCAAGGTTTTCCTCTTTCTGCTGGATGCGGTGTTCGCTCTTCTGAACTTCAGCTCTGCGCTCGCGTACTTCCTTCTCGATCTCATTCTTGGATCGCATGGACTCTTCCTTCGCCTCAACAAGGATCTCACGTTTCTTAGCATTGGCATCTTCAACAGCCTTGTCAATGATAGAACGCGCTTGTTCTTCGGCGCCGCCAATTTTCTTCGCATCCACATTCTTGTGATATGCATTGGAAGCAACGATGGTAACAGGAACCGCAATGACAAGTGAAACGATCACAGCGATTACTATTCCAAGCACAGGAGCACCTCCTTTATAAAATTTTCATTGTACCCACAATATATAGAAGATATCGTGTCATCAAACAACAAAATAATTGTAACCTTTCTTGTGACAAGTGTCAACGGAAACAAGGCACTTCTAGGGCATCAGAACTCCTCAAATCCACGCAAGACCTTAGAGATATCATTGGATGAAAACCCACGTCCCATAAGGAATCGATACATCTTCTGCCGTTCCTTGGCATCTGCATTCTCTGGATTATAATTCTTCTTACGAAGCAAATCACGTATCATGCCTTCTTCGGAAGATTCATACTCCTCCTCTAAAGCCAAGGCTATAATATCCCGATCAACGCCCTTTTGCATTAAGTCCTGAGTGATACGGCGCTTGCTCTTCCCCTCCTGGTGGAAGCGCACATAGGACCGGGCATAACGTTCATCATCAATATAATGATAGGATGCCACATACTCCACAGCAGCCTGGATAGCAACATTGGGATAATCACTCTCACGAAGCTTGTCCTCTAGATTATGCTGGGTACGATCCTGCTTCTCTAATAAATGCATGGCACGACGCTTGGCTCGAGGAATAATCGTCTCCTCAAGAATTCGAGCATAATCTACATCAGATAATTCAACGCCTTCTTCTAGTCCATAGGACTTAAGTTCCCGCTTATAGAGAACAAGGTCCTCCCCACCATCGAGTCGGACCTTGTACTTATTCTTTTTACGTGGAATCAATTGAATCTCAACAATTGTCATCCCATTGCCTCATTACTCTGCGTCAGATGCAGCATCTTCAGACTGCTGATCCATGCCATAATGCTCACGAATCAACGCTTCAATCTGATCCATCAGTTCCGGATGCTGTTCTAAATACGCCTTGGCATTCTCGCGTCCCTGGCCAATCTTATCTCCGTTGTACGCATACCATGCACCGGACTTATTCACAATATCTAAATCAGATGCTACATCCAACAAATCACCAGACTTGGAAATGCCCTTACCAAACATGATATCAAACTCAGCCTCACGGAAAGGCGGAGCAATCTTATTCTTAACAACCTTGATACGAGTACGGTTACCGATAACCTCACCCTGTTGCTTAATCGCCTCAATACGACGGACATCCAAACGTACGGAGGAATAGAACTTCAACGCTCTACCACCGGTAGTGGTCTCCGGATTACCGAACATAACGCCAACCTTCTCGCGCAACTGGTTGATGAAGATAACGGTACAATTACTCTTGCTGATTGCTGCTGTTAACTTACGAAGCGCCTGAGACATCAGTCGTGCCTGTAATCCCACATGAGAATCACCCATGTCACCATCAATCTCAGCCTTAGGTACTAATGCAGCAACGGAGTCTACGATAATAATATCTACCGCACCGGAACGTACCATTGTCTCGGTAATCTCCAATGCCTGCTCACCGTTGTCCGGCTGTGAAATATATAACTCGTCAATATTAACTCCGATATTCTTCGCATATACCGGATCCAACGCATGCTCAGCATCGATGAAACCAGCAATTCCTCCCTGCTTCTGAACTTCAGCTACGGCATGAAGAGCAACGGTCGTCTTACCGGAAGACTCCGGTCCGTAAATCTCAATGATACGTCCCTTAGGTAATCCACCCTGTCCCAGTGCCAAATCCAAACTAATGGATCCGGTCGGAGTACACTCAACCTTCATGTGTGCACTGTTATCTCCCAACTTCATAACAGAACCACGTCCGTACTGCTTCTCAATCTGTGCTATTGCTGCGTCTAACGCTTTTAACTTATCTTCCTGAGCCATGTTTTAATCTCCTTACTCCGAACTATTGTTCGAACTCTAAAATTATAATAATTTACGAACACTCGTTTGTCAACAACGATTTTCGTTTTTCTACATTTTTTATACTAGCATATATAGTGTCCCTATCTTCGGACACATATCTCTGTTCTAAAAAATGGGATTGGTCGCCTGAATTGGCGTGTTTACGTCGTTCTTGCGATACGACAAAAGAAATAATCACTTGTTATTATATTCCGTCGCGAGGATTTGTCAACTGGCAACTCCCCATGCCCCCATCCATAGAAAAAGCTGCGGATTGCTCCGCAGCTTATGATTTATTTATTATTGATATAGTTCACAAGGCCCTCAGAGTCGATGATCTTCTGCATGAACGGCGGGAAGGCCTGTCCCTGGAAGGTTGCTCCGGTGGTCTTGTCCGTGATCACTCCGGAATCAAAGTCCACTTCTACTTCATCGCCCTCGGAGATAGCTTCTGCTGCTTCCTTACACTCAATAATCGGAAGTCCGATATTGATGGCGTTGCGGTAAAAGATGCGTGCGAAGGTCTCTGCAATAACACAGCTGACACCGCTGGCCTTGATAGCGATAGGTGCATGCTCACGAGAGGAACCGCAACCGAAGTTCTTGGTTGCTACAATGAGGTCTCCCTTTTGCACCTTGTTAACGAATTCCTTATCAATATCCTCCATGCAGTGAGTTGCAAGCTCAGCCGGGTCGGAGGAATTCAAGTATCTTGCCGGGATGATAACGTCGGTATCAATGTTATCTCCGAATTTATGTACAGTTCCACATGCTGCTTTCATGAATCTTACCTCCTATCCTAACTTGGTTGGGTCACTGATGTATCCCGTCAATGCGCTGGCTGCGGCTACTGCCGGGCTTGCCAGATAAATCTCGGAATCCACATGTCCCATACGTCCGATAAAGTTACGATTGGTGGTAGAAATGCAGCGCTCACCTGCCGCAAGAATACCCATATATCCGCCAAGGCATGGTCCGCAAGTCGGTGTACTAACAACTGCACCAGCCTCTACGAAGGTTCGTAAGTAACCTGCTTCCATAGCATCCAGATAAATCTGCTGGGTTGCAGGGATTACAATGACACGAATGCCCTTAGCAACCTTTTTACCAGCAAGAATCTCTGCTGCTACCTGAAGGTCTTCCAAGCGTCC
The DNA here is from genome assembly GCA_024690265.1 of Lachnospiraceae bacterium. GTDB lineage: Bacteria > Bacillota > Clostridia > Lachnospirales > Lachnospiraceae > XBD2001. The sequence continues at coordinate 8,666 of JAILCW010000072.1, read as the reverse complement.
ATTGGTGCAGGAACCAATGACAACCTGATCAATCTTCACCTCGCCCACCTCATCGATGGTCTTGGTGTTCTCCGGAAGATGTGGAAAAGCCACGGTCGGACGAAGCTTGGACAAATCAATGGTATACTCTGCCGTATACTCTGCATCGGCATCTGCCTCGTAAGCCTTGAACGCTCTGGTTGCATGCTCCTTCATATAAGCAATCGCTACATCATCTACTGGGAAGATACCATTCTTGCCGCCGGCCTCAATGGCCATATTGGCAATGGTAAAGCGGTCATCCATGCTTAAGTGCTGGATGCCCTCGCCTGTAAATTCCATGGACTGATATAAGGCTCCATCCACGCCAATCATACCAATGATATGAAGAATAACATCCTTACCGCTAACATACTTAGTGGGTTTTCCAACAATATTGAACTTGATAGCACTTGGTACCTTGAACCATGCCTTGCCGGTAGCCATACCAGCCGCCATGTCCGTACTACCAACACCGGTAGAGAACGCACCAAGGGCACCATAAGTACAAGTGTGAGAATCAGCACCGATGATGACATCACCGGCTACGGTTAAACCTTTTTCCGGCAAAAGGGCATGCTCGATACCCATCTCCCCTACGTCATAGAAGTTAGAAATGCAATGCTCGCAAGCGAACTCTCGCACTTCCTTCACGTGTTCTGCAGACTTGATATCCTTGTTCGGAACAAAATGATCCATAACAAGGGCAATCTTATCCTTGTGAAAAACGCCGTCCGTCTTCATCTTGCTCATCTCATGAATTGCAACAGGAGACGTAATGTCATTACCTAAAACTAAATCCAGATCTGCTTCAATAAGCTGACCTGCGACAACCGATTCTAAACCGGCATGCGCCGCAAGAATCTTCTGGGTCATAGTCATTCCCATGTTGAGTTACCTCCATATTTCCTTTTCTTTTTCCTTTTCTAAACAGTATAACTATCGCCCTTGGAACTTTCAACTTTCATTTTCTTATCCACATAGGTGTAAATTGCACTAATCACAAAGCACAGCACACCACACATCAGGAAACTAGCAGCTCGTCCCGCAGAATTATCATAGTGAATATCAATAAGAATCAACTTCACCATAGCGATAATGGATAAGCCCAGTCCAAATACACGCAGTCCTTTTTTTCCTGCGATAAAGCCAAGGACAATACAAATAATCGCAAATAACAGAACCACAATATCCGCCACATAATCTGCAGCATCCACCTGAACCAAAATGTAATACAACAAGAATAAATACTTGCCTCCCACATAAATCTCCGGTAGCAATGCGTATTTAGAAGAAAAGATCACGCTTTGTAACTGAGCCAATGTATTTAGTGAGCATAGGACAACGGTAAATACAATTGCAATCATCTGGACGATGACGTTGTCGTTATTATTGGCAATCAGAACTAATCCTTCAACAATGAATAACACATTCAGGATATTCGTGGTCACCTTTGTCGGCGGTTCCTCATGACCGGTAATCCAGTTTCTGGAAAATGGTGTTTTCATCACCAGAATGTTATAACCACTCACCATCAACCACTGAACCGTCACGTTCCACTCCATGCCAAAAAGCAAAAAAGTCCAAAGGCCAAAGGCCAGAACGATACATAGAATCACATGATTCGCATTTTTCAGTCCGGTACTGTAAGTCTCCCGATGCTTGTTCATCCACAAGTAAACACACAGGCCAATGCCAAGCCAGCAAACCAGATACACAACATCTCTTGCAAAGGCAAGTTTGCCTACAGACACCGTCTTCGTAATCAAGCAACCAATGCCATATAGAATGAATCCAACAACTTGCGTAAAACGATCATTGACTAAGAATCCATATCCCAACGCTATAGCTGTCATAACAATCAGGCTGACAATGCCGTAAAATCCGCCTTCTTCACACATATGGCATGTACTAACGATGGCAAGCACCAGCATACTGCAACGCCAAATATCCTTTGCGATAAATGTCTTGCTGCAAATCACCGTCAATAAACCATATAGGAACACACCTAACAATGCCCAAATGATATCCAATGTTAAGGTCCATGTATAAATGTGATACAAGGTATACAAGAGGTTTAAGGTATAGCCAAAGCCAAATCCAAACTCCACTTCTGCCGGTTCTAAAGCAATATGATGCACGTGATAAGCCACCAAAATAATGGTGTATGCAATCAGAATCAGATGAGCGATTACCACAAGCTGACCATGTGTTAATGCACTGGCCATATGGGTAACGGAGCTTTCACTGTATATCTTCAGCATAAAATTCATGGTACACAGACTTACCATCTGGAATCCGTAACTGATATAACTGTCACGCTTGGTTTCTTTTTTGGGAAAGAGGAAAATTCCGCTTCCAATAACATAAAACACCAGCATTCCTACCAATAGTGTGTCTGCCGGCATTTTCCCAAGATAATTCATGCCCAACAGGCAGGAAATATAGATTCCAGCCTCTCCAATCACATGAAACAGCCAGGAAAACTTCTTGGATAGATACAGCGTTCCTACTGCCCATAACAAGAGCAGACAATACAACGGAATCATCCCTATGACTCGAAAATACAAATGAGTCACAAACAACGAGATAAATACTGCACCTACTCCGCATCCACTCAGGGATAAAAGCAACGCATTATCCTTTTTCTTGAGCGTATACAAAGAAATGCCTGTCAGACCAAAACTAAATGCATACATTGCAATAATCTTAATGGCAACTGTAAGCTTTGGAATAACAAGAATTGCAAACATAATCAAACTGATAAATACCAGCACAGACGCAAGGATGCCCATCAGATTCTTACCGATAAAGGCCTCTAAGCCACCCTTCTCACGCTTGAATAACGGTTCCCGCGCCGGTGGCACCTGTCCCGTAAATGTCGGCGTTGTTGGTGTCCGTAGTCCACCGGCAGGCATCTCTTCCTGTTCAGGATCCTTGTAAAAATACGGATCAGGATTCTGATTCATCTTCTCTACCAAATTCATCGGCGCTCTGTTGTTCATTGGTGGAGGTGCCGGTCTTGTTGGAGTCTCAACCCGCTTGGGTGATTCAACTGCTTCAACTGGCTCCGCGTGGGTAACCGGAGGTGTCACAGGCTTTCCCTGCTCCTGTTTCGGTTCTAATGCACGAACGCGACTCTCTAATTGTTCTACACGGATTTCTAATTCTTCGATACGATCAGACATAGATTCCCCCCTAAGTCTTTTTATTAACTCATGTTTGATTATATCAGTTCTTACAGGATAATTATACAAACTAATGGTTGAACGTGGGCTCTAAACTAACGAAAAAAGAGAGGCCGCCCGGCCCTTACGGATCCGAACAGCCTCTCTTTTGTAAAATCAAGATTAGTTGTTGATGAGCTTATCATCCTCGTTGTTCCAGCTGTAAAGCTTACGAACTTCCTCACCAACCTTCTCAGCCGGATGCTCAGCAGCAAGCTTACGCATAGCCTTGAAGTGAACCTGCTTACCAGCTGGGGACATATCCAATAAGAATTCCTTAGCAAAGGAACCATCCTGGATATCCTTCAAGATCTGCTTCATAGCCTTCTTGGTATCCTCAGTGATAATCTTAGGACCGGTAATGTAATCACCATACTCTGCGGTATTGGAGATAGAATAACGCATGCCTGCAAAACCAGACTGATAAATCAAATCAACGATGAGCTTCATCTCATGGATGCACTCGAAGTATGCATTACGTGGATCATAGCCAGCTTCGGTCAAAGTCTCAAAACCAGCCTGCATCAATGCACAAACACCACCGCAAAGAACGGCCTGCTCACCAAAGAGGTCTGTCTCAGTCTCGGTACGATAAGTGGTCTCAAGAAGACCAGCTCTTGCTCCACCGATTCCAAGGCCATAAGCCTTAGCAAGTTCCCAAGCCTTGCCGGTTGCATCCTGCTCAACAGCAATCAAGCATGGAGTACCCTTGCCAGCCTGATACTCACTACGAACAGTATGACCAGGTGCCTTAGGAGCAATCATAGTTACATCAACGTCTGCTGGTGGCTTGATGCATCCGAAGTGGATATTGAAACCATGAGCGAACATCAACATATTACCAGGAGCCAAGTTAGGCTCGATATCGTTCTTGTACAATTCAGCCTGCAACTCATCGTTGATCAAAATCATGATGATGTCTGCCTGCTTTGCAGCCTCTGCTGCAGTAAATACCTTGAATCCCTGCTTCTCAGCCTTAGCCCAAGACTTGGAGCCTTCATACAAACCAATGATAACATTGCATCCGGAATCCTTAAGGTTCAATGCATGTGCATGGCCCTGGCTACCGTATCCAATAATTGCAATGGTCTTATCCTTCAACAGGGATAAATCACAGTCCTTCTGATAGAAAATTCTTGCTTCTGACATAAATCTTTTTTCCTCCTTATGAGTCATTACTCAATTATGATAACATCCTTGGTTCCGCGGCTGAGGCCGGTAATGCCGGTACGCGCAAGCTCGAGAATCTCGTAATCGGATAGCATATCCAAAAAAGAATCCAACTTGTCCGTATGGCCGGTAATCTCAATAACCATGGAATCGCGGGTGACATCTACAACTTTGCCGTGAAAAATCTCGGAAATTGCTAACACAGACTGACGATCCGTATCCTTAGCACTAATCTTCACAAGCATTAGTTCTCGGGTAACAGAATCAGTAGGTTCGAGAATCTTGATATCAACAACATCCTCCAACTTCGCCAGTTGCTTCTCAATCTGCTCTAAAATCAGCTCATCGCCACTGGATACAATTGTCATGCGGGTAAATCTAGGATCAGCGGTAACCCCGGCGGAAAAGCTATCGATATTGTAGCCTCTACGACTGAATAAGCCAGATACGTGGCTAAGTACACCGGAGGTATTTTCAACCAGAATGGAAAAAACCTGACGTCTCATATTAAGTAACCTCTTTCTTCTTTCAACAACAATTCAATACTAACTTTGTTCCCTTCCTTTGTCAACCAAGAAGCCCACAAACGGTGCTTTTGTCAGACGATAATATTCAGAAAATAAAGTTGTGTTCGTGAAAGGTTTTGCATTTTCAATAGTTGAATTGCGTTCATCTTCAACTTGAATAGAAGTTTTCACCAAAAAGATATGCTCTTCTACCTCATCTCCTTGTGACATATCCACATCTTGGATTTTTTCGAGTACAAGGCGATAATCCTCTCCGGAAAGCACTTCCATAATAGGTTTATTAAAGGCTTTGGCCACAGCTTCCTTGTATGTCCACAGCTGATAGAACTCTTCCGGATAATATGTCAGGTAATCTCGCTCCCCTTCAGTAAAAAAACGGTTTGCGATACGCTGCAAACGATTTCGACGGGCATCATCATCCTCTCCATAATCCTTATCCTCGATATCGATACCAACAAGATTGTTGGAAATCGCACAAATCGCATAATGCCCACTATGGCTTAGTGAGAAATGCGGTGCCTTAGTTCCATCTGCAAATTCCAAGTATGGCTTGCCACTGTTATGGGTCTTATATGAAAAAATGGCAGGGTAACCCGCCTTGGATAAATACATCTCCAACAGGTATCCTGCCACCAAATGTTGCAGGCGCTTCTGATGGGACATAGAAGGGCGAAGTCTGACCTTACGGCCGTCACTAATCACCTCTTCCATGTGCCGAATCTGCTCCTGCGACAACGTGTTCAAATCACAATATAAAATTACAAGTTCTTGTAAGTTACGCTCCATATCTAACGCTTCTTCGAAGACTTCTTCCCCTTCTTTTTGCCCTTCTTAACGGAGTATCCGAAGGTCCCCAACTTCTCACCCAAACGGTAATATTCACCATGAGAATAAACGATTGGCTTTGACTTGGCAAAGGAAAAACGCCCTTTCTCATCCATGTATTCCTCATCAGCATGTACCGCTACAACCTTGGCCAAGAACATACTATGACTGCCAAGCTTCTTCTCTTCTGTCACCCGACACTCGATGTTCACCGGGCTCTCTGCAATCAGAGGTGCCTTTACTACCGACGGCTCCTCCTTGTGAAGCTTGCAACGCTCGAACTTATCAATATCACGTCCACTGTTCACGCCGCAAAAATCTGTTGCCCAGGTCAGATTCTTGGTGGTGAGGTTGATAACGAATTCCTTGGTGGAACGAATCATCTCATAGGAATAACGCTCCGGGCGAACAGAGATGTACACCATGGGAGGGTTGGTATTAATTGTTCCAGTCCATGCTACTGTAAGGACATTCTCATTGCCTTCCTTGTCGCGGCAGGTAACCAATACTGCCGGCAAAGGATAAAGCATGTTACCCGGTTTCCATTCTTGTTTTGCCATATCTATCCTATTCTTCCATTGCTTGGAGAGTCTCAATAATTGCCGGAATCATCTGCTTCTTACGTGAAACCAATCCAGGTACAATTAACTTCTCTTTCTTCTTACCTTCCTGGTGGAATGCACGACGTGCAACCAGTTCAGCATCCTTACCGGAGAATAACACGCGAGTCTTCTGATCCAAAATATCCGTTAGCATAACGAATACCATATCCAAATTACGCTCATCCAGAACCTTCTCAAGGTAATTCTGCAAGTCATCAGAGATTGCAGCCAGCTGCTTCTCAGATACCGCACTTACCTGTGATACACCAAAGGTAATATCATCCAAATTGAAGGACTTGAAATCCTGGTAGAAAATCTGCTCTGTGCTACGACCATTGAAGTTGCTTCCGGCCTCAAACATAGCAAGCGCCAGCTCCTCATAGTCTACACCGGCAATCTTGGCCAGCTTCTTAGCGATACGAATGTCTGTGTCCGTACATGTTGGTGAGCGGAACATCAAAGTATCGGAAAGAATCGCAGATAACAAAATACCAGCAATGTGTGGCTCTAATGGAGCCTTACGCTCCTCATACATCATAGCTACGATGGTAGAACAGCATCCCACCGGCTGATTACGGAAATAAATCGGCTGAATGGTCTCTAAGCTGCCTAACTTATGATGATCAATAATCTCAAGGATTGCTGCATCATTGATTCCATCAACTGCCTGGCTCTTCTCATTATGGTCAACCAGAATGACCTTCTTCTTCTCTGGATTCAATAAGTTACGACGGGAGAACATACCAATGTAATGATAATCCTCATCCAAAATCGGAAAGTCGCGATGACGTACCTTAGATACTGTTTCCTTCACATCATCCACATAATCTTCCGGTGCAAAAGAAACAATGTTGCCCTTAGTCATAAGATAACGGATTGGAATACTCTGGTTAATCAATCGAGCTGTGGTAAAACTATCAAACTCTGTTGTAATTACAACACAGTCAATAGCTTCTGCTGTCTTTAAGATTTCAGGATCCACAGTATGTGCACCGGTGATAATCATACAACTTGGAATGCGTTCTAACACGATGCGCTGACGTTCAATGACATCACCCACGATGACCAGATCGTCACCCTCTACCTCGTTACGAATATCCTCACGATTAGATGTGGTAACTACAACCTTACCATTCATAAAGTAAGCATGCTCATTACCACAATGCATCTTACCGTTCAAAATCTCAATCATGTTCTTGTACTGAGTACGAGCATCAGACAATACACGATTATCATATACATCCATATATGCATAAGCGATATCACCATTAACGATAACGCCGTTTAGCTTGCCATTCGGTCCAACTACCGGGAGGGTAACTACATTCTCAGACTTCATCATCTCCCATGCTTTCTTCAAGGAGATATGGCCGTCTACACCAGGTGTATGACGATAATCAATATCCTTAATCTGCGCACCAACATCGGAAACCGTCTGCGGTGCCTTGACACCAAAACGCTTTAACACATAACGAGTCTCCTCGTTAATGTTACCTGCCTTCTTTGGAATAAACTCATCTTCTTCGGTAATGTTCTTAAGATTTGCATACGCAATGGCCGCACAAATAGAATCGGTATCTGGATTCTTGTGACCAATGACCCAAACTGTGTTTTTCTTTTCTGACATATCACTCTCTCCATAAAGCTAAAATAAGGACCGGCCTGTACTAGCCCGATCCTTATACTTATGCGATTACAAAATCCCCATAACCGTTAATAATGATATAACACCCACTGCTGTATTAATAACCAGCAAAGTAAACACAATGCCAAATCGCACCTTCAGTGCGCTGTACTTATGTTCTAACTCAACTTGATAAGCGACATCACTGGCGCTCATCTTCTCTTCCTGTTCCTTGAACAAGTCTGCCACATTGCGGTAAACCTTCACGTTCTCAGAATGGATACGATTCCCAATCTCATTCTTCAATTCATCCAAGCTCTCATTCAACTTGGAAACAGATTCCTGAATGGACACGGTTTGCTTCTTGGCTTCTTCCTGTGTACCAGCCACCTGTTTGGATACATTGTCGTTGAAGTCATCCATTTCCCCACGAATGGACTTCAGCATGCGATCCACCTGTGTCTCAACACTGGTTACCAGCCCGTCTGCTTCTTCTTGTTTCTTGGTAAGTTCATCCTGAAGTTGTTGGTTCTGCTGTTCTTTCTCAGCAACCAAAGTCTCCAGTTCTCTCACGCGATTCTGCTTCGCATTGATTAGGCCCTGCAATTGCTTCGCCTTGTCACGGAAGGCATCAATCTGAACTAACAGATTGTCTTCCAAGGGTTCCACGTTC
>JAILCW010000054.1 GCA_024690265.1 Lachnospiraceae bacterium | reverse complement strand
GCCTCCGGCGGGCCCGCGCCGCCGGCAGGGCCCGACTCTCCCGCTACCCCGCGCGCACATCCCGGCTCAGCCACGGTCGCATCGCCTACATCGACACCGGCCCCCGGCAGGCCCCGGTGATCCTCTCCCTCCACGGCATGTTCGGCGGCTACGACCAGGGATTCGATAGATATCTGCGGCTAGCAAGGATGGTAAAACGCTTACTTTTACAATTAATATGTAGCAAACAGAGCCCCTGCTCATCTATATATTCTCCGTAGCGGGCCTTTGCAGACGTCGGTACTAGAAATTGCGCAGTAATTTCGTAGTATCCGCTACGTCTGTAGAGGAAGCGTTGCTGAACGTCCGGGGGACGTTCGCTTAGCAACGACCGAAGCGGAGCGAAGAAGCGACCCCGCGGGAAAATATGTTCATGCTTAGAGGGGTGCGTCACTAAGTTAGCAGATTTTAAAAATTCCTCTTCCATTTTTGGTATATATGGTATATGATGATTCATGTACAAGATATAGTGTTTCATTCTTTTGTGAGTGTCTAGATTTTGTGATTTTTCTTGTAATTTCGCGGCTCGCGGATAGTTTTCATATAAATAAATGAATTGTAAGTACCACTAAATATAGAGGAGGAGTAGTAGTTTGGAAACAAAGGATTTGGAGGTTCGCACGCACATTATCAAACGTAACGGACGCGAGGTAGATTTTCAGAAGGAGAAGATTATCAACGCGATTCGTAAAGCGAACGCTGAGATTGCCGGAATCCATCAGATGAACGATTATCAGATTCAGGCAGTAGCAGACAAAATCGCACGTCAGGTGGCAGAGTCATCTCATGCGGTAAACGTAGAGGATATCCAGGATATGGTAGAGACCGGTATCATGGAGATGCGTTGCTACGAAGTCGCTCAGAAGTATGTGCGTTATCGTTATAAGCGTGAGTTGTCTCGTAAGACAAACACCACAGATAACGGAATCTTAGCGCTGATTGATCAGTTGAATGAAGAGGTAAAGCAGGAGAACTCTAATAAGAACCCTGTTATTAACTCAACCCAGCGTGATTACATGGCAGGTGAAGTATCCAAGGATTTGACCCAGCGTGTATTGTTGCCGGAGGAGATTACTAAGGCGCATGAAGAGGGAATCATCCACTTCCACGATTCTGATTATTTTGCACAGCGTGAGCATAACTGTGATTTGATTAACTTAGAGGATATGTTGTGGAACGGAACCGTTATTTCCGAGACCATGATCGAGCGTCCACATAGCTTCTTTACTGCATGTAATGTAACTACTCAGATTGTTGCGCAGGTAGCATCTAATCAGTACGGTGGACAGTCCTTCTCCTTGTCTCACTTGGCTCCATTTGTTGACATCAGCCGTCAGAAGATTCGTGCACAGGTAATTGCTGAACGTCAGGAATGTGGTGAGGCAATTGATGATAAGATTGTAGATAAGCTGACAGAGAATCGTTTGGAGACAGAGATTCGTAACGGTATCCAGACCATTCAGTATCAGTTGATTACCCTTATGACCTGTAATGGTCAGGCTCCATTCGTAACCATGTTCATGTATTTGGATGAGGTCCCGGAAGGACAGACCAGAGAAGACCTTGCCAAGATTATCAAGGAAGTTCTTCTGCAGAGAATGCAGGGCGTTAAGAATGAGAAGGGTGTCTGGGTAACACCGGCATTCCCGAAGCTCATTTATGTATTGGATGAGGATAACATTCATGAGGATGCGCCATACTTCTACTTAACGGAGCTTGCTGCGAAGTGTACTGCAAAGCGTATGGTTCCTGATTATATTTCTGCCAAGGTAATGAAGGAGTTAAAGGGTGGAGACCTTTATACATGCATGGGTTGCCGTTCTTTCTTAACACCGGATCGATTTACTGCAGCGGGAATTGGCAATATCGAGAAGCGTCGCAATTATCGTGAAGGTGAGCGTCGTTACTATGGCCGATTCAATCAGGGTGTTGTAACAATTAACCTGGTTGATGTTGCTTGCTCTTCCTATGGTGATATGGACAAGTTCTGGTCTATTTTGGAAGATCGCTTGGAGTTGTGCCATCGTGCACTTCGTTGCCGTCACGAGCGTTTGCTCGGCACCGTATCTGATGTTGCTCCAATCTTATGGCAGCATGGTGCATTGGCTCGACTTGAGAAGGGTGAGACCATTGATAAGTTGTTATACAACGGATATTCCACCATCTCTCTTGGTTATGCAGGCTTGAGCGAGATGTGCTATCGTATGCTTGGTGTATCTCATACCGATCCAATGGGTAAGGAGTTCGCCGTCAAGGTTATGCAGAAGCTCAACGATAAGTGTGCTGAGTGGAAAGCGGCAGAGAACATTGACTACTCTGTATACGGAACTCCAATGGAGTCTACGACATATAAGTTTGCTAAGGCATTACAGAAGCGTTTTGGTATCATTCCACACGTAACTGACAAGAACTATATCACCAATAGTTATCATGTTCATGTTACTGAGGAAATCGATGCATTCGACAAGCTGAAGTTCGAGTCTGAATTCCAGAAGCTGTCTCCGGGAGGCGCTATCAGCTACATCGAAGTTCCAAACATGCAGCATAACATTCCGGCTGTTATCTCTGTTATGAAGTTCATTTATGACAACATCATGTATGCAGAGCTGAACACCAAGAGTGATTTCTGTGAGGTTTGTGGTTATGACGGAGAGATTAAGATCGTAGAAGATAACTCCGGCAAGTTGGTTTGGGAGTGCCCGAACTGCGGTAACCGTGACCAGGACAAGATGTCTGTAGCACGTCGTACCTGTGGTTACATCGGAACACAGTTCTGGAACCAGGGACGTACCCAGGAGATCAAGGACCGGGTCCTTCATCTGTAAAAAGACGCGCATTAAATAATAAGAATTCCCCTGCATCACAAATGTGGTGCAGGGATTTTTTGCTGAGAGAGGTATTAACTGTGAATTATTCAGTGATCAAATATCATGACATAGCTAATGGAACCGGAGTGCGTACCGTCCTGTTCGTATCCGGCTGTACCCATCATTGCAAGGGCTGCTTCCAACCTCAGACCTGGGACTTTAATTATGGTGAGCCCTTCACAGAAGAGGTGGCCTGGCAGATTATCGACTCCCTAGACGACCCCTTCACCGAAGGTCTAACTCTCCTGGGAGGCGAACCAATGGAGCCGGAAAATCAGCGCGCCCTTCTCCCAATGATTCGCAAGATCAAGCAGCTCCATCCAGACAAAAATATTTGGTGTTACTCCGGATATACCTATGAGACAGATTTGGCTGCCCCCAATGGTAAAGCTCATTGTGAGGTCACCGATGAACTACTAGATTCTTATGACATCCTCGTAGATGGAGAATTTAAATTGGAGGAAAAGGACATTTCCTTACAATTTAGGGGTAGTCGTAATCAGAGAATACTAAATATGAAAGAGCTTAGACATTAAAAACAGCGCCGCCCACCATCAATATATTTTCAGTAGCGGGCCTTTGCAGACGTCAGCACTAAAAGGTGCGAAGCAGCTTTGTATGTGACTGCTACTTCTGCAGAGGTAGCGAGAGCAATCCCGCGAGAAAATGTATTGGTGGTGGGCGGCGCCTTTATTTTATAGTATAATAGAATACACGTTTTTAGATTGAATAACGGGGGTTGTTATTATGTCTGAGAAGAGGAAACGTTACAAGGGGTTAATCGTCGATGACGCCATGATGAATCGCGAGATGTTGAAGGAGATATTGAAGGATGACATCTTGTTTATCGAGGCAACCACAGGAGAAGATGCCAAGGAAATCCTGATGGAGCACTTCCAGGAATTGGATATTGTGCTGCTGGATTTGGTGATGCCTGGAATGAGTGGATTCGACGTGCTGGAATTCATGCGCAGTAAGCACATGACGGATTATTTGCCGGTAATGATTATATCCGTGGATGACATGGAGAATAACATTGAGCGGGCATTTGATTTGGGTGCCATTGATTTTATTACGCGTCCATTCTCGGAGCGTACCGTTAAGCGCCGCGTGCTGACTACGGTTTCACTGTTCGCCAAGCAGAAACAGGTGGTAACGGAAATAGATCAGGATTATCTGGTGGGAGATAAGAGAGCGGATCGATTGACCGGCGTGGACTTGAAGAAGACATTTTATAACAACGTGCACTCACGCCTCAAGCAAATGGGGGAAGTGGGCGCAATTATGGTAGCAGCAGATATTGCCAACTTTAAGCTGTATAACAACTATTATGGCTGGGAGAAGGGCGATATCTATCTGCAGGAATTAGCCAAGAAGCTTAAGGAATTGGTGCAACGTCATGGTGGTTATGTAGGATACATGGGCGGCGATGATTTTGCAATGTTTGCACCGAATGCGCCGGCATTGATGTTGCAGCTGCATACCATGGCGGAGGAAGAGGGGTATTTTGAGAACTTCCAGCCAGGGTTCCATCCGAAGTTTGGTATTTATGTGCTAGGGGCAGAAGAGGATTCGGCTCATGCGCTATATGACCGTGCCAAGATGGCATTGGCCAGCATTAAGGCTGACTATACCCTGAACCTCAAGATGTACGAGGAAGAGATGAGTCAGCGTGTGGAGGATGACTTCCAGTTGTTGGTAGATATCAGGCGGGGCGAGAGCAATCAGGAATTTGAGTTTTTCCTCCAGCCGAAATATGATGTGGCAACGGGGCAGGTGGTTGCGTCTGAGGCATTGGTACGCTGGATACACAAGGACAAAGGTCTGGTGGTTCCGGGAGCCTTTCTGCCGGCATTAGAGAGAACTGGCTTCATTTCCAATGTGGATGTGATTGTGTGGGAAGAAGTGTGTCGTTGGCAGCGCCAGTGTATGGATGCCGGACGCAGCGTGCTTCCTATTTCTGTCAATGTATCCAAGGCGGATATTTTCATGCTGGATGTGACGGCAACCTTGGATGAGATGATAGATCGTTATCAACTGACGAGAGATTTGATTCAGATTGAGGTGTCAGAGACTGCATATACAGAAGATCCGGAACGCGTCGGGCGAGAAATCCAGCGATTGCATAATGGGGGATATACGGTGCTTCTGGATGATTTTGGCAAGGGCTCCTTTAACCTGGTATCGCTGAAGTATCTTCCAATCAATGAATTAAAGCTTGATATGCGATTCTTGAGTGTTGAATTTGAAGAAATCGAGCAGGATTTGAGTATCCTGGAATTTGTCATTAATATGGCGAAGAAATTAAACATCAAGACCGTAGCCGAAGGCGTAGAAACCAAGGAACAAGTAGAAGTTCTTAAGAAGCTTGGCTGCGATATGGCACAGGGCTATATCTATCAGCGTCCGATGCCGGCGAAGGTCTATGCAGCACTCATTGCATCCAAAACTAAGTAAGAGAATACTTGCGTTTATAGCGGATTAGAGTATTCTATTATAGAAATATAGATTTTGTTTTGGTAGGAGAGAACTATGACAACAGAACAGATGGCTTCTCGGATTGAGCAGTTGAAGAAGGAAAAGAACGCTGTCCTTATGGCACATTACTATGTAGATGATGATGTTCAGGATATGGCAGATTATATTGGCGATTCCTTTTTCCTGAGTCGCAAGGCAACGGAAATCGATGCAGATATTATTGTGCTTTGCGGTGTTCGCTTTATGGGAGAGAGCGCAAAGGTATTGAATCCTAACAAGAAGGTGTTGTTACCTGAGATTGGTGCGGATTGCCCTATGGCTCATATGGCTGATGTGGAAACCATTGTCAAGATGCGCAAAGAATACGATGATCTTGCAGTGGTATGCTATGTGAATTCTACAGCAGAGCTCAAGGCTGCCAGTGACGTTTGCGTTACCAGCGCTAATGCTCTTAAGATTGTATCCCGTTTGCCACAGAAGAATATCTTCTTTATCCCTGATCAGAATCTGGCGCATTATATTGCAGACCAGTTGCCAGAGAAGCATTTTATCTTTAATGATGGTTTTTGCCATGTGCATCATTCTCTGACTGCAGAGGAGATTGCAGAGGCCAAGGCCGAGCATCCGGAAGCATTGCTTTGCGTTCATCCGGAGTGCAAGCCTTCTGTTACCGCGTTGGCAGATTATGTGGGAAGTACTTCCGGTATTATTAGCTATGTAGGTGCCTCCGACGCCAAGGAGTTTTTGATTGCCACAGAAGTTGGCGTTATGTACGAACTTAAGAAGAACAATCCGGACAAAACCTTCTATGCAATTAGCCCACAGCAGGTTTGCCCGAATATGAAGAAAATCACTATGGAGAAGCTTCTTGCAGTATTGGAAGACGAGCAGCCGGAAGTGATTTTATCTGAAGAACTGATGGAAAATGCGAAAGCCCCAATGATTAAGATGTTGGAACTGGCCAAGTAATATTAGAAAGTGTAGAACCATGAACAAACAATATGATGCGGTAATCGTAGGTACCGGCGTTGCCGGGTGTTTTACTGCGTTACATTTGCCAAAGGACTGGAGCATTCTCATGATTACCAAGAGCTCCTTGGAAGAGAGTGATTCCTTTCTGGCACAAGGAGGAATCTGCGTTCTGAAGAATGATCAGGACTATGATTCCTTTTTCGAGGATACGCTTCGTGCAGGACATTATGAGAATCGTCGAGAGTCGGTAGACATCATGATTCGAGAGTCTCGCAGTGTCATCGATGAGTTAATCGCCTACGGCGTAGATTTTGAAAAAGAAAACGGACAGCTTCGATACACCAAGGAAGCTGCCCATTCCACCAACCGTATTTTATACCATGAGGATGTTACTGGTAAGGAGATTACCACCAAGCTATTGGCTGCGGTCAAGAAGTGCGAGAATGTGACTTTGCTGGAGCGCACCACTATGATTGATATTTTATGCCGGAACAATTCCTGCGATGGAATCTTGCTACAGAATCCTGATGGCACCTTGAAGGCCGTATTTGGTAATCACGTTATTTGGGCCAGTGGTGGTATCGGAGGCATTTATGCGAACTCCACTAATTATCCGCATTTGACGGGAGACGCACTGGCGCTATCTCTGCGACATGATATTGAGTTGGAGCATATCAATTATGTGCAGATTCACCCGACCACATTGTATTCTGAGAAGAAGGGCCGTCGATTCCTAATCTCAGAGTCCGTGCGAGGTGAAGGTGCTGTTCTTCTGGACAAGAACGGCAAGCGTTTTACCAATGAATTGTTGCCGCGTGACGTGTTAACCGGCGAGATTCGTAAGCAGATGGCTAAAGAAGGTTCCAAGCATGTTTGGATGAACATGATGACCATTACGGATATGGATATTACCAAGCGCTTTCCGAACATCTATCGTCATTGTTTGGAAGAGGGCTATGATGTGACCAAGGAGTGGATTCCGGTAGTGCCTGCCCAGCATTACTTTATGGGGGGCGTACATGTGGATCGATATAGCCACACTTCTATGCGTCATTTGTATGCAGCAGGAGAGACCTGTTGCAATGGTGTCCATGGTCGTAACCGCCTGGCCAGCAATTCGCTGCTGGAGAGTTTGGTATTCGCTCGTAACGCAGCATATCGCATGACAGAGATGGATACGGATCACGATGGCAAGCGCCCATGCCGATATCTTCCATATGTGGATATGACCTTGGAAGAACTGAAGGATGTATACGATATTGTGGCACAGACCGAGGATTTAGAGGCATTTGCCGAGACCAATAAACAACTGATTTTAGATGAAATACATCGACTTGATAGTGCTAACTAGAAGGGAGTTATATGACAAACACAACATTATTATTGAATGCAGATCCGTTGATTTTGCAGGCACTGCGTGAAGATATCTCCAGTGAGGACGTTACCACCAATGCGGTAATGCCGGAGAAAAGATTAGGCACCGTAGAGCTGATTTGTAAACAGGATGGTGTAATTGCAGGACTTCAGGTCTTCGAACGTACCTTCCAGTTATTAGATCCGGACACCAAGGTAGAGTTCTATGCCAAGGACGGAGATGAAGTTAAGAATAAACAGCTGTTAGCAAAGGTAACCGGCGATATTCGTGTATTATTGTCCGGTGAGCGTACAGCATTGAATTACTTGCAGCGTATGAGCGGTATCGCAACCTATACCCACGGTGTCGCTGCTCTCTTAGAGGGAACCAAAACGAAGCTTTTGGATACCCGCAAGACTACGCCGAACAACCGCATCTTTGAAAAGTACGCAGTTACCGTTGGCGGCGGATACAATCATCGCTACAACTTATCTGATGGCGTGTTGCTTAAGGACAATCACATTGATGCAGCAGGTGGCGTGAAGCAGGCAGTAGAAGCTGCCAAGGCATATGCTCCATTCGTTCGCAAGATTGAAGTAGAAGTAGAGAACATGGATATGGTTCGCGAGGCTGTAGAAGCCGGTGCAGACATTATCATGCTGGATAATATGACCCATGAGCAGATGGCAGAGGCAGTTGCATATATCGATGGCCGTGCCGAGACCGAGTGCTCCGGTAATATTACCAAGGAGAACGTCAAGGCAATTACAGATATCGGAGTGGATTATGTTTCTTCCGGTGCGCTGACACATTCCTCACCAATTTTGGATGTCTCCTTGAAAAACTTAACAGTATTGTAAGCTACAAAGACCGCATTTTTGCGGTCTTTTCTTTTGACTTTAAAGGTTTAAAGTGCTATAGTCAGAACAAGGTTTTACCTTAAGGAAGAAAAAGAAAACGATAAAGGAGAAAAAAGATGAAAAAAAGAATATTGGCTAGTCTTCTTTGCGCAACCATGCTGATAATGGCTGGTTGTGGCTCTTCAGACGCAAGCGGTGATGCAGCAGGTGCAACCAGTACAGCTGGTGCAGACTCTGACAAGTACACCGTAGGCATCTGTCAGTTGGTGCAGCATCCGGCATTGGACCTTGCAACCGAAGGATTCCAGGATGCATTGCATGACAAGTTGGGAGATACGGTTGTATTTGATGTACAGAATGCATCCGGAGACTCTGCAAACTGTGGAACCATCGTTAATGGATTTGTATCCGGACAGTATGATTTGATTATGGCAAATGCAACACCGGCATTGCAGGCAGCAGTGTCCGGCACTACGACAATTCCTGTCGTTGGTACTTCCGTAACGGACTATGGTGTTGCTCTGGATATTGATAGCGATGCTTGGACCGGAACCACCGGTATCAATGCAACCGGTGTATCTGACCTTGCTCCGTTGGACCAGCAGGCTCAGATGATCAAGGATTTGTTCCCGGATGCCAAGACGGTTGGTATTTTGTTCTGCTCTGCAGAAGCGAATTCCAAGTATCAGGACAAGGTAATGACCGAGGAATTAGGAAAGCTTGGATACACAGTGAAGTCTTACACCTTCTCTGATACCAATGATGTTGCAACAGTTACACAGACTGCATGTGCAGATAGTGATGTAATTTACATTCCAACAGATAACACCGCTGCAAACTGTGCAGAGTTGATTGGTGGTATTGTGGTACCTGCTGGCGTACCTGTATTTGCAGGCGAAGAAGGTATCTGCAAGTCTTGCGGTGTAGCAACATTGACCATTAGCTACTATGACGTGGGATATCAGGCTGGCGAGATGGCTTATGAGATCTTGGCAAACAAGGCAGATCCGTCCACCATGGAGATTAAGTATGTTCCGGATGTTGAGAAGAAATACAATCCAACAGTCGCTGAACAGTTAGGAATTGAAATTCCGTCTGATTATATTGCTATTGAAGATGGGGAGTAACTAGGGAATGACACTCATATCATTATTGAATCGTATGCCCGGAGATGTGGCAATCGGTATCATTTGGGGAATTATGGCGTTAGGTGTATATCTCACCTTTCGTATTTTGAATTTTGCAGATTTGACGGTAGATGGTTCTTTTGCCACCGGCGGAGCAGTTGCAGTTGTGTTAATTACAACAGGAGTTCCGGTTCCGGTAGCTATGGCAGCTGCATTTTGTGCCGGATTATTGGCTGGGCTGTGTACCGGATTGTTGCATACCTTGCTTGGTATCCCGGATATCTTGTCCGGAATTCTGTCACAGTTAGCACTGTATTCCATTAATATTTTTATTCTTGGAGGCGCGAACAAGCCAATCGGTGTTGGAAAATATAACCTGTGCGTATCAATGCTTCAGGTGGCTCCAAGTATTGTGGTAGCTGCACTTGTTGCAGTTGCAATCATTGCAATCATGTACTGGTACTTTGGTACGGAGCAGGGAAGTGCTATTCGTGCGACGGGTAACAATCCTGCTATGAGCCGTGCTCAGGGAATCAATATTGGCCTCATGAAGGTGATTGCGTTGGCGTTGAGCAATGGTATTGTTGCTCTTGCCGGTTCTATGATGGCACAGTTTAATGGGTTTACAGATGTTGGTATGGGTCGTGGAGCCATTGTTATTGGTTTGGCTGCGGTTATTATTGGCGAAGTAGTTTGCCACGCTTTGTTCCGCAAGCACAATGGATTCATTCTTCGACTGACCTTTGTTGTGGTTGGTGGAATCATCTATTACATGGCAATGGGATTTATTTCCTGGTTGCGTGTTCCGACGGATGGACTGAAGTTGTTCACCGCTCTCATTGTAGCTGTCTTCCTGGCAGTTCCATATCTAAAAGATAAGGCTAACAGCTCTTTTCGTAAGGCTGGCCGGAGAGGGGAGAACCAGTAATGATAGAAGTTAAGAATATTCATAAGACCTTTAATCCGGGCACAATCAATGAGAAGCGCGCGTTAAACGGCGTGAATCTTACTTTGGAGGATGGAGATTTTGTAACGGTCATCGGCGGTAATGGTGCCGGCAAGTCTACGTTGTTGAATGCGATTGCCGGTGTGTGGCCGGTAGACGAAGGCGGAATCTTTATAGATGGTGTCAATGTTACCGGACTTTCTGAGTTCCGTCGTGCGAAGTATTTAGGACGTGTGTTCCAGGATCCTATGACAGGAACCGCAGCAGACATGCAGATTGATGAGAATCTTGCGTTGGCTGCGCGTCGAGGTAAGCCTCGTTTGTGGGGCTGGGGTATTACAGCCAGTGAACGTGAGAATTATCGTGAGATGCTCAAGGAGCTGGATTTGGGATTGGAAGAGCGACTTACTGCCAAGGTTGGTTTGTTGTCCGGTGGACAGCGCCAGGCATTAACGCTTTTGATGGCTACGATTCAGAAACCGAAGATGTTGCTTTTGGACGAGCATACAGCAGCCTTGGATCCGAAAACAGCTGCCAAGGTACTTGCTACCACCGATAAGCTGGTAGCCGAGCACAATCTTACTACAATGATGGTTACCCACAACATGCGTGATGCCATTGCTCATGGCAATCGACTCATCATGATGGATGAGGGACGCATCATTTTAGATATTCGCGGCGAAGAGAAGAAGCGCTTGACCATTGAGGACTTGCTTCACAAGTTTGAAGAGGTTAGTGGTTCTGAATTCACCAACGATCAGGCAATTCTTTCCAAATAAGAAGAAATCATAGAGGCACGAACCCTTTGGGTTTGTGCCTTTTGTGCTACTTCAAGAAATCTGTGAACGGTTTATGTACAAATTCTTAAAAGAGTATAAAAGCGTAGACCCTCCTATTGCTTTTGATTTCTGGGTTTTTTATAATGTCACTATGTAAAAGACTAGAGTTATGGCGCATTTTGATGCGATTACATGGAGGATAAGAATGAACGAAAATGATCAGAATAACAAAGGTCAGAACGACAATAAAAACAACAAGCTTCGCCAGCCGATTCTGTTGTTTGTATTGTTTTCTCTGATTGCGTTGTTTGTTACGAGTTATGTATATAACAAGGCAGGTTCTTCAACCAAGCAGGAGATTACCTATACGCAGTTCTGGCAATTGGTAGAGGATGATGAGGTCAAGGCCGTAGAGTTCGATGGCAATCAGATTTTGATTAATTTGAAGGAGACCTCAGACTTTACGGCATCCGAGGAAGATGCCAAGGTGCAGGCTGCTTATGAGCGTAGTACCGGCCAGAAGTTGGAGATTACTTACTATACCGGATATATCTCTGATGAAGACTTGATTTCTACTTTGAAGGACAAAGGCGTTGAGATTAGCCGTGGCAATTCCGACAGTACACAGTCCTTGATTTACAATATTTTGTCACTGGTAATCCCGTTGGTTATCCTGTGGCTGATTTTTGGTTTGTTGATGCGCCGTATGGGCGGTGGCCCAATGGGCGTTGGCAAGAGCAATGCCAAGGTTTATGTAGAGAAGTCTACCGGTGTTACCTTTAAGGATGTTGCCGGACAGGACGAGGCGAAGGAGTCTCTTCAGGAAGTGGTTGATTTCCTTCATAACCCGAAGAAGTACTCCAAGATTGGTGCGAAGCTTCCCAAGGGTGCACTTCTTGTGGGCCCTCCGGGAACCGGTAAGACCTTGCTTGCTAAGGCAGTAGCCGGAGAAGCAGGGGTTCCGTTCTTTTCCCTTGCAGGTTCCGACTTTGTAGAGATGTTCGTAGGTGTGGGTGCTTCCCGCGTACGTGATTTGTTCAAGGAAGCTCAGAAGGCTGCGCCATGCATTATTTTCATCGATGAGATTGACGCTATCGGTAAGAGCCGTGATACACGCTTTGGCGGTGGCAATGATGAGCGTGAGCAGACATTGAACCAGTTGCTGGCTGAGATGGATGGTTTCGATACCTCCAAGGGTCTTTTGATTCTGGCTGCTACTAACCGTCCGGAAGTATTGGACAAGGCGTTGCTTCGTCCGGGACGTTTTGATCGACGTATCATCGTAGATCGTCCGGATCTGAAGGGCCGTCTGGAGACTCTGAAGGTTCATGCCAAGGACGTTGCAATGGATGAGACGGTAGATTTGGATGCAATGGCACTGGCTAGTGCGGGATTGGTTGGATCCGATCTTGCTAACATTATTAACGAGGCTGCCATTAATGCCGTTAAGCACGGACGCAACAGCGTGAACCAGTCCGACCTTTTTGAAGCTTTCGAGCTTGTTGCCGTAGGTGGCAAGGAGAAGAAGGATCGTGCTATGAGTGACAAGGAGCGCAAGATTGTCTCCTATCATGAGGTGGGACATGCTCTTGTTTCTGCGTTGCAGAAGAATACCGAACCGGTTCAGAAGATTACCATTGTTCCTCGTACCATGGGCGCTTTGGGATATACCCTTCAGACACCGGAAGAGGAGAAGTTCCTTGAGACCAAGGATGAACTGTTGGCCAAGATTGTTACCTACATGGGTGGTCGTGCAGCAGAGGATGTGACCTTCGGAAGCTACACCAGCGGTGCTGCTAACGATATTGAGAATGCAACCAATATTGCACGTGCTATGGTTACCAGATTTGGTATGTCCGAGCGATTTGGTATGATGGGTTTGGCTACCGTAGAGAGTCAGTACTTAGAAGGTCGTGCGGCATTGAACTGTGGTGATGCTACTGCAGCAGCCATCGACGAAGAAGTACTTGGTATTATTACCGATAGTTACAACAAGGCAGTGGAATTGTTGCGTGAGCACAAGGAAGTTTTGGACAAGATTTCCGAGTACTTATATGAGAAGGAAACAATTACCGGCAAAGAATTCATGAAGATGTTCCGTGAACTCACAGGAATCCAGGGTGAGGAAGATGAGAATACTGACTCATCAGATGGAGCAGACAACGTAGCAGAGGATAACATCTTCGTAGAGGAAGACGAATAGATGTTTCGAATCGAAGAAGAACTTGCAAAACTCCCGGATCAGCCGGGAGTTTACATTATGCATGATGTGAATGATACCATCATATATGTTGGCAAGGCTAGGAGTCTGACCAAGCGTGTGCATCAGTATTTCCAGCCTAGCCATGACGAGGGACTTCGCAAGAAGCAGATGGTAGCAAATATTGATCATTTTGAGTACATTGTGACGGACTCCGAATTGGAAGCGCTTGTTTTGGAATGCAATCTGATCAAGGAACATCGGCCGAAATACAATACAATGTTGCGGGATGACAAGACGTATCCCTATATCAAAGTGACTCTGGGGGAGCATTACCCAAGGGTCCTTTTTTCGCGTCAGATGAAAAAAGACCGGAGCAAGTACTTTGGCCCGTTCACCAGTGCCGGTGCGGTGAAAGATACCATCGATCTGGTGCACAAGATTTATCATTTACGTACTTGTAACAAGAAGTTTCCGGATGCCATTGGCAAGGATCGCCC
Organism: Lachnospiraceae bacterium; assembly: GCA_024690265.1. Taxonomy (GTDB): domain Bacteria; phylum Bacillota; class Clostridia; order Lachnospirales; family Lachnospiraceae; genus XBD2001. The sequence goes on along the minus strand of JAILCW010000054.1, from coordinate 28,237 downwards.
ATGCTTGAATTACCATATGAAGCAGTGCCCCGGTGTATGCCAAGGTTATATCTCCGAAGAAGAATACGCCAAGAACGTTGAAGGTGCCATCGACTTTTTGAACGGCAATTATCAGCCGGTTGCCAAGATGCTGGAGGATAAGATGCAGGCTGCGGCAGCAGCTATGGAGTTTGAGAAAGCTGCCGGATATCGGGATTTGTTGCAAAGCGTCAAGGCCTGCATTCAGAAACAGAAGATTACCAATGCTAACGGGGAGGACAAAGATATCATAGCTATTGCCACTGCGGATGAGGATGCAGTTGTTCAGGTGTTTTTTATTCGTAATGGCAAGATGATTGGACGAGATCACTTTTTCCTGAATGTCCGGGTGGATGATGATGCGCCGGGATTGCTGGAGGCTTTTGTACAGCAGTTCTATTCCGGAACACCATTTATTCCGCGTGAATTGATTCTGCAAGAGGAGCTGGAAGACCCGGAGACCATAGAGTCCTGGCTCTCAGAGAAGCGTGGCAGCAAAGTGCGAATTCATACCCCTAAGAAGGGCACCAAGGAGCAGCTGGTGGAGCTGGCTTACAAGAATGCCCAGATGGTTCTGGATCAGGACAAGGAACGTATCAAGAAGGAAGAAGGCCGCACCATCGGTGCAATGAAGGAAATTGCTGACCTTATTGGTTTGCCGCGGATTGACCGGATGGAGGCGTTTGATATTTCCAATACCAACGGATTTGAGTCGGTAGGCTCCATGGTGGTGTTCGAGCGAGGCAAGCCACTGCGCAGTGATTATCGCAAGTTCAAGTTGAAAACTATCACAGGACCGGATGATTATGGCTCCATGAGAGAAGTACTTACCAGACGTTTTCGTCATGGACTGGAAGATCGAGAGAAGTCCGCATCGGAGAATAGCTTTACCAAGTTCCCGGATGTTATCATGATGGATGGTGGTCGAGGTCAGGTGAACATCGCTCTGGAAGTCTTGCAGGAGTTGCATCTGCAGATTCCGGTATGCGGTATGGTCAAGGATGATCACCATCGAACCCGTGGCCTATATTATCAGAATGTAGAGATCCCTATTGACAAGGGAAGCGAGGGATTCAAGCTAATCACTCGGTTGCAGGACGAGGCCCATCGCTTTGCCATTGAGTATCATCGCTCCCTGCGAGGCAAGGCTCAGACCAAGAGCTTCTTGGATGATATCGCCGGCATTGGACCTGCAAGGCGCAAGGCGCTGATGCGACACTTCCCTAGTGCAGATGCCATGAAGGCGGCATCTGTCGAGGATTTGGCGGCAGTGGAATCCATGAATCAGGAAGCAGCTCAGGCAGTATATGATTATTTTCATTCGAGTTTTGACAACCAATAGAAATCAGATACAATAGATGTATCTTTGTGGGATAAGGAGGGTTATCACATGGCAGATGGAGCAAAGTTATCAAAGATTGCAGAGAATCTGAACCTTAAGAATTTTACCGAATCCATTAATCTGGATGATATCGAGATTACCGTAGCGGATATCAATCGTCCGGCATTGCAGTTACATGGATTCTTTGATTATTTCCAGTCCAATCGTATCCAGATTATCGGAATGGTTGAGTGGAGTTACCTGAACGGTAAGGCAGAGGAGGAACGTGTTGCTGCATTTGAGCGATTGATTTCCTACGAAGTACCGTGCGTTATCTTCTGCCGTGATTTCGTGCCGGAACAGTCTTTCCTTGATTTGGCATGCGAGAAGGGCGTTGCACTTTTAGGAACAGAACGAGGTACTTCTGAGTTTACGGCAGAGCTGATTTACAACTTAGGTTATGAGTTAGCACCGATTACCACCATTCATGGCGTATTGGTTGATGTATACGGCGAAGGTTTGTTGATCACCGGTGAGAGTGGCATTGGTAAGTCTGAGGCTGCGTTGGAGCTGGTTCGTCGTGGTCATCGTTTGGTTGCAGATGATGTAGTTGAAATCCGTCGTGTGAATACAGATACCTTGATTGGTACTGCGCCGGCGGTTACGAAGCATCTCATTGAGCTTCGAGGTATCGGCATAATTGATGTTAAGAGTCTGTTTGGTGTTGAATGTGTCAAGGACCGTCAGTCTATTGGCTTTGTTATCAAATTGGAAGACTGGAAGAAAGAAAAAGAATACGACCGTATCGGTTTGAAGGATGAGTATATGGATATCCTTGGCAAGCAGGTGGTATGCCACTCGTTGCCGATTCGTCCGGGTCGTAATCTGGCTGTTATCTGTGAGACAGCAGCCGTTAACTTCCGTCAGAAGAAGATGGGCTACAACGCCACAGAGGAATTGTATCGCCGTGTTCGTGAGAACATGTCCGGCGGAGCAAATATTTAGTTTTACCAGGAGGATTGAGAGTAATGGAACGTGAAAATGCATGGAAGAAATATCCGGAAGGCAAGAAGCGCAAGGTCGTTATGGATTTTGCAGAGGGCTATCGTAAGTTCCTGTCCGAGAACAAGACTGAGCGTGAATGCAATGACTTCTTTGTAAAGGAAGCGCTTGCTGCAGGATTTGTTGACTTAAAGGATGTTATTTCTAAGAACAAAAAATTAAAGGCCGGAGATAAGGTATTCTTGTCCAACTATGGCAAGGGCCTTGCTATGTTTATCATTGGTAAGCAGCCAATGGAGCAGGGCATGAACATCCTAGGTGCACATATCGACTCCCCTCGTATGGATTTGAAGCAGAATCCATTGTACGAGGATACCGACATGGCACTTCTTGATACCCACTACTATGGCGGCGTTAAGAAGTATCAGTGGGTTACGATTCCGCTTGCACTTCATGGTGTTATTGTTAAGAAGGATGGAACCAAGGTTGTAGTTAACGTTGGTGACAAGCCACAGGACCCTGTATTTGGCGTGAGTGATTTGCTCATTCACTTGTCTGCTGACCAGTTGGATAAGAAGGGTGCCAAGGTCATCGAAGGTGAGCAGTTGGATGTTCTCATCGGAAGCATCCCGATGGATGAGAAGGACAAGAAGGATGAGAAGGTTAAGGAGGCTGTCAAGGCTAACGTACTCGAAATCCTTAAGAAGGAATACAAGATTGAGGAGGAGGATTTCCTCTCCGCAGAGATCGAAGTTGTTCCTGCCGGAGATGCGCGTGACTATGGATTTGACCGTAGCATGATTATGGGTTACGGACATGATGATCGTGTTTGTGCATACCCATCTTTCTATGCAATGCTTGATACCAAGGCGGGTGAGCGTACCTATGCATGCCTCTTGGTTGATAAGGAAGAGATTGGCAGCGTTGGTGCAACCGGTATGGAGTCTCGTTTCTTTGAGAATACTGTTGCTGAGGTAATGAACGCATTGGGACAGTATTCCGAGCTTGCAGTTCGTCGTGCACTTGCGAATTCCAAGGCATTGTCTTCGGATGTAAGTGCTGCATATGACACCAATTTTGCTTCTGCATTCGAGAAGAAGAATGCAGCATACTTTGGCCGTGGGTTGGTATTCAACAAGTACACCGGTGCAAGAGGCAAGTCCGGTTCTAACGATGCCAGCGCAGAGTACGTCGGAGAGGTTCGTCGTATTATGGATGATGCTAAGGTATCCTTCCAGACGGCAGAACTTGGTAAGGTTGATCAGGGCGGCGGTGGAACCATCGCTTACATCCTTGGCAACTATGGTATGCGTGTCATCGATAGTGGTGTAGCAGTATTGAACATGCATGCACCATGGGAGATTATCAGCAAGGTAGATTTGTATGAAGCATACTTGGGCTACATTGCATTCTTAAAGAAGGCATAATATGGGAATTACGATTGAACAAATCGATAACTTAAAATCATTGATTACCACAGGCTCCTTTGTTACAAAGGAGCCTATGGCGCGTCATACCACCTTTCGTATTGGCGGCGAAGCAGATGTTTTTATCGAGCCGTCTTTTAGCGAAGTGTTACCGGTGATTACTTATTGCCAAGAACAGCAGATTCCGGTGACTGTCATTGGAAATGGAAGTAATCTCTTGGTCGGTGATAAGGGGATTCGTGGCGTGGTATTGTCCATTGGCAAGTCTATGAACAGTGTATCCGTGGAAGGAAATACCATTATTGCAGAAGCGGGGGCACTATTGTCTTCTGTGGCTGCAGCTGCCAAGGATGCGTCCCTTACCGGAATGGAGTTCGCGGCCGGTATCCCGGGAAGCCTGGGCGGGGCCGTCGTTATGAATGCAGGAGCATACGGTGGAGAATTGAAGGATATTCTAGTGGATGTCACCTGTCTTACGGTGGATGGAACCGTTGATACCTATTCGGTAGAAGAATTGGAATTGTCCTATCGCCACAGTCTTATTATGGAACGCCCGGGAACCATTGTGATGTCAGCTCGTCTTCAATTAGAGCCTGGCAGTCAGGAAGAGATTCTTGCAACCATGCGTGAACTGGCTGGCAAGCGTCAGGAGAAACAACCACTGAACTTCCCAAGTGCAGGTAGTACCTTCAAGCGCCCGGTAGGATATTTTGCTGGCAAGCTGATTGAGGATGCCGGTTTGCGAGGATTTGCGGTGGGAGATGCTCAGGTATCTGAGAAACACTGCGGCTTCGTAGTGAATCGCGGCAATGCAACTGCAGCTGAGGTTCGTGAATTAATGTTGGAAGTACAACGACGTGTCAAGGAGGACTCCGGTGTAGATATTTATCCGGAAGTTCGCATGATAGGAGAGTTTGAATGAAACTGGTAATACTTACCGGAATGTCCGGTGCCGGAAAACATACCGCCTTCAAGATTCTTGAGGATTTTGGATACCGTTGCGTAGACAATCTTCCGGTGGAATTGTTAAAGAGCTTTGTGGAACTCAATCACAAGTCCGGCGATGAGGAAGATTTGGTTGCAGTGGGTATTGACGTCCGCGGTGGAGCATCCATCGAGATGTTGCGTCAGGTGCTTCCGGAATTAGAAGCAGACGGTATGGAATTCCAGATTCTGTTTTTGGACGCAGAAGATGTGGTTCTGGTAAAGCGATATAAGGAAACCAGACGTACCCATCCCCTTTCCGGTGCGGAGAGTATCTATGCAGGAATTGCTGAAGAGCGTGAGCGTATTCAGTTCTTGCGAGACAAGGCCAATTATATTGTAGATACCAGCCATTTGCTGACTCGTGAATTACGGGCAGAGTTACAGCATATTTTTATCGACAAGGATGATTACAAGAATCTCTTTGTGACTGTGATGTCCTTTGGTTTCAAGTATGGAATCCCTCAGGATGCGGATTTGGTATTTGATGTGCGATTCCTTCCGAACCCGTATTACATTGCAGAGCTTCGTCCCCTGACCGGCAATGACGAGGCGATCCAGAATTATGTTATGCAAAATGATGACGGTCCGGAGTTTGCGGACAAGCTGGAGGAGATGATTCGTTTCCTGATTCCGCGATATATCGACGAGGGCAAGAACCAGTTGGTCATCGCCTTTGGATGTACCGGTGGCAAGCATCGTTCTGTTACCATGGCCAATGAACTATTTAATCGACTCAAGGATTCCGCAACCTATGGTATCCGCGTAGAACATCGCGATATTGATAAGGATGCGAAGCGAGGAAAGTAATATGTCTTTTTCCGGTGATATCAAAACGGAATTGTTTGAAATACTACCCAAAGGCCGCCATTGCCAGATTGCAGAGCTGGCGGCTTACGTTTCTTTTTTGGGCAACTTTCACAAAAAAGATGGAAAATTACGTTTTTCTTTGGATAGTGAAAACCTGAATATACAGCGCAAGTGCTTTACTTTGCTCAAAAAATTAGATACTATAACGAAGTATGGCACAGGCGTTATCGAGGAAGATGCAGAAGGTATGCGCCAGATGCTCAAAATAGATTCCAAGGTTGCTCCCGTTGATGGATTGCTCCTGCAGCAGCAATGTTGCAAGCGTAGTTTTATTCGAGGGGCTTTTTTGGCAACAGGATCTATGAGTGATCCCAACAAGGCGTATCATTTCGAAGTAGTATGTGATGATGAGCTTTTGGCCAAGCAACTGATGGAGTTGATGAATTCATTCGACCTCGATGCCAAGATTGTAGAGCGCAAGAATCATTTTGTGGTATACCTCAAGGAGGGGGAGCAGATATCTACTGTTCTCGGTTTGATGGGAGCCAATCGCGGCGTTCTTGATTTTGAAAATGTCCGAGTGATGAAGGACATGCGCAATGCTGTCAATCGCAAGGTGAATTGTGAGACTGCCAACATCAGCAAGACAGTGAGTGCGGCAGTGCGACAATTGGAGGATATCCGATTCATCGAAGAAGCGGAGGGTTTAGACAGCTTGTCCGTAAACTTGCGCGAGATTGCAGAAGTTCGATTAGAGAATCCGGATACGCCTCTCAAGGATTTAGGGAATCTTCTTAATCCACCGGTGGGGAAATCGGGAGTGAATCATCGGCTGCGACGGATTAGTGAGATTGCAGACCGGCTCAGAGAAGAGAGATTTCAGGAGGAGTAATCATGAAAAAAGATGTTGTTATTCGTATGTCCGATTCTATGGAAGCAACACCAATCGCACATTTAGTACAGCTTGCCAATCAATTCAACAGCAAAGTTTATTTTGAAATGGACACCAAGAAGGTCAATGCTAAGAGCATCATGGGAATGATGAGCTTGGTTCTTTCCTCCGGTGCTACTGTTACCATCGATGCAGAGGGTGACGACGAGCAGAATGCCGTTAGCGCATTAGAGGAGTTCTTGTCCAAGTAAGAATGGAGAATATATATGGAAAAGAAGCTTCTGTTCATCTATAATCCATACTCCGGCAAAGGTTTGATTCGTAACTACCTTTCGGATATTGTGGATATTATGGTGAAGGCCGGTTTTGAGGTGACGATTTATCCGACACAGGCACCGGCGGACGCAATTAGCAAAGTCCGAAACGAAGCTTCCCGCTATGACCGTATCGTCTGCAGTGGTGGAGATGGTACCCTAGATGAGGTTGTTACCGGTATGATGAGTCTGACGGACCGTATTCCGATTGGCTATATTCCAGCCGGTAGTACCAATGATTTTGGTAACTCTCTGGGAATTGACAAAGATATGAAGAATGCTGCCAACATCGCAGTTAACGGACGCCCATATCCTGTGGATATCGGGCGTTTTAATAAAGACAATTTTGTCTATGTCGCAGCCTTCGGTATTTTTACAGAAGTATCTTATGCCACCAGTCAGGATATGAAGAATGCCCTTGGCCATGTGGCGTATTTGTTAGAAGCGGTGAAGCAGTTGGCGGATATTCCGTCCTTCCGTATGCAGGTGGAATACGACGGCAATATGATTTACGATGAGTTTATCTATGGTATGATTACCAACACGAAGTCTGTTGGTGGTATGAAGGGTATTATTCCCGGAGTCATTGATTTACAGGATGGAGTGTTTGAGGTGACTCTAATTCGTACACCGAAGACACCGATTGACCTAACGGATATTGTGAATTTCTTGTTAGGCAATTCCACAGAATCACAGTTTGTATATTCCTTCCAGACTTCGGAACTGAAGTTCACCAGTGCAGATGAGGTCCCATGGACCTTGGATGGTGAGTTCGGTGGAGCCCATAATCAGGTCATTGTGAAGAACATGCATGAAGCTGTGGAAATTATGGTCGAATAGGGACTTTTTGTTGAATACAGGCTATGTTTTATTATATAATACAAGCGTAGTGCAAATGAGTCCCCGTTGGGGCTTAAAGAAATAAGGAGGACGTAACAATGTTAGTATCTGCTAAAGAGATGCTGGACAAGGCTAAGGCTGGTCATTATGCTGTAGGTCAGTTCAACATCAACAACTTGGAGTGGACCAAAGCAATTCTTTTAACCGCTCAGGAGTGCAACTCCCCTGTAATCCTTGGTGTATCTGAGGGTGCTGGTAAATACATGACCGGTTACAAGACTGTAGCTGCTATGGTTAAGGCTATGGATGAGGAGCTTGGTATTACAGTTCCTGTAGCTCTTCACTTGGATCACGGTAGCTATGAAGGATCTAAGAAGTGCGTAGAGGCTGGATTTACCTCTATCATGTTCGATGGTTCTCATTATTCTATCGACGAGAACATTGAGAAGACAACCGAGTTAGTTAAGCTTGCTCATGACAACGGAATTTCCATCGAGGCAGAAGTTGGTTCTATCGGTGGTGAAGAAGACGGCGTTGTAGGTATGGGCGAGTGTGCTGATCCAGACGAGTGCAAGCGCATTGCTGACCTTGGTATCGATATGCTTGCTGCTGGTATCGGTAACATCCACGGTGTATACCCAGAGAACTGGGCTGGACTTCAGTTCGACGTTTTGGATGCTATTCAGCAGAAGACAGGAGCTATGCCATTAGTACTTCACGGTGGTACAGGTATTCCTGATGACATGATTAAGAAGGCAATTGACCTTGGTGTATCCAAGATCAACGTTAACACTGAGTGCCAGTTGGTATTCGCAGCTGCAACCCGCGAGTACATCGAGGCTGGCAAGGATCAGCAGGGCAAGGGATTCGATCCTAGAAAGCTTCTTGCTCCTGGTACCGATGCTATCAAGGCTAAGGTTAAGGAGAAGATGGAACTTTTCGGCTCTGTTGGAAAGGCCTAAGAATTATTTTGAGGGTGTTCCAGTCATGGAACGCCCTCTTTTCTTAAAAGGAAAATTAGTGAGGATAAAATGTTGGAAGAAAAGAACGAGTACTATAATGTTGCAGACATTTTTGGTGAGAACGTATTCAACGATGCGACGATGCGTGAGCGTCTCCCAAAGAAGACTTATCAGAAGCTAAAAGAAACCATCCGTGAAGGTCGCGAGTTGGACCTTGAGACTGCGGATGTTGTTGCTCATGAGATGAAGGAATGGGCTATTGAGAAGGGCGCTACCCACTACACCCATTGGTTCCAGCCACTGACCGGTGTTACTGCAGAGAAGCACGATTCCTTTATTACTGCACCGATGTCTAATGGTAAGGTATTGATGAGTTTTTCCGGTAAGGAATTGATTAAGGGAGAACCTGACGCATCTTCGTTTCCGAGTGGTGGACTTCGCGCCACTTTTGAGGCTAGAGGTTATACAGCATGGGATTGCACCTCTCCGGCCTTTGTTCGTCAGGATGCTGCAGGTGCTACACTTTGTATTCCGACTGCCTTCTGTTCTTATACTGGAGAAGCATTGGATCAGAAGACTCCACTGCTTCGTTCTATGGAGGCTATTAACAAGCAGTCTTTACGTTTGCTTCGTTTATTTGGGAATACCACCTCTCATCGCGTAACACCTTCCGTTGGCGTAGAGCAGGAATACTTTATTATTGATCGCAAGAATTTCCTTGCTCGCAAGGATTTGGTTTATACCGGACGTACTTTGGTTGGCGCAATGCCTCCAAAGGGTCAGGAGATGGATGACCATTACTTTGGCGCAATCCGTGAGCGCATTGCTGCATTTATGCGTGATGTGAATACCGAATTGTGGAAGTTGGGCGTATCTGCCAAGACACAGCACAACGAAGTTGCTCCTGCGCAGCATGAGCTTGCTCCGATTTATGCTGAGGCTAACGTTGCGGTTGATCACAATCAGTTAATTATGGAGACCTTGAAGAAAGTGGCTTATCGTCACGGTTTGCAGTGCTTGCTTCATGAGAAGCCATTCAAGGGTGTGAATGGCTCCGGTAAGCACGATAACTGGTCTTTGGTTAGTGACGATGGCATCAACTTGTTAGAGCCTGGCAATACACCACATGACAACATCCAGTTCTTACTGGTTCTTGCTTGTATTCTTCGCGCAGTAGATGAGCATGCAGATCTTCTCCGTGAGTCTGCGGCTGACGTTGGTAACGACCATCGTTTGGGCGGAGATGAGGCACCGCCATCTGTTATCTCTGTATACTTAGGAGAGCAGTTGCAGGACGTACTCAATCAGTTAATCAGCACCGGTGAAGCTACCCACAGTATCAAGGGGCAGAAGCTGGATACCGGCGTTAAGACTTTACCGGATTTCCTGAAGGACGCAACGGACCGTAACCGTACTTCACCGTTTGCATTTACCGGCAACAAGTTCGAGTTCCGTATGGTTGGCTCTGAGGATTCTGTTGGTGAGCCAAACATCGTATTGAACACCATCGTTGCGGAGGCATTCTCCGATGCATGCGATGAGTTGGAGAAGGCTGACGACTTTGATTTGGCTGTTCACAACCTGATCAAGAAGCTGTTAACCGATCATCAGCGTATTGTATTCAATGGCAATGGATATTCACCGGAGTGGGCAGAAGAGGCCGAGAAGCGTGGTCTTGCTAACATCACCAACATGGTTGATGCAATCCCTGCACTTACCACTGACAAGGCTGTTGCCTTATTTGAGAAGTTTAATGTATTTAGTCGTGCAGAGCTGGAGTCTCGTGCAGAGATTGAGTATGAGATTTATTCTAAGAAGCTGAACATTGAAGCAAAGACCATGATTGACATTGTTCGCAAGTTAATCATTCCGGCTACTATTCGTTACACTACAACTCTTGCTACCTCTATTAACCAGGTAAAGGCAGCTTGTGATGCTGATGTTAGCACTCAGACTGAGATGCTCCTTGAGGTTTCCGACCTCTTAAGTGAGACCCGCATTCAGCTGGCAAAGCTGGAGGATGCTCAGAAGGAAGGTGCTACCATGGCCAATGGTGTTGAGCGTGCAACCTTCTATCGTGACCATGTTGCAACTGCTATGGCGGATCTTCGTAAGGCTGTTGATGCGCTTGAGATGCTCGTTGATAAGGAAATGTGGCCGATGCCATCCTATGGAGATATTATCTTCGAAGTGTAAGAGGGACGCCCGACCGTTGCAATTTGCAGCGGCCAGCCGACACATCGCATATTTTCCCGCGACATCGCTTTCGCTGCAGGCATAAGCGTAACGGACGCTAAGAAACTAAAAAGAGGAGGAACTTGCTTTACGAGCAGTTCCTCCTCTTTCTACTTTCAAGCGCCGACGCTTCTGCATGGTCGCTACAGAAAACATGCAATGCATCGTCTGGCAGATTTATGTACCTGACGGTCGGGCTGTTAGTTTGATTTATGGCGTTGTTTTATCCACATGTTAATCATGCATACATAATATGTTGCGTATGCAATTAGTGCGTTTAGTATATTAGATGGTGTAAAATCAAATAACAAAAAAATAATATTGATACTTAAGTCTTCTGGCGTATGTTCGTTTAATAAACCGATATGGTTATAAAATGATTCCATTTGTTCGAGATGATTCCAATAGAAATCGGCAATTGAAATTAACGAGTAACCACATGTTTCAACGAAAACCCATACCCCTATAAGAAATGCTAAAAGAACTGTGGATGTGGATATATTTTTTGTGCTAAAACTTGTAACCCATTTTTTTAATATCATAAAGATAATAATGCCTAGTAGAGCTGAAGCAATCCAGAACTTTTCAAATGGAAAACTGATAATGCCAGCAATGCTTTTACCGATATATATACGACTGTACAAATATGAAAGCAAAACTAGTATATAGGCGAGCATGAAGCATATAATACCTACTAGAAGGCGACGCGCGTGTAACAATCTTCTACCCCCCCCGTATTTTAGTCAAATGCTGAAGTTTGTATTGTAAGGGAGACGGTACTTCCGTCTGTTGAAGGAGAATTTAGAGAAAAGTAAAACGAAAACCCGTTTTGTCCTGAATGAATGCTTTCGCCACAATGACTCCGGGTGCTTGAACCAGTACCTAGTGGTTTCCATCCTGCACCATATTCATACGTCATCGTACCTGTCCAAGAGCCGCTGCGCGATCCCCAGACTCCAGTTAGAGCATTATTTGTTCCTTTGCGATCAACCCAATGAATGGATCCGCTTAACGTTACTCCATTTTTGGTCTTAGAGCCTTTGCTTTCCTTTGCAGTAGCTTCTAAGATATGTAGTTTTAAGTCTGGATTGGATGAACTAATAATTGTGTGAGTAAGCGCAACGTCATCGGTATCAATGTCTCCTGTATTAGAGCAAAATGAGACGATTTGTTCTTTGTCTTTTCCTATAATTTCAGTTTCTTCGATGTTATTAATTTCAGGATGAATTATAAGAAATTCTTCTTTTGAAACAGAAGTGGTTATAAATTCTTGCCCTAATGATGTTAACTTTTTCTCTTCTAGTAGTGTGGTGTTATTTGGGCCATGGAAAGAGATTGCTTCTGCATTAATAGTCGAAAAAGAAATCATGATTAATGATAACAACAAGCCATAAATAGTTTTTATAATCTTTTGCATTTTTACCCTCCTCGTAAAAATAGTATTCTTTCATTTCGATACTATCAAAGCTAGAAAAAATAATCATCTGACATACTTATCAAAAAATAAAACAAGCATTAGGCGATTTCGCATATTTATGAATGCTTTTATCTCTTCCGATATGTGGATGGTGAACATCCCATAACCTTCTGGAAACATTTGGTGTAGTAGTTGCCATCGGAGAAGCCTACCTTCTCAGCAATCTCGGAGATTGAGGCTGAGGATTCCAGTAGATAGGAGCAACTTTTCTCAATGCGGTAGTTTTGGATGAAAGAGAAGAGGGATGTGCCCATGACCTTCTTGAATACGCGAGAACATTCGCTGCGGCTTAGGTGAGCGGCGGATGCTACGTCATCGAGGGTGATGTGATCGGCGTAGTGATTTTCGATGTAGGATATCATATCTCGAATTTTGTCATAATGTTTACCATGCCCTGCGACCTTTTTCTCTTCGAATGGAAAGTGTTCATAGAGCATTTGCCAGAAGAAGAGGAGTTGCTGTACTGTAAACATCTCTTCACCTCTTTCGTAGGAGTCAATAACTGTCTTTAATAGTCCTGTGGCTGCATGATGCCAGCCCTCACTGCCATCTAAATGCAGCGATGCTATACCACTCCCTTCGGTAATGGGCGTCACATACTTTTCCTGAATCAGGCTTCCTTCGAATCCATAGATGAGCTTCGGCAGGAAGGTCACCGCAATATATTCACAATCACTATCTTTCCACTGATGTCCTTCGTGGAGGGTACTCTGATTGCCAAAAAGGACATCGCCTGCCTTTATATGATATGTTTTATCATTAATGGAATAGAGCATCTCGCCCGATACTACGTAGGTAAGCTCTACCTCTGGGTGCCAATGCCAGAGGAAAGAACCGGTTTCATAGCTTAGTAACCGTTCATGACTGACTAAGATTGGAAACCCAAAGCCGCCATGCTCTTTCTTTTCTTTTTGTAATTCGTCTGTAATAATTTGCATGAGATCTCTCCTTTGCACAATATTTTACTAATTAATAGCAACATCTTCAATGTACTTTTCCGGGGAATGATTCTATACTATAGATAGTTTGTGATTTCGTTTTATAAAGGAGAAATATCATGAGTATTCCAAGTAATGCTACCCTTGAGAAGATTTACGGTGAGTCCACCATTAGTGGCGCGCGTTATGCTTCTTTAGCAGAGAACTTCGAGAAGGAGTTTAAGTCCTCTGAGATGGACTTCTTTACTGCTCCTGGTCGTACGGAGATTGTTGGTAATCATACCGATCACAACGGTGGTAAGGTTATCGCTGCTAGCATCACCTTAGATACCATCGGTGCAGCAGCTGCAACAGCTAACAATGAAATTAATGTCATTAGTGAAGGCTATCGTCCAATCACCATCGAGTTAGACAAGATTGATTCCATTCCGAAGGAATCCGGAACGATTTCTCTCATCGCCGGCATGGTAGAGGCAATGAAGAAGTTCGGCTATCAGGTAGGTGGATTTAACCTTTATGCTTCTACCACCGTGATCGGAGCTGCTGGCATTAGCTCATCCGCATCCTTTGAGATGTTAATCTGCTCTGTTTTGAATTATTTCTACAATGATGGAAAGATTCCATACAGCGATTATGCTCGTATTGGACAGTATTCCGAGAACAACTGGTGGAACAAAGCTTCCGGACTTATGGATCAGATGGCTTGTGCTGTTGGCGGTGCCATTGAATTGGATTTTGCCGGTGAGATTCAGTATGACCAGATTAACTTCGACCTAGCAAAGCATGGTTATAGCATGGTCATTACCAATACCGGTGGAAGTCATGCTGACTTGTCTGAGGACTACAGCGCAATTCCTCGTGAGATGCGTGAAGTGGCTGCGGTATTTGGCAAGGAGCGCCTCTGTGAGATTAACATGGCAGAATTATTAGAGCGTCTTCCGGAAGTAATCGAGAAGGTGGGCAACGACCGTGCTGTACTTCGTGCATTCCATTTCTTAGAAGAGAATGAGCGTGTAGAGGCAATGGCTGATGCGATTCGTGGAGACAAGATTGATGATATTCTTGGATTGCTTACAGCATCCGGTAATTCCTCTTACAAGTTCTTGCAGAACTGTTATCCATTAACGGACTGGAAGGTACAGAAGATTGGCCTGGGTCTGGTACTTACCGAGCATTTTCTGAAGGAAGTTGGTGCAGGATGCTGCCGCGTTCACGGTGGTGGATTTGCAGGAGTTATCCAGACTATGGTACGTACATCTGATTTGGATGCATACGTAGAATACATGTCCAAGTACTTTGGCAAAGATAATGTATATCCAATGAACGTACGTAACACCGGCGCGGTTCATGTAGAGTAATAACGATAAAGAAAGCCCTGAGGATGATTCCTCAGGGCTTTTGCTCTATTCGGTAGGCTGTTCTGCAGCAGCCGGATCAGTTTCAACTGTTGGCTGAGGAACAGGCTCTGTAAAGACGTAAGCACCGCCGCCGCCGTGGTTCGGACAAGTGGTGGATAATGATTCTGTAGTAACCAGGAATGGCTCGTCATCGCTTCCAGGGCTACCGCCAAGAATACGAACCTGAGACTCCTGTGGGCAACCTGGGCTGGCAGGCATGCCTGTCTCGGTACAGATATTAATACGTGTATGATGGTCACAAGTCTCGGTAGGCTGTGTGCCTTCGGCAAAGTATTCGGTATAAATCATATTGCCACGTGGATCCTGATCACATATGCCTTCTAATGGAAGCTTACCGGATTTGGAACAAACAGCAACCTGAACGATACCATCCGGCTTCGGGAAGTCTTTGTATTCGAGACCTTCGTGAACGCGTTCCATCACCTGGTGCCAAATCTTGTTAGCGTATCCGGTCTTGCCTTGAACGGCGTTGTCATCATAACCGCCCCAAATAACACCGGTATAGTAAGGGGTGAATCCTGCAAATACAGCATCGCGGTTTGCGGTAGTGGTTCCGGTCTTGCCGGCAACATACTGTCCGGAAAGGTTCGTAGCAGTACCGGTACCGGCAGTAACTACATCATGCATGGCGTTGATCAATAACCATGCAGTGGTTTCTTTGATAACCTGCTTCGGCTGGCTGTCTGTTGTATCAAGAACGACATTGCCGCGATTATCCAGTACCTGTGTATAGAATACCGGTCGATTGTAGTAACCTTCGTTGGCGATGGTAGCATAAGCACCGCACAGGTCAACATTCTTAACACCGTAAGTGATGCCGCCAAGTGCTAAAGCCTGAACATTGTCACCACTAACCAATGTGGAGATGCCAAAGTCCTGAACATATTGATATCCAAGACCGGTTCCAATCTCAGTTAGGGTCTTAACAGCAACGACATTGATGGACCACTGAATACCGGTTCTAAAATTGGTCCAACCACGATAGTGGTTATCGTAATTCTTCAGTGGTGTACCGTTGGCATAAGTCATTGGCGCATCATCCTGAACGCTTGCTAAGGTCAAACCGCCGGCATCCAACGCAGGTGCGTAAGCGGAAATAATCTTAAAGGTAGAACCCGCCTGACGGGTAATGCCCGTTGCTCGGTTCAAGGTCTTGCTGGCGGTTTTGTCGCCACGTCCTCCCGTCAGTGCAACAACGTGCCCTGTGGACTGATCCATAATGGTCATAGCTGCCTGTGGCTGAAGGGTGTAAGTAATGGTCTCGCCGCCTTCCGGAATGGTGTCACCCGGCTCCATAATCTCGGCCTTGTAAGCTTCGATGGCAGCAGCAGCTTCTTCTTCGCTGTCATAGTTGATGGAGAAGTTCCTGTTCTCAGCCTGATAATAGGACAACATGGTCTGGTCGCTGTAGTTCTTGGTAGAACCATCTGCTTTGGTAACGGTCAGACGATAGGAGAAGGAGTGCTTGGTGAGAGAGTAATTGTCCTCATTGCTAATCTCTTCATCCAAAATGTTCTGAATTGCAGGATCCTGGGTGGAGTAGATTTCCAAGCCGCCGCTGTATAGCTTCTGGTAGGCCTGGGTCTCTGTGTAACCCTTCTGCTCCATCAAATCATCGATGACCTGGTCGGTTAGTGCATCTACAAAGTAACTGGTAGATGTGGATGTTACCTGGCTGTTTACTACCTGGATGCGACTGTATACGTCATCGTCCATGGCGTGGTCATACTGTGCCTGAGTGATGTAACCTTGCTCTAGCATCTTGTTCAGAACCTTCTTGCGACGCTTGGTGTTGTCTTCCGGATTGCTAATCGGATTGTAGCGGGAAGGGTTCTGGGTAATGGCTGCAATAACAGCGGATTCTGACAGATTCAACTCTGTAACGCTTTTGTTAAAATAGCGCTCGCTGGCAGCTTCAACACCTAAGGTATTCTGTCCCAAGTTAATGGTGTTGAGGTAATTCTCCAGAATGGTATCCTTGGTGGTAATCTTCTCTAACTGGATGGCCAAGTACTGCTCTTGGATCTTACGGTTGATACTATCCAGCTTGGTCTCTTCGTTGGTCCAGTTGGTAAAGAAGTTATTCTTGAGCAACTGCTGGGTAATGGTACTGGCACCCTGAGACAAATCTCCGGTAATAATAGCGGTAACACCGGCACGGAGAATACCGCGGACGTCGATACCATTGTGCTCATAAAAACGGGCATCCTCGATAGCAACAAATGCATGTTGTAAATCTTCCGGGATTTCTTGAATCGTAACGTATTGACGATTGGCTCCGGAAGAAGCAAGGGACTCAATCTCGTTGCCATCCTTGTCGTAGATGGTGGTGGAGAATCCGCTTGGGGAAATATCTATCGTGGATACATCCGGTAATTCCGAGATAAGATTTTTTGCGTACCAAAGAAAAGCAAGAGCAACGGCAGCGATGGCTACCAAGATTAATGCCACAATGGATTTGAAAAATGTTAGGACAAATTTCTTCTTGGCTGTGGCTTTTTTGTTGGATAATTTGCTTTTGTTTTTCTTAAGACTCTTCTTTCCGTAATTCATATAGTCTCCTTAATGTTAAGCAAAATTACCTTTATTATAGCAAATTGTTCTTATATAATAAAGAAAAAGTCGAAGATGCAAACAAGGGAGAAAAGGCCGTTGCTAAAGGAAAAACAGTGGGAAATTTACATACCGAAGGAGGCAGAAATCGTCGAGAAGAAGTCGCGATTTATTGCATCATTTGCAACGGTACATTCGGAGGAAGAAGCGCTGGAGTTTGTGCAGCAGAAGAAAAAGGAACACTACAGTGCAAGACATAACTGCTTTGCATATATTGTGGGCTCCAGGGATGAGGTGAAGCGTTTTTCGGATGATGGTGAGCCATCCCAGACGGCCGGACGTCCGATGATGGATGTTTTGGAAGGGGCGCATCTGCACAATGTGGTGGTTGTAGTGACCAGATATTTTGGCGGAGTGTTACTTGGAACCGGCGGGTTGGTTCGCGCCTATCAGGGAGCGGTAAGCGCTGGTGTAGAAGCCTCTACACTGATTGAGAAGACATCCGGCACCCAGTTATCGATTACAACAGACTACAATGGATATGGTAAAATAGAATATCTATTGCGAGAACGCAGTATTATGATTTTAGACACGCAATACGATGCGGATGTTACCATTTGCTGCGTGGTGGACGATGCGGATACCAATATCGTTGAGGAGATTACCAATCTTACAGCAGGCAATGCTGTTTGCAAGTGGGGAGATTGGATTTCTTACGGTGTGGTGGACGGCAAAGTCATATACTTATAGGAAGGCTAGAGAGGGAATGAATCCAGAAGATAAGAAAAAGCTGCAGAATGACATTTTGCTTGCAGCGGAGATTAGCCGACAGTTTAATATTCGTAAGCCGGAAGAAGCGGCCAAGGTAGTAGATTTTGTACATGCTAGACAACCTTTTTTATCTCCGCGCGGAGCAGCGTTTCAGCAGCGAATTGAAGCATTGAGTCAGGACGAGAATGCGGATTGCACTTGTATGTTGTGTATGCAACGAGAAGCGGAACAAGGTATTTTTTGCCAGGATTGCCTAGCTGTGATTCATCGTTCAGTGAATCGAGATGCAGAACCGAGGGCGGTAGAAACATCGGTAGAAGAGGAACCGGATGAAATTGCGGAAGAACACGTCGAAGAGCTTGCGGTGGATCCTGATATGTGGGGCGAGCCGGAACCGGAGCGCAAGAGGTTGAAACTGCCGATTTGGGCAATGGTTTTACTGGCTATATTTATTGTTGTAGTTGTTGCGGTGGGCGTTTTGCTGGTAAGCGGTTATCGTCTCCCAATGGGATTATCCAATGTAGAATCTGCTGAGGAAGCAGAGAATGTAGTTGAACAGAAGTATTCGGACAAGGAATATGATATCAGAGAGAAGGAATCACTGAACGCTCCGGCTGGTATGTTTGACGTTCGCGTGGGTGAATACGTCGGAGACTCTTGGGATACAGATCTCATTGCAGTATATGCTTATAGCGTTGTTTCCAAAGAAGATCCAACCCAATCTGCAGTGCTGTGGGTAGCAGAGGATGGCCGAGCAGTAGGGTATGGAACATTGATTGATTCGGAAGACGCAAATAAAATTTATAGAGTTCGATAATAAATTGTGTAAAATCTAATTGACAACAATTTAAAAAGGGTGTTATAATAATGCCAACAAGATGACAGTAAGTAAATTAAGGAGGAGATAGAATATGGCAGCTATTATTTTAAATGAGAATAATTTTGAGCAGGAAGTATTACAGTCTGACAAGCCGGTATTGGTTGACTTTTGGGCTACATGGTGTGGACCATGCCAGAAGCAGGGACCTATCGTAGAGGCTTTGGCTGATGAGATGGATGACGTGAAGGTTGGTAAGGTAGATGTTGATGAGGCTGGTGCAATTGCAGAGCGTTACAACATTATGTCTATTCCTACACTGTTGGTATTTAAGAACGGTGAGCTTTCTGCTAAGGCAGTTGGCGTTCAGTCCAAGGAGGCCCTGATTGATTTAATCAATCAATAAATTGCACAAAACGACATTTGTGAATTTGGGAAAACAACACAAAAATAAGCAAAACCTCTGCTAATTGCAGGGGTTTTGTTGCATTTTAGGAAACGTTTCCGTAAAATGAAATAGTAAGGAAAAAGGAAAAATGATAAACGAAACATACAAACAAAGACTGTCAGCAAAATCTGTGATTCGCGAGCTGAGTGAATATGCAACGGCGCGGGGGCAGGAGATTGGTTATGACAATGTATTCGATTATAGCTTGGGCAACCCTTCCGTACCTTGTGTACCGGAATATACCGAAGCAGTTATCGAGTTACACCAGACCTTGAGTCCGATGGACTTGCACGGATATAGTCCTTCTCTTGGTAATACCGAGGTACGCGGCATTGTGGCCCATAGCCTGGCCGAGCGGTTTGGTATTCCTTATGAGACCGAGCATATTTTTATGACCAGTGGTGCTGCCGGTGCATTGGCTCATGCCATTCGTCTGGTAACCCAGCCCGGTGATGTGGTGCTTACCTTTGCGCCGTTCTTCCCGGAATACATTCCCTATGTGAATGATACGGGGGCGCGTCTGGAGGTTGTTCCTGCGAATACGACAGATTTTCAGATTAATATGGATGCATTCTGCGAGATGCTTGGACCAGAAGTTCAGGCGGTGCTGATTAATTCTCCGAATAACCCATCCGGTGTTGTTTATTCAGAGGAGACGCTGCGAGCGTTGGCCAAGATTCTATATGCCAAGGCAGAGGAATATGGTCATGATATTTTCCTGATCAGCGACGAACCATATCGCGAGATTGTATTTGATGGAGCTACGGCTCCGTATCCAAGTCGCTATTATGACAATACCCTGTCCTGCTATTCATTCTCCAAGAGTTTGAGCCTTCCGGGAGAGCGTATTGGATATATTGCAGTCAATCCAAGGGCGACTGATGCAGATATATTAGCAGTGATTTGTGGACAGATCAGCCGAGGTATCGGCCACAACTGCCCGTCGTCTACGGTGCAGCAGGCGGTTGCCCGGGTGATAGACAAGACCAGTGATATCAGTATCTATGAGCGCAATCGTAACTTGTTGTACGAGGAGCTGGTTAGACTTGGATTTGAGGTGGTCAAGCCCAATGGCACATTCTATATTCTTCCGAAGGCTTTGGAAGAGGATAGCGTGGCATTTTGCAAGAAGGCACTGAAGTATGATTTGATTCTGGTGCCGGCGGACAATTTCGGTTGTCCTGGCTATTTCCGTATGGCCTATTGCATAGATACGGAGAAGGTGGAACGTTCCCTAGAAGCGCTTCGCCGTTTTGTACAAACAGAGTATCCGAACTAGTTATAGGGATACATTCTTATGATGGTTGTAGAGCAAGAAGCTCTCAAAAATAAAAATGGAGTTTGCGGGAAAACAAGTGAACTCCATTAAAAAGACGTAGTTTCGGAAACGTTTCCGAAAAACTCCATGAAATGCCTTGGTTTATACAAAATCACGACTTTATTACACAGTGTGGGAATAAGCTGAGGGCATATTGAACAATGAAATCGATAACAAAAATCAGCTTTTATGTTCAATAATTACAAAAAATACTTGTCATGGGAACGAGACCGTGCTACAATGCAACCATAGACGGGTAATCTGGCGCGCGATTCATATACAGATTATTCGTAGCAACGTTTTTTCAGTATTTTTAAAAGGTGAGGGAGAAATTTATGAAGAAGAAATTGTTATCTGTTTTGTTAGCAACAGCTATGGTATCTTCGCTTGTTGCTTGTGGTGTTAGCGCAGGTGATGAGAGCGCAAGCGCCGGCGGTGATGCATCTGCATCAACAGCTACAACTGAGACTGCAGCTAGTGGGGATGCAATCGTATTGTTGAATGGTAAGCCTGAGATCAATGAACAGCTTCAGGCTTTGGCAGCTGCTTATACCGCAGAGAGCGGACAGGCTGTTGAGATTCAGACCGTTGGTGGTTCTAATAGCGCAACCGCATCTGATACCTTGAAGAAGGATTATCAGGCTGGAACAATGCCTGACATCTTTGTGGCTGAGGCAAATCAGTTCGCAAACTGGGAGGGTATGCTCGCTGATATGTCCGATCAGGAGTGGACCAAGAATACAGAGCTTGAGTATGTAAACGGTGATGGCACCGTAGGCTTCCCGTACATGGTTGAGGCTTGGGGTATTGCTTACAACGCAGACGTTCTTGATGCAGCTGGCGTAGATCCATCTACATTGACCAGCCCAGCAGGATATAAGGCTGCTTTCGAGACACTTGAGGCTAAGAAGGATGAGCTTGGATTAACAGCAGTTGTTTCTTATGGCGCAAATGCTGCAGAGCTTGGATGGTCTACCGGTACTCATATGTTTGGTCAGTACTTAGATGCTGGTCTTGCTGCTGGTGCTGATTCCAAGTGGTTCGACCTTCTTCAGGATGGTGGTAAGATTGATGCTGACAGAATGACTCAGTTTGCTGAGTTTATTGACCTGCTTCAGCAGCACAGCAATCAGACCATCGCTACTACCGGTAACTATGACCAGGAAGTTGCTTTGTTCGCACAGGGTAAGGCTGCTTTCATTACACAGGGTTCCTGGTTTGGTGCAAACTTAACCAGCAGTGCTGATTACAGCGGATTCAAGTGTGGTATTGCTCCATTCGCATTCGCAGATGGTATCGATACAATCTGTGGTGGCGCTACTTCTTACTGGGCAGTATATTCTGACGGTAATGTAGATGCTGCAAAGGCATTCTTGCAGTGGTGCTCTGAGGAGACAGCACAGAAGTCCTTCGTTAACGATTGTGGTTTCGTATCTCCTTTCAACACTGTATCTGATGTACCAAGCGATCCGTTCGCTGCAGCAGTGAATACTTACAAGGCAAATGGTAAGTTATCTCCAATGCATACCTTCGAGAAGAAGGATGGTCTTCAGAATGATACCAGCGTAGTATTCGAAGACTTTGCAAATGGTAAATTAGACGTAGCAGGATTTGTTGAGACCATCAGCAAGGTTTGCGAGGCTTATTACGCACAGTAATAGAATCCCGTCTAACATTTAGGTGAGTGTTTAATTGTATAGCGGGCGACCCTACTTCGGCGCCCGCTATAATTGTTGAATGTATGGAAGGGAGGAATGTTAGGTATGACGACGTTTAGCGTAGGACGAAGGGTGACGTCTTTTGCACTGCTTATCGCCGGTATTGCTTTATTGGTTTTTGCGTTGGTACTGGACTTCCTTGGACTCAAGTTTTATATCGACTTGGGCAATGGTAATTTGGATATCCGAGGCGCAATACTGGTTGTGGGTATTATTCTGGCAATCGTAGGAATATATCTATTTCCTACATTAAAATACCACAGGACCATTGTATATGGACTTTTCCTGTTTCCGCTTTTGGCTACCTTTTTGGTAACGGTTATTATTCCTTTATTCTTTGGTATTGGTTATTCCTTTACTGACTGGGATGGAATTCGTGTACGCAATGTAGTTGGATTGGAAAACTATGTTCGTATGTTCCGCCAGCCGGGATTTTTGTGGTCAATTTTAATTACTTTTTTATTCGTATTCTTTAATGTAATCTTGGTAAATTTGATTGGATTTTTGCTTGCTCTTTTGTGCACAACCAAGATTAAAGCATTGGGCTTTTTCCGCGCATCTTACTTCTTGCCAAACTTAATTGGCGGAATTGTATTGGGCTATATTTGGAAGTTCATTTTTACAAGCGTATTGACCAATATGCTGGCAACCAAGTCCATGCTTTCTGAGACTCCGACAGCGATAGCAGCAATTGTTATTGTATATATATGGCAGTATGGCGGTTATATCATGTTGATTTACATTACCGGTTTGACCGGTGTGCCGGCAGATACTCTTGAGGCGGCATCTATCGATGGAGCCAACCCATGGCAGACTCTGACCAAAATCAAGATTCCGATGATTGCACCGACCATCACGATTTGTACATTCTTGACGTTGACCTCTGCGTTCAAGCAGTTTGATGTCAACTTGGCAATGACCAATGGATCCGGCTCCATTGCAGATTTCATGGGTGCTTATATCACCAACGGTACGGAGATGTTGGCATTGAATATCTATAGCACCGCAATCAGCCAGAACCAGTATGCACTGTCTCAGGCCAAGGCGGTATTGTTCTTCATTATTTTGGCAGTGGTATCCATTATTCAGGTACGCACATCCAACAAGAAGGAGGTGACACTGTAATGAATCGAACTCCGAAAAAATATGTATTGGTCATGGAGACCATACTTGCAATCATTGTAGCGATTTATATTTTGTTCCCGTTCTATATGGTATGTGTGAACTCTGCCAAGAATACCACAGCCATTACCAACGATCCGGTTGGTCTTGCAGGAGCAAGTTTTCAACAGTTGATCATCAACATTACCGGTGTTATCAACAACACGCACTTCAATTTTTGGAGAGCATTTGCTAGTTCCTTAATCATTACGGTATTGTCTACCGGACTATTGATTCTGTTTGGCTCCATGGCTGCATGGGTCATCAGCAGAAACCAGAGCAAAAAGTGGGCGGCATTTATTTATTTCACCTTTATTGCCTCCATGATTATTCCGTTCCAGGTTGTTATGCTTCCGTTGGTGGCAACCTTCCGTGATGTAGGAAAATTTATCGGAATCCCGATGATTCAGTCCATTCCTGGTATCGTTTTTGCGTACCTGGGATTTGGTGGCGCCATGACCGTATTTATCCTGGTTGGATTCATCAAGGGTATTCCATATGAGTTGGAAGAGGCTGCATCCATTGACGGTTGTGCGCCGGAACAGATTTTCTTCCAGATTATTTTCCCGCTGTTGAAGCCGGTTATCATGACAGTAACCATCTTGAACGGTATGTGGATTTGGAATGACTTCTTGCTTCCATCCATGATGTTGGGCTTGGCCGGCAAGAACAAGACGATTCCGGTTGCAGTACAGTCTTTCATCGGTTCTTATGTAACTGAGTGGAGCATGATTATGGCAGCTGCATTGCTTGCAATTATTCCAATGATTATCTTCTTCCTCTTTGGACAGAAGCAAATCGTTCAGGGAATGATTGATGGAGCAGTCAAAGGCTAAGATAAAAATAATAAGAATTTTAGGAAAGACCTGTCAGTGCGGCGTGTATTGACAGGCCTTTTTCTTGAAAGAACCATGTTTGTATTGCATTCGAATTTGAAACATGATACATTGATATTGGAAACGTTACCGTCATAGAGAAATACGGAAACAAAAAGTGTTTACAGAAACGTTACCGTCTCTGATATTCATAGGAGGATAGGTATGAGAGCGAGTGGTATTTTAATGCCGATTTTTTCGCTTCCGGGCAAGTATGGAATTGGATGCTTTTCCAAAGAGGCATACAAGTTTGTGGATTTTCTTGCTGAGGCTAAGCAGAAGTATTGGCAGATTTTGCCGGTGGGGCCTACCAGTTATGGTGATTCCCCTTATCAGTCTTTTTCTACATTCGCGGGCAATCCATACTTCATTGATTTAGAGAAGTTGATTGCGGATGGGCTGTTAACACGTGAAGAATGTGATCGAACAGATTTTGGCAGACGTGAGGATGATATTGACTATGGTCAGATGTACATATCCAGATATCGCGTTTTGCGTAAGGCATTTGCAAATGTAGGAGATGCGAAGGATAGCAAGTTTGATGCATTCCTGAAGGAGAATGAGTTTTGGATTCGGGATTATGCATTGTTTATGGCAATCAAGGATGCTAATGGCGGCAAGAGCTTTTTCCAGTGGGAGAGTGGCTTACGTCACCACGAGGAGAAGGCAATTGAGAAGTTTGTAGCGAAGCACGCTGACGAGATTCGATTCTACGAGTGGTTACAGTATCAGTTCTATACCCAGTGGTATGAGTTGAAGGCATACGCCAATGAGCGCAAGGTTCAGATTATTGGCGATATTCCGATTTATGTAGCCGAGGATAGTTCTGATGTATGGGCGCATCCGGAATTGTTCCAGATGGATGAAGAGGGTAATCCAACAGCAGTTGCAGGTTGCCCGCCGGATGGATTTTCTGCTACCGGTCAGCTATGGGGTAATCCTTTATATCTGTGGGATTATCACAAGAAGACGGGCTTTGCATGGTGGATTCAGCGTATGAAGAAGTGCAACGAATTATATGACATGATTCGAATCGATCACTTCCGTGGATTTGACCAGTATTACAGTATTCCGGCAGGTTCTGAGAACGCAGTTAATGGTTCTTGGGAAGATGGCCCGGGATTAGAGTTATTTACAGCGATTAAGGACGCTCTGGGTGAGCTGAATATCATCGCGGAGGATTTGGGATACATTACGGACAGTGTGCGTAAGCTGGTTCGTGATACAGGATTCCCGAACATGAAGGTCTTGGAGTTCGCTTTTGACGCAAGAGATCAGAAGGATTCTGAGGAGACCAATGATTACTTGCCATTTAATTATGACAAGAATTGTGTGGTATACACAGGCACTCATGACAATGAGACCTTGCGTGGCTGGCTGGGTAATATTACGCCGGCAGAGTTCCGCCAGGTTCAGAACTACTGTGATGAGAAGTCCAGGGACTATGGTGTACTAACAGACAAGTTGGTTCGTCAGGCACAGGCTTCTACAGCCAATATTTGTATTATCCCGATACAGGATTATCTGAAGCTGGATAATCATGCAAGAATTAATATGCCATCTACCACCGGCAAGAACTGGAAGTGGAGATTACAATCCAAGCAGCTGGATGAGATGACATTACGTAAGATTCGGACTCTTACAAGAATTTACGGAAGAGGTTAGTTATGGCACAGCTTACCATTAAGGATATCGCAAAAATATGCAACGTCGGCGTTAGCACCGTTTCGCGTGCAATCAATAATGAGCCGGGAATCAGTGATAAGACCAAGGAACGCATCATGCAGGTGGTTCAGGAGTTTAATTACATTCCCAACAACAGCGCTCGTAACCTTAAGATGGTGGAATCCAATACCATCGCATTGATTGTAACCGGTATTGATAACGTGTTTTTCCAGTCAATGTTTGGAGAGTTTGAGGTAGAGCTTCGCAAGCATGGATTTGATTATTTGCTGCATGCCGTTAGTTGGCAGGAGGACGTTGTAACCGTTGCAACAGAGCTGATGAAGGAGAAGCGACTGAAGGGCATGATTCTTTTGGGTGGACAGATGGAACGCCCGGAGGAGCGACTGGATGCCCTCGGCATTCCTTATGTACTTTGTACCGTTGCTCATAGCAGTGAGCATCCGTTGCCGAATTGTCCTTGGGTAGGCATTGATGATGAATTAGAAGGATACAACGCGGTCTCCTATCTGATTAACAAAGGACATCGAGATATTGCATTGGTGGCAGGTCAGCGTTACGACAACGCCGTTAGTGCACAGCGATTGGCTGGATATCGACGGGCCTTGGCAGAGCATGGAATCCCATATCGTGAGGAGTTAGTACACTTCACGGATCCACAGATGACGGACTTTTCACCGGAGAATGGATATGTGGGAGCCAAGGAGTTGATTGCTTCCGGTGTTTCCTTTACCGCAATGTTTTGTATGTCCGATTTGATTACTTTGGGAGCTTACAAGGCACTGGATGAAGCCGGTGTACGAGTTCCAAAGGATTGTTCCGTCATTGGATTTGATGGAATTGAACTTAGCAAATATATGTGTCCGGGATTGACTACCATGTATCAGCCAAGAGTTGACATGGTTAAGTCTTCCGTTGAGCTTCTCATGAAAGAGGTGGGAGCGGACAACGGCCCGGTTCATAAGATTTATGAAGCAACTTTAATCGAGCGTGACTCGGTAATAACGAGAGAGGAGTAATATTTCCATGGAAGCAAGAATTGAAGCTACGATGAAGAAGTATTTTGGTCGTGGGATTGACCAGTGCACCAATGATGAGATTGCACAGGGGCTTTTGATTATGACTAAGCAGGAAATGGAAGACCGTCCATCTATTGAGGGCGACAAGAAGCTGTATTACATTTCTGCTGAATTCCTAATTGGTAAGTTATTATCCAATAACCTGATTAATTTGGGGATGTATGACGAAGTAAAAGCAGCATTGGCTAAACACAATCGTTCTTTGGTAGAGATTGAGGAGTGCGAACTGGAGCCGTCTCTGGGTAACGGTGGATTGGGCAGATTGGCTGCATGTTTCTTAGATTCTGTAGCATCCTTAGGATTGTGCGGTGATGGTATCGGATTGAACTATCACTTTGGTTTGTTTGAGCAGAGATTTAAGAATCGCAAGCAGCAGGAACTGAAGAATCCTTGGATTGCACAGAACAATTGGTTGGTAAAGCGAGATGTGTCCTTCGAGGTACCATTCCGCAAGACCACTGTTAAGTCTACTATGTATGATATTGACATTCCGGGTTATGAGGTAAAGGGCGTGAACCATTTGCATTTGTTTGACTTGGATACGGTAGATGATGGCTTGGTAGGCAATGATAGCATTGATTTTGACAAATACGATATCGAGAAGAACTTGACCCTGTTCTTATATCCGGACGACAGTGATAGAGCGGGCCAGCTGCTTCGTGTATATCAGCAGTATTTCATGGTATCCAATGGTGCACAGCTTATCCTCTTGGAGGCCAAGGAGCGTGGCGTAGATCTGCACAAGCTCCATGAGCATGTGGCAATCCAGATTAACGATACCCATCCGTCCATGGTAATTCCTGAGTTGATTCGTTTGCTTCAGATCGAAGGATTTACAATGGATGAGGCAATTGATGTGGTATCCAAGACTTGCGCATATACCAACCACACCATCCTTGCAGAAGCATTGGAGAAGTGGCCAATGGATTATTTGGAGGAGGTTGTACCGCACTTGCTTCCGATTATCCGTGAATTGGATAACCGTGTACGTAAGAGTGTTAAGGATGAGACCACTTACATCATCGACAAGGATAATCGTGTCCACATGGCACATATGGATATCCACTATGGTTATTCCGTCAATGGTGTAGCTGCTCTTCATACTGAGATTCTGAAGAATACAGAGCTGAACAACTTCTACAAGCTTTATCCACAGAAGTTCAACAACAAGACCAA